>NZ_CP019509.1:2142500-2470000 GCF_002002905.1 Aquaspirillum sp. LM1 | reverse complement strand
ACCGTCAAGTACGAGCCTGGGAGACAGACATCGGGTGCTAACGTCCGGTGTCAAGAGGGAAACAACCCAGACCGCCAGCTAAGGTCCCAAATGACATGCTAAGTGGTAAACGAAGTGGGAAGGCCTAGACAGCCAGGATGTTGGCTTAGAAGCAGCCATCATTTAAAGAAAGCGTAATAGCTCACTGGTCGAGTCGTCCTGCGCGGAAGATGTAACGGGGCTCAAGCATGTAACCGAAGCTGCGGATATGTACTCTGTACATATGGTAGGAGAGCGTTCTGTAGGCCTGCGAAGGTGGCTTGTAAAGGCTGCTGGAGGTATCAGAAGTGCGAATGCTGACATGAGTAGCGATAATGCGGGTGAAAGTCCCGCACGCCGAAAACCCAAGGTTTCCTACGCAACGTTCATCGGCGTAGGGTGAGTCGGCCCCTAAGGCGAGGCAGAAATGCGTAGTCGATGGGAAACAGGTTAAAATTCCTGTACCGATTGTGAGTGCGATGGGGGGACGGAGAAGGGTAGCTCAGCCAACTGTTGGAATAGTTGGTTCAAGCGTGTAGGCAGGTCCATCAGGCAAATCCGGTGGGCCAATGCTGAGGCGTGATAACGAGGTGCTACGGCACTGAAGTGAGTAATCCCATGCTTCCAGGAAAAGCCTCTAAGCTTCAGCTCACAATTGACCGTACCGCAAACCGACACAGGTGGGTAGGATGAGAATTCTAAGGCGCTTGAGAGAACTCGGGTTAAGGAACTCGGCAAATTGACACCGTAACTTCGGGAGAAGGTGTGCCCCGGTAGGGTGAAGGACCTCGCGTCCGGAGCTCGATGGGGTTGCAGTGAAAAGGTGGCTGCGACTGTTTAATAAAAACACAGCACTGTGCCAACACGAAAGTGGACGTATACGGTGTGACGCCTGCCCGGTGCTGGAAGATTAAATGATGGGGTGCAAGCTCTTGACTGAAGTCCCAGTAAACGGCGGCCGTAACTATAACGGTCCTAAGGTAGCGAAATTCCTTGTCGGGTAAGTTCCGACCCGCACGAATGGCGTAACGATGGCCACACTGTCTCAACCCGAGACTCAGCGAAGTTGAAATGTTTGTGAAGATGCAATCTCCCCGCTGCTAGACGGAAAGACCCCGTGAACCTTTACTGTAGCTTTGCATTGGACTTTGAACAGACTTGTGTAGGATAGGTGGGAGGCTTTGAAGCAGAGACGCCAGTTTCTGTGGAGCCGCCCTTGAAATACCACCCTGGTGTGTTTGAGGTTCTAACCTTGGTCCGTCATCCGGATCGGGGACCGTGCATGGTAGGCAGTTTGACTGGGGCGGTCTCCTCCCAAAGTGTAACGGAGGAGTTCGAAGGTTACCTAGGTACGGTCGGACATCGTACTGATAGTGCAATGGCAAAAGGTAGCTTAACTGCGAGACCCACAAGTCGAGCAGGTGCGAAAGCAGGACATAGTGATCCGGTGGTTCTGAATGGAAGGGCCATCGCTCAACGGATAAAAGGTACTCCGGGGATAACAGGCTGATTCCGCCCAAGAGTTCATATCGACGGCGGAGTTTGGCACCTCGATGTCGGCTCATCACATCCTGGGGCTGTAGCCGGTCCCAAGGGTATGGCTGTTCGCCATTTAAAGTGGTACGTGAGCTGGGTTTAAAACGTCGTGAGACAGTTTGGTCCCTATCTGCAGTGGGCGTTGGAAGTTTGAAGGGGGCTGCTCCTAGTACGAGAGGACCGGAGTGGACGAACCTCTGGTGTACCGGTTATGACGCCAGTCGTATCGCCGGGTAGCTAAGTTCGGAAGAGATAAGCGCTGAAAGCATCTAAGCGCGAAACTTGCCTTAAGATGAGACTTCCCTGGCACCTAGAGTGCCCTGAAGGGTCGTTCGAGACCAGGACGTTGATAGGTTGGGTGTGGAAGTGCAGTAATGCATTAAGCTAACCAATACTAATTGCCCGTGCGGCTTGATCCTATAAGCCGCGATGCTTCAGGTGTTTTAGATGTGATCTGATCCAGTTGATGACTGAAGTTACTCTTCCCGTTTTGGTGTGTTGCAGCAATGCAGCGCACGACAGCTTATGCCTGGTGTCCATAGCAAGTGGGTCCCACTCCTTCCCATCCCGAACAGGACAGTGAAACCGCTTCGCGCCAATGATAGTGCGGATTACCCGTGTGAAAGTAGGTCAACGCCAGGCTCCTTATTCGAGGAAAATCACCTCCTCACCTTATCGGCTTCATGCCGATGATGAAATGCTGTTACGCACCCGTAGCTCAGTTGGATAGAGTATCTGGCTACGAACCAGAGGGTCGGGCGTTCGAATCGCTCCGGGTGCGCCAGATGTCCCCATCGTCTAGAGGCCTAGGACACCGCCCTTTCACGGCGATAACCGGGGTTCGAATCCCCGTGGGGACGCCAAATCAGTAAAAAAGCCTGGTCAATCCAGGCTTTTTTGCATTTCTGCCTGGGGATTTTCTATTCCCGACATAATTCCCTGCATCGCAATGACCCGATGGTGCGGCTTAGCGAGTAAAATGCCGCCTGCTGATTACTCACACAATCGACAAACCAGAGGAGCGTAGCGCATGAGCACCATCCGCCAGCAGGATCTCATCGACAGCATTGCCGACAGCTTGCAGTTCATTTCCTACTACCATCCCAAGGACTATATCCAGGCCCTGGGCAAAGCGTATGAACGCGAAGAAAGCCCGGCCGCCAAAGATGCGATCGCCCAGATTCTGACCAATAGCCGGATGTGTGCCGAAGGCCACCGGCCAATCTGTCAGGACACCGGGATTGTCACCTGTTTCGTGCGCGTGGGCATGAACGTGCGCTGGGACGATGCCAGCATGAGCGTCACCGACATGATCAACGAAGGGGTTCGCCGCGCGTACAACAACCCGGACAACAAACTGCGTGCTTCCATCCTGAGCGACCCGGCGGGCGCGCGCAAAAACACCAAGGACAACACCCCGGCGGTGATTCATTACGAAATCGTGCCGGGTGATACCGTTGAAGTGGACATCGCCGCCAAAGGTGGTGGTTCGGAAAACAAAACCAAGTTTGTCATGCTCAACCCGTCCGACAGCATTGTGGACTGGGTGATCAAGACCGTACCGCAAATGGGCGCGGGCTGGTGTCCGCCGGGCATGCTCGGCATTGGCATTGGTGGCACTGCCGAAAAAGCCATGGTGATGGCCAAAGAAGCGCTGATGGAAGAAATTGACATTCAGGAGCTGATTGCCCGTGGCGCGCAAAACCGGGCAGAAGAACTGCGTATCGAACTGTATGAAAAGGTCAATGCGCTGGGTATTGGTGCCCAGGGTCTGGGGGGCTTGACCACGGTGCTGGACGTGAAGATCAAGGATTGCCCGACCCACGCCGCCAGCCTGCCGGTGGCCATGATCCCCAACTGCGCCGCCACCCGCCATGTGCACTTCATTCTGGACGGCTCCGGCCCTGCCCAGCTGGAAGCGCCCAATCTGGATGACTGGCCGGCTGTAACCTGGACGCCGTCGGCCCAGGCTCGCCGCGTGGATCTGAACAGCGTCACCCGTGAAGACGTGGCCAGCTGGAAACCAGGCGAAACCCTGCTGCTCAACGGCAAGCTGCTGACGGGCCGCGATGCTGCGCACAAGCGCATGACCGACATGCTGAACAAGGGCGAAACCCTGCCGGTGGACTTTACCAACCGCTTTATTTACTACGTTGGCCCGGTTGACCCGGTGCGTGACGAAGTGGTGGGCCCGGCGGGTCCGACCACGGCTACCCGCATGGACAAATTCACCCGCCAGATGCTGGCCGAGACCGGCCTCTTGGGCATGGTGGGCAAGTCCGAGCGCGGTCCGATTGCCATCAGCGCCATCAAGGACCACAAGGCGGTGTATCTGATGGCGGTGGGTGGTGCCGCTTATCTGGTGTCCAAGGCGATCAAAGCGTCGCGCGTGGTGGCATTTGCCGACCTGGGTATGGAAGCCATTTACGAGTTCGACGTGGTGGACATGCCAGTCACTGTGGCGGTGGATTCCGGCGGCACGTCGGTGCATGAAACCGGCCCGAAAGAATGGCAAGCCCGTATTGGCAAAATTCCGGTGGTGCAAGGCTAAACGCTTAATCCCCTTCCCGGCAAACCCGTCAGGTCAAACCCTGACGGGTTTTGTTTTTGTGCTTTTGCTGAGGACATTATACTTAAATCATAAATTAATGCATTCGAACGTTTGCCTGTTCAGCGCCGCGCGGCAGTGATACGCTCAATCAGCGTAGCAGCTGGCAGGCAGGAAAAGGAAGTGGTATGGCACAAACTCTCTTTCAACGTTTGGAAAATATGGCTCTCTACCGGAAAATTGAACAGACTTTTTTTAATAGCCTGAGCAAGAAACTGCTCAGTGTGTTCATGGTGTTCATTCCGCATGCACTATTGACGGCCTATCTGCTCTGGCAGCTGGATGATCCGTTGCTGACGCGCTGGATCGGTGCTGGCTTGCTGCTGCTGGCCATTGCCATGTTTGTCTGGGTGGCGTATCTGCGCCACCTGATCGTCCACCCCTTGCGGGAAATCACCGCCTTGCTGGATCAGCACAGTGAAGGCACGGGCGATCTGTCGCAGGATGTGCCGGTATACACTCACGATGAAATCCGCCAGCTGGCCACCGGGCATAACCGCTTTCAGGGCAAGCTGCGCGACATGATCAACCGCATTCGCCAACTGGCCATCCACACGGCAGTGGAATCCGCCCGGCTGGTGCAGATGAGCCGCAAGGTTTCCAGCCATGCCCAGGCCCAGCGTGAACTGACTGACTCGGTGCGTACCCTCAGCACGGCCACCGCCACGGATGTCGAGGCAATGTCTGGCGAAACCGGGGCGATTTCCCGGCAGACGGCGAATAATCTGCAACTGGCACGGGATTCCCACGGCGAACTGCTCGACATTACCCGGCATATTCACGACATGAGCCAGGCCATGCAGCGCTTTTCTCAAACCGTCAGCGAGCTGTCGCATCAGTCCAGCGATATTCAGTTGATTGCCGGGCTGATCAAGGACGTGGCCGAACAGACCAATTTGCTGGCCTTGAATGCCGCAATTGAGGCTGCCCGCGCGGGTGAGGCCGGACGGGGGTTTGCCGTGGTGGCCGATGAAGTGCGCAAGCTGGCCGAACGGGTGGGCCGCGCCACCGAAGACATCTTTGCCAATATCAAGCATATGGTCAGCCAGGTAGACGAAACGCTGGTGGAAACCCAGGGTATTGTGCGCACCACTGAAGTGACCAAGCAGGTGGTTGACCGTGCTTCGGGCAATTTTTCTACCCTGGTGGGCGATTTTGAGCTGACCACCCAGCGGCTGACCCGGATGGCCGACACCATGCAGGCGCTGGCCACGCGCAACCGTGAAATCACCACCCATGTGGCCGAGGTGCATGGTTTGTCCGCCGAGATCATGCAGGCGGTCAGCGCTGCCGAAAAAACCACCCACGACATGAATGCTGCCGCAGAAAACGTACAGGAAGTGGTCGGTTCGTTCACCACCGGCGATGGCGTGGTCGAGGGGCTGGTGGCCAGGCTGGGCGGTTTCCGCCAGCGGGTGGAGCAGCAGCTGAACGGTTTTGCCCAGCAGGGGCTGAACCTGTTTGACAGCCAGTACCAGCCCGTGCCGGGCAGCGCACCGCCCAAGTTCCGCCTGGAATATACCGAGGCTTTTCACCGCGCACTGCAACCCTTGCTGGATGAAATCGCCCAGACCATTCCGCAGTGCGTGGCCACCTGCCTGGTGGACTTGCAAGGCTATGCGCCTACCCACCAAAGCCGCTTTGCCCAGCCGCAAACCGGCAATCTGACCGTGGATATTGCCCACTGCCGTCACCAGCGTCGTTTCGATGACCCGATTGGCCTGCGCTCGGCGCGCAATACCAAGCCTTTCCTGCTGCAAACCTATTCGCGGGATACGGGCGAGGTATTGTCGGAAATCTCCTTGCCGGTGAAGGTGAATGGCCGCCACTGGGGGGCGCTGCGCATGGCGATTTCTACCGACGACATGCTGGCCAGCTGATTAAGGGGGCGGTTCATCCTCCTCTGGCCGCCGCCACGGGCGCGACGATTCGCGCTGATGGTGAGCTGCCAGAGGTTCGGCCATATCGGCCAGCAAAATAGTCAGCGCATGGCCGGAGATAAACAGCTCACGCAGCGACAAGGCCAGCGACAGACTCATCAGCAGCAGGCTGCTGCCAAACACCCAGGTGGCGGCTTCGCCATAGCCGACAAACACCAGCACCATGCTGATCACACAGCAAAAAATGCTCAGCGTGCCGCTGATCTGCATGCCGCGAATCAGCGCCACCCGATGGCGCAGATTGTCCAGCTGGCCCAGGATTTTGGGGTCTGGGCGCTGCTGGTATTCGTGGTGCAGTGAGCGGATGGTGCTGGACAGGCCGAGAAAGCGGTTGGTGTACGCCAGCAGCAGCAGCGAGATGGCTGGAAACAACAGGGCGGGAGTATTGATTTCAATATGCATGGCAATGGGCAAGCAAGCAGCAGGCTGTTTCCGATGAGCCGGGAAGGCCTGCCGCACAAGAAGGTCAGGGGGCCGGCTTGCGGGTCAGCGTGGTCAGATCCTTGACGATGCGGCTGGCGTAGGTGGCGGTGTCCAGATCGGTGTAGCGCTGGGCAATCCGGCCCTGTGGATCAATCAGAAAGGTATGCCGGCGGGCAAACTTCAGTACCAGCAGATTGGTCAGCGCGCCATAGCGGCTGGCCACCGTGCCGTCGGGGTCACTCAGCAGCGGGAACGGCAGCAGATATTTCTGGGCAAACTGGGCATGGCTTTCCCGGCTATCCAGGCTGATGCCAACCACTTCTGCCCCCAGCAGCTTGATTTTGACAAAGTCATCGCGAAAACTGCATGCCTGCTCGGTGCACCCCTGTGTCTGGTCTTTCGGATAAAAATACAGCACCAGCCAGCGACCACGAAATTCCTGCAGGTCGCGGCTGACCCCATGCTGGTCGGCCAGCCGGAAGCCGGGGGCGTATTCGCCCAGCGCCGGGGCGGCTGCCCAGACCGGCCAGGCCAGCGTACACAGCCCCAGGCACAGCAGCCAGCGGGATATCACCTTAACCCTGTTCATCAATCAGCACCTCCATGCCCACCGGTGCCCGTTGGTACAGGTCGATGACGGCATCACTTGTCATGCGCACACAGCCCAGCGACGTGGGCGCACCCATCTGAACATGCCCGCCTGCTCCATGGATATAGATATAGCGGGCATAACTGTCTACCAAAGCGCCATCGTCACGGTTGCCCTGGTTCAGGCCTGGTTCCTGGCCACATAGCCACAGAATCCGGGTCAATATCCAGTCTTTGTTGGGATATTCGGCGTGGAGTTCCGGGGTATATTTCCACGGAGTGACTTCGCGCCGGAAAATAATGGTATCTGCTGGAGCCTGATCGCCAATTTTCTCGCAAATTCGGTGCCAGCCACGCGGCGTCTGGTAGCTGTTCTGCACTTCGCCTACCCCGCGCCTGGCAGTGGAAACCGGATAACGCTGAATCAGCACGCCAGCTTCATCAAACACGCTGAGCGTCTGCGAGCGCACGCCCACCTTGATCCACGGCGCACCTGGCGTGCGCGGATTGGGCCAGGCTGGGTGCAGCGTGGTTTGCTGCTGTCCAGACAGCCAGTGTGCCCAATCTGTCTCTGCGGGGGCAGGTTCGCTGGCAGCCAGGGCAACATGGCTCAGGCCAGCCAGCGTCAGCCATAACAGAATACGGGGCAGCGTCATGTCGGCTCCTCACCCTGTTCAATAATATTCACCGGCATGCCGGGATAGACCTGATCAAACAGCGCAATCACATCGTCGTTATGCATGCGGATGCAGCCATGCGAGCCGGGAACACCCAGTGCGACGGCATCCGGGGTGCCATGGATATAGATATAGCGGCGCATGGTGTCCACTTCCCCCAGGCGGTTACGTCCCGGCTCACAGCCGGACAGCCATAAAATCCGGCTGAGAATCCAGTCACGTTGCGGCTGCGCGGCCCAGGCTTCTGCCGTGCAGCACTCGCCCGTCCAGCGCCGGCCCACAAACACTGCCGCGCGTGGGGCGTGTGCGCCGATCTTGGCGCGGATGATATGCCGGCCACGCGGCGTCTGATAACTGCCGCGCTGCTCGCCAGCCCCTCGTTCGGCAGAAGAAATCGGATAGCGGCTGAGCACATGGCCCTGCTCATCACTCAGCGTCAGCTGCTGGCGGTCAAGTTCAATCAGAATGGGCATGTTCTGGGCTCGGAAAGGCGTGGCCGGCGCGGCGGGCGCGAAAAAAGCCGGACAACAGCGCGCCGGCATTATCGGCCAGAATGCCGGCGTACACCTGGGTGTGATGGTTAAGCCGGGGATGGGCAAACAGGTCGATCACGCTGCCAGCGGCACCGGTTTTGGGGTCGGCAGCCGCGTACACCAGCCGGGCTATCCGCGCGTGCTGGATGGCTCCGGCGCACATTGGGCATGGTTCCAGGGTGACATACAGGCTGCAGCCATCCAGCCGGTAGTTGCCCAGCCGCTGTGCTGCATCGCGCAGCGCCAGCATCTCGGCGTGAGCGCTGGGGTCGTGGCGGCCAATCGGCTGGTTAAAGCCCTGGCCAACCATCTGGCCATCGCGCACCACCAGCGCCCCGACCGGCACTTCGCCCTGCTGCGCCGCCTGGCTGGCCAGCAGCAGGGCCTGGCGCATCCAATGCTCGGCATCGGCCTGGTCGAGTGGGGGCGGCGGCAGCGGGGCGGTGTGCGCCGCCTGCCACAGCCGGGCGCGGGTGTCGGCATCCAGTGCGCTGCCATGGCAGCCGACAATACAGCCATGCAAGGCCCACAGCAGGGTGCGCGCCACGGTGTGGCCATGGGCTTTAAGCTGCAAAAACACCGCCACTGCGCCCTGGGCGGCCAGATCGGCGTGGCTGTGCACGCCCAGCGCAGCCAGCCGGGCGACGGTTTTGTGCCCCAACCGGTGCAGCGGGTCGGGCGGGGTGTTCATGGCTGCGCTCCGGCAAGGCGGAGCGAGACAGACAAGGCAATCAAAAAAATGTAACAGCGGGACATTTCGCCATTTTAGTCTGCCTGACGCGGTGGGTCACGCGGGATGGTGGATAAGCCTTGGTTTTCGCCTCCAGGCCATCTTCACGCCAGCAACGGCAAGCTTACCCAGAACACACAGCCGCCGTCCGGGTTCGGGTAATGGCCAAATTCGCCGCGATGGTACTCGATAATCGAGCGGCAGATATTCAGGCCAATGCCCATGCCTTCCTGCTTGGTGGTAAAAAATGGGGTGAACAGCTGCTCGGCCACGCTGTCGCTTAAGCCCGGCCCATTGTCGGCCACGGTGATGCGCAGGCGCTTGCCGTCGCGGCGGGCATCCAGCTGCAGGCTGGGGCGCGCGGTGCCGGCGTCGCGCATGGCTTCTACGGCGTTGTTCACCAGATTCAGCAGCACCTGTTCAAGCAGCACCCGGTCGGCATCCAGATACAGCGCTTCGTCGCAGTGGGTGTGCAGATTGACCCGATGCTGGGTGAGCATCGGTCCGGCCAGCATCAGCGTGTGGTTGAGCAGGTCGTCGGCGGCCACGCGGGCCAGTTTGGGTTCGCGCTTTTTCACAAAGGCGCGGATGCCATGAACGATTTCGCCGGCCCGGCGCGCCTGGCGGGTAATTTTGTCCAGCGGGGTGGCCAATTGCACGGCAGGCAGTGCCGGGGTCTGGTCAATCCGGTTGAGACAGCCGGCGGCGTAGCTGGCAATCGCCGCCAGCGGCTGGTTCAGTTCGTGGGCAAGACTGGAAGCCAGTTCGCCCATGGTCATCAGCCGGGCGGTGCTTTGCAGTTTTTCTGCCTGCAGGCGCTCGCGTTCGGCAAAGACCCTGGCTTCGGTGATGTCGGCGTAAATGCCCAGCCAGGCCGGTTCGCCATCCACCCACTCGATACGGCGACGGTGCAGCTGATACCAGCGCGGGCTGCCGTTAAACTGCAGCTCGCAGTCCACCACTTCGGCCAGCGGGCCGATATCGTCGTCGTCCGGCCACGGCAGGACCACGCAAAACGGCGTGTCATCGCTGGCGCGGACCATGTTTTCTTCAAAGGCGCGGTTGGAAAACAGCAGCTGGCGGTCTTCGCAGCGACTGACGCACACGGCGGCATCCAGGCCGTTGAGCACGGTGCGAAAGCGCTGGTGGGCCATGGCAATGGCTTCACGTTTTTTCTTCAGCTCGGTAATGTTGTACATTGATGCCAGCCAGCCGGTTTGCTGGCCTAGGTGGTTGACCAGCGGGGTGGCATACAGCCGCACCCAGAATGGCTCGCCATCGGCGCGCAAGAAGGGCAGTTCAAAACCATGTGGTGGCATCTCACCTGCCAGGGTGGCGTTCAAAAACTGATGCAGTGCGTCCAGGTGTTCGCTGGGCCAGAAGGTATACGGTGGGGTTTGCCCAATCAGCGCGTCGGCCTGGCGGCCAGTCATCTCGCAAAACGCCCGATTGACCCGCACAATGCCGCCGCGCAGGTTCATCACGATCAGGCCGTTTTTCATCGAATCTTCCATTGCTGCGCGCAGCGCCATTTCTTCGCGCAGCATGGACTCCACCTTGTGCCGGTGACGGATATGCTGGCGAATCTTCCACAGGCTGCCGCCCAGCAACACCAGCAGCAGGCCCATCAGCCCGGCCAGCAGTGGAAATGCCAGCCCCAGCCCCAGGTGGTACGCGGTGGCGCGCAGGCGCAGGCCATTGCCTGGCGGAGAAAAGTCGATTTCATGCCACAGGCTGCCAGGGCGCTCGCCCACAGTGAACTTGGCGGCAATCACCTTGCCGCCCAGGTCAACGATGCTGATCTGGTATTTTTGCGCGATCCACCACGGCACTTCGTGGTGCAGCATGCCAGGCAGGCTGTAGGTCAGGCGGATGCTGCCGGCAAAGTGATGCTCCCGGTAAACCGGTGCCTGCATATCCACCCGCGCCTGCTTGTCCAGGCCGTAGTATTTGCTGCTGAATGCCGGCTGACCCTGGCGTCGGGCCACCTCGAAGGCGTCGCGTTCTTCAAAGCTGGCCAGTGGCTGCTGGCGGTGTTCCGGCTGAAACTGGCTGGGGGCCCGTGCTTCGATGCGTCCTTGGGCATTGAGCAGTTCAATGGCCAGGATTTCCGGGTTTTCACGCAGCATCAGTTCGCTGGCGGCCTGAAAGCGGCTATCATCCAGCGTGCCTTCGCCCACCTCACTGGCCATGCGCACCGCCCAGCCCTGATGGTCGGTCAGTTGCATGCGCATGGACTGTTCCAGCCAGAGGATGTCCTGGATCAGTCCGTCGCGGCGTTCGTCCTGCCAGTCAAAAAACACCACATAGAACATCCCGCCCAGCGCCAGGACAAAGGCAATCAGCACCGTGGCCGGCAGCCACAGCAGCCAGCGCGATTGTTCGGCGCGCGGAAAAAAACGTTTGGGAGACACGGCAAGGGCCAGGCAAGGCGCCAATTGCGCCGACAGCGCCATTGTAAGCCTGTTGCGCTGGCCGGATAGGCGGGAAAACCCGCATCACAGTGTGCGGGCAGGGCGTGTGCCGCCCCGCCGCATCAGGCCTTATGGCTGAATTGGGCTGACTTCGCCAGTGCAATGCGGACAACGGCTGGCTTGGGCACGGATGCTGCTCAGGCAGTGCGGGCAGTCGCGCATGGCCGGTGCCGGTGCAGCGGGTTCCGCTGGGGTGTCTTTTTGCAGCTTGTTCAGGGTTTTTACCAGCATGAATACCGAAAACGCCACAATCACAAAGCTGATGATGGCATTCATGAACAAGCCCAGGTTCAGCGTCACTGCGCCAGCCTTTTTGGCCGCTTCCACGGTCAGATACGGGCCATGAACGGCTGCGCCTTCCTTGAGCACGATGAACAGCTGGGCAAAATCGACATTGCCCACCAGCAGGCCCACCGGCGGCATGATCACATCGTCAACCAGCGATTTGACAATGGCACCAAACGCGCCGCCAATCACCACGCCAACAGCCAGATCGAGCACATTGCCGCGCATGGCAAATGCCTTGAATTCCTTGAGCATGAAACGGTCCTGAGAAAGTCAATAAACCCCCATCATGGCGCGACTGCCGCGCGGTTTCAAGCCATACCGGCGGACCGTTGCTGTCATGTGTGTGTGATCTGCGCTGATTACACTTATCCGTTCCGTCCGTATGTAAAGGCCTTGCCATGAAACCCGACGACCTGTCCGCCGTGTGCCTGCCGCCCGCTTCTGCCCTGGCGCAGTCTGCTGCGCAGGCCTGGCATGGCGCGCTGGCCGAGATTCTTGACCAGCAGCGCCTGCACGCGGTGTTTCAGCCGATTGTCGATTTTGCCGGCGCACAAATTCTGGGTTACGAAGGCTTGATTCGCGGGCCATCGGATAGCCCCTTGCATTCGCCGGTCAATTTGTTTGAAGCCGCTGACGCTTGCCGTCAATTACTGGCGCTGGAGCGGGTGTGCCGGCGGGTGACGTTGCACCGCTTTGCCGAACTGAGCCTGTGCGGCACGCTGTTTCTGAATATCAGCCCGGCTACCTTGCTGGACGCGGATTTCCGTCCTGGCGAAACCCTGGGCTGGATGCGGCAGGCCGGCCTGCGCCCGGAGCAGGTGGTGATTGAGCTGACCGAAACCCGCCCGGTGAGCGAATACACTGTGCTGCGCGAAGCCACCGCCCATTACCGGCGCATGGGTTTTCGCATCGCCCTGGACGATCTGGGCGAGGGGTTTTCCAATTTGCGCTTGTGGTCGGAGCTGAAGCCGGATTTTGTCAAACTGGACAAATACTTTACCCAGGCCATCCATCTGGACCCGGCCAAGCAGCAGTTTGTCCGCTCGATTCACGCCATTGCGCTGGCTACCGGCACGCAGGTGATTGCCGAAGGCATTGAAAGCGGCGAGGAGCTGGCCACCTTGCGCCAGCTGGGCATTGGCATGGGTCAGGGGTATTTTATCGAACGCCCGGCCAGCCAGCCGTCGCGGCAGCTGAGCGCGGCGCTGGATGCGCTGCTGCAGGCGGGTTGATCCCGCGCCGTCTGGCCGGGGCAGGAGGGGTCGGTGTTCGGCGTGAGGTGTTTCTAGGCTGGTCGCGTCAAGGTGGAGGTCGCGATTGTCCATGTTTAAACCATAACGGGAAATCCCCCGGCTGTGCCGGGGTGACAGTAAAAGTTTGACGTTTACGGGAGTCCATCGATGAAACTTCCAGAGTGAGCCGCCAAGCACACTCGATAAAGGGAGTTTCACGATGGACGAATTTGAGAGCCTAAGCCACAGTCGGTGGGAGTGCAAATACCATGTGGTGTTCATTCCGAAGTGCCGAAGGAAAGCGTTGTATGCGAGCCTGCGCAAGCACTTGGGAGAGGTGTTCCGACAACTGGCGCAGCGCAAGGAATGCGAGATTCTGGAAGGGCATCTGATGCCGGATCATGTGCATATGCTGATAGCGATCCCGCCAAAGCATGCGGTATCGCAAGTGGTGGGGTACATGAAAGGGAAGAGTGCGATCCACATTGCCCGAGTGTACGGAGAACGCAGGCGGAATTTTGTGGGGCAGAGTTTTTGGGCGAGAAGGTATTTTGTTTCGACAGTGAGTCGGGATGAGGAAATGATCCGAAAGTACATCCGGGATCAGGAAAAAGAGGATGAACGGTTGGAGCAACTGAAGCTGATGTAAGGGATGTGGCGCTGGTGGCGCCAGGAGAAGGCGGGGCCGCGTCAGCGTCCCCGTTCAGCCGCTTTGAGCGGCTCGCACCATGAAGGCCCCCGGCTCTGCCGGGGGATTGTTACTCTGCCTGCCATATTTCTCTCCCGACGTAACGGCATCCTTGCACGCCGGCTTCTGCCGCAAAGCAAAACCCCAAGCCCCCAGCTTTGCTATCATCGCGGTTTTTGGTCTGACCCCTGCGCAGCAGGTCACAGGAACCGTGATTGCCCATGTCTTCTTCTCTTTCTCCAACTGATGATTTTTCTCCCTGGCATATGCACTCGGTGCTGGTGGTGGACGACGAGCCCGGCATGGTCAACTTTTTGCGCCGGGCGCTGGCCGAACGCTGCGGCACGCTGGATAGCGCCGGGGATGTGGCCGGGGCCGAAGCGTTGTTGCAGCGCCAGCACTATGATCTGATTATTCTGGATATTTCGCTGCCGGGCGGGCGTACCGGCACCCAATGGCTGCACCAGCTGCGCGGCGAGGGCTTTGCTGGCGACGTGGTGCTGATGACCGCCTACGCCGACCTGGATACCGCGATTGACGCCCTGCGCGCTGGCGCGGCGGATTTTCTGCTCAAGCCGTTTTCGCTGGCGCAGCTGCTCAATGCGGTCAAGCGCTGCTTTGAGCGCTCGCGCCTGCAGCGGGAAAACTACATCCTGCGTCGCGAAGTGACTGTGCAGGGTGGGCTGGAAGGCGTGGTCGGCCAGTCGGAGGCCATGCGGCTGGTGTGCGAGCGGCTCAAGCGCATTGCCCCCACGCCATCCACCGTGCTGCTGCTGGGCGAATCCGGCACCGGCAAGGAAGTGGCCGCCCGCGCCTTGCACCGGATGGGGCCGCGCGCGCAGGGGCCATTTGTACCAGTCAACTGCGCGGCGATTGCCGCCGAACTGATCGAATCCGAGCTGTTTGGCCATGTCAAAGGCGCGTACTCCGGGGCAACAGGTAGCCGGGAAGGGCTGTTTTACTACGCCAGGGGCGGCACGCTGTTTCTGGATGAAATTGGTGAATTGCCGCTGGCAGCGCAAGCCAAGCTGCTGCGCGCGCTGGAAGAGCGCCGGGTGCGCCCGGTGGGGTCGGAGCAGGAGATTCCGGTCAATGCCCGCGTGGTGGCGGCCACCAACCGCGACCTGGCGCAGGAAGTGGCCGCCGGGCGTTTTCGCCAGGATTTGTACTACCGTTTGCAGGTGATGGAAATCGAACTGCCGGCGCTGCGCGAACGCCCGGAAGATATCCCGGAACTGATCAACCACTTTACCCGCCTGCTGTCTGGCCAGCTGGGCGTGCCGCCGGTGCATCCGGATGCGGCCACCCTGCGCCGGTTGCAGGGTTACGACTGGCCGGGCAATGTGCGTGAGCTGCGCAACCTGATCGAGCGTTCGCTGATTTTTGGCTATTACGACCTCAAGCCCGAGCCGGTCAGTGCGGTGGGCAGTCAGCCGCCCCTGCCCGTGCAGGACACCTCACTGGAGGCGGTGGAAAAACGCCATATCCTGACGGTGCTGGATGCCTGTGGCAGCAATAAATCCGAAGCAGCCCGTCAGTTGGGCGTATCGCGTAAAACCCTGGACCGCAAATGCACCGCCTGGGGGGTATAAAACGGATGAGCGCGCGCGGCTGGCGCGCGCCATCCATCCGGCTGCGCCTGCTGGCGCTGGCGCTGGCACCGCTGGCCATGGTGCTGCCAGTGCTGGTGGGCATTCTGGCCTCGTGGGGCAGTGAATACTTCGACCGGCTGATGGTCACCAAGGTGCGCAGCGATCTGGCCGTGGCGCATGGCTACTTTGACCGGGTGGAGGCCGGCGTGGGCCACGCCGTGCAGGCGCTGGCCGGGTCGGAGCGGCTGGCGCGGGCGCGGCGCGGCGGGCCTAACGCCGCTGCACTGAATGCCCTGCTGGCCGATGCGCGCACCCAGCTGCAGCTGGATTTTTTGAGCTATCTGGACGCCAGCGGCTGCCAGCGCCAGGGCGATACCACATTGTGTCTGGGCCAGTGGCCAGTGGTGCGGGCGGCAATGGGGGGCTTGAGCCGCACCGAGCTGGACGTATTCAACGCCGACACCCTCAGCCAACTGGCCCCCGGCCTGGCGGCGCAGGCCAGCATTGCCCTGCGCCCCACCGCCGATGCGCTGCCCGCCACCCGCACCGGCGAAACCCGTGGCCTGGTGATTCACACCGCCGCACCGGTGCTGGACAGCCAGGGCCGGCTGCAGGGCGTGCTGGCTGGCGGCATCCTGCTTAACCGCAATCTGGATTTTATCGACCATCTGAACACCGTGGTATACCCGCACGAAGCCTTGCCATTTGGTAGCCAGGGCACCGCCACGCTGTTTCTGGAGGATGTGCGGGTGGCCACCAATGTGCGCCTGTTTGCCGGCGAACGGGCCATTGGCACCCGGGTGTCCGCCACCGTCAACGAGGCAGTATTGCAGCGCGGCGGGGTGTGGCTGGACCGGGCGTTTGTGGTGCAGGACTGGTATGTGTCGGGCTATATGCCACTGGTGGACAGCCATCAGCGTCGGGTGGGCATGCTGTACGTGGGGTTTCTGGAAGAACCGCTGGTGCGGGCCAAACGCGCGGCGCTGGGGTTGGTGGTGTCGCTGTTTATTGTGGTGATGGGCGGTGCCAGCCTGCTGGCCGCCTGGTGGGCACGCGGCATTTACCGGCCCATCCAGCAAATGCAGGCCACCATGCGCGCCTGGCGCGCCGGCAACCTGACAGCACGGGTGGGGCCGCTCACACCGGGCGATGAAATGGCCGAACTGGCCCGCCACTTTGACCGCCTGCTTGACCAGTTGCAAACACAAACCGAAGCGCTGCAGCAATGGGGCAACGCGCTGGATGGCGAAGTGGCGCGGCGCACCCAGGATTTGTCCCAGGCGCTGGCCGAGCTGCGTTCGGCCCAGCACCAGTTGATCCGCCAGGAAAAACTGGCCGCCATGGGCCAGCTTACCGCCGGGGTGGCGCATGAAATCAATAACCCGGTGGCGGTGATTCAGGGCAATCTGGACATTCTGGCCGACGTGCTGGGTGCCGAGGGCTGTGAGCCGGTATCTGCCGAAATCCGCCTGATCCGCGAGCAGGTGCACCGCATCCGCATGATTGTGGCCAAGCTGCTGCAATTTGCCCGGCCCACCGACTATGTTGGCTATCTGGAGCCGATTGCCCCGGATACGCTGGTGCAGGACAGCCTGCTGCTGGTGGGCCACCTGCTGCGCCGCACGGCAATTGCCGTCACCCAAAACATGGATTCACAGCGTCGGGTGGTCAGCAACAAGGGCGAACTGCAGCAAGTGCTGATCAACCTGCTGGTCAACGCCATCCAGGCCATGCCCGATGGCGGGGTGTTGGCCATTGCCAGCGAGGACTGGGACGAGGCCGGCATGCCGGTGGGCATCTGCCTGAGCGTGAGCGATACCGGCTCCGGCATTCCACCTGAACATCTGAACAAGCTGTTCGAGCCATTTTTCACCAGCGACAAGATTGGCGGCAATGGCCTGGGCCTGTGGGTGAGCCAGAGCATTGTCGAGCGCTACGGCGGTTATCTGAGCGCGGAAAACCGGGCAGAGGGCGGGAGCCGATTCAGCATCTGGTTGCGGCTGGAGCCGTTGGGGTAGCAGCCCGTACAGAGGGCGCAGCCGCTGGATGGATGCGCCAAAGAGAACGACGGCATGATGGGCCATGCCCCGGTATTCAGAGAATCGGTGATAACGCTGTGGTGACAACGTGAAGATGGCGCTGAATCTGAATCTCCGTGAACAAGGGCAATGCTCACGCGCTAGGTTTGCGTTTGATGCGAAAAAGTGCCGCGCGGGATGAGGCCGTGAGGGTGGAAATGCCAGGGTTATGTCACAGGGGGGCAGCGGCCTGAGTTATTGGTGGCGAATTTACCGCACCGTGAACGAGGCGCAGAAAAGCTTGATTCTGGGTGGCTTCTTAAGCCTGATTAATGCTAGGATGACCCGCTTTTTGTTGTAGGGGCAGGCTGCCCAAGGATGGACAACATGATGCATTGCGTCAGTGTTTGCAGCCTGATTTCTGCTTTTGGCAAGCCATCTTGTGTGGCGCAACGAACGTTCAGCCAGATGAGTAAGCATGCCTCTTGGTTTGATTGGCGTTGGCCGGCAAGCATGTACATTGTTTGAACGGAAGATCATGAAGTTTGATTCACTTGAGTCTTTACGCGGCGTGGCCGCTTTACTGGTGGCGCTGAGCCACTCCAGTTTTTTGTATGGCCAGCAGCATCTGTTTATTTCCAATGCGGGTGTGTTTGTCGATTTCTTTTTTGTGCTGTCTGGTTTTGTTATGGCGTTTGCCTATTTTGACAAGGTACGTCATGGCATGCCATTTACCAAATTTATTCTCTTGCGATTTGGCCGCTTGTACCCGTTACATCTGCTGACTCTGCTGGTGTGGGTGCCGTATGTACTGTTGAAAGGCTATGCGTTTCACCGCTTGCACATGGGTGAGGTCGATCCATTTGTCAAGAACAGTGTGCTGCGTTTTGTTTATAATATTTTCTTGATTAACTCATTGGGTGTCGATACCGATTTGGGCTGGAATGCCCCAGCATGGAGCATCAGCGTCGAATTTTACACATACATTGTATTTTTTGGCTTTATTTTTGTATGTCGTTCAATTTACAAGCCTTTTTTTGCCCTTGCTCTGGCCATGCTGAGCTACGCTGCACTTTTCTATGTCACCCGCGACGACCCACATACCATGCTGTATACCTTCCAATACGGTATCTTCCGTTGCATGGGCGGCTTTTTCCTTGGCGTGTTTGTGTACCACCTGTCGCGAAACACCCAAGTCCAGTGGAGTGTCAAAGTTGCATCAGCGATTGAAATCATTCTGCTGATATGTACCAGCATTTTTGTGTTGTCATCCCATCATAAATTCATGCAGCCGGCGACTTTTGTGCTGTTTGCTGTGATTGTTTATGTGCTCTCGGTGCAAAATATTGGGGTAGTCAGTCGCTTCTTGAAATTGAAGTGGATGGTGCTGCTGGGCACGCTGTCCTATTCTATTTATATGATTCATATGCTGGTTTTTTTATTGGCCGCCAATGTCTGGCAATATGTGCTAAAACTGCCGGTAAGCAGCATGACGGCACGTCATGGTGGTACGCCATTCAAGGTTATTGATACGCCTTTTGCTGATGTAATCAACTTGGGCTTGCTGGCACTGGTCATCTTGATCTCCTATTTTGTGTACCATCACTTTGAGTCTTTTTTCCGGGATTATTTCCGTCGGCTGGCGCAACGCCGTTGACCGGGCCGCGCTGCCCCATCAGTGAGGCGCACGCGACCGCAGTTTGCTGGTCGCTGCGCCGCCACTGACCCTCACACGTCCTCTCATGGCCCAACGCCCGTCCATGCTTTTTGTATACGGTCGTTTTGCCATTTCTGGCTAGCTTCGGTACATTTGGTTTTTCTTAGCCTTGACCTGATGAGCCTGCACCCAGCGTGCGCTGCTCCGGATGCCCATGCTTGCCATCGCCCTGATCCTGCTGCCCGATTTTGCCCTGATCTTGCTGGGCCTGGCCTTGCGTCGCCGTTTTGATTACCCGGCAGCGTTCTGGGGGCATCTGGAGCGGCTGGTGTACTACCTGATGTTTCCTGCCCTGCTGTTTCGCGCGGTGTCGCGCACCGAGCTGGATATTGCGCCGGCGCTGGACATGTTTGCCGTTGGCCTGGGTTTCAGCCTGGTGGGCATCGGGCTGGGGGTGCTGGGGCGCTGGTTGCTCAAACCTGAGCCCAAGGTGTTTGCCAGCTGTGTGCAAACCGCGTTCCGCTTCAATACCTATGTTGGGCTGGCGGTGGTAGACCGTTTGTCCGGGCATGCCGGCATTGCCTCGTTTGCCTTGCTGATCGGGGTGATGGTGCCGTGGGTCAATGCGGTGTCGGTGTGGTTTCTGGCCCGCCACGGCGGGGTGTCGGTATGGCGTGAGCTGGCGCGCAATCCGCTGATTGTGGCCACGCTGGCCGGGTTTGCCGTCAGTGTGTTGGGTGTGCCGCTGCCGGGTGCCGCCAATCACATGCTTGACCTGCTGGCGTCTGCTGCCTTGCCGCTGGGCCTGTTGTCGGTGGGGGCCGGCCTGCGCGCCGATGGCTTGCGTGCTTCGCTGCCGTTGGTGAATTATTTTACCTTCGTCAAGCTGGTGGCGGTGCCGGCGGCTGCCTGGGGGCTGGCGGTGTGGCTGGGGCTGACAGGCTTATATTTGCAGTCAGCGCTGGTGCTGGCGACGCTGCCCACTGCATCGTCGGCGTATATTCTGGCGGTGCGCATGGGCGGCGACGGCAAGACGGTGGCAACAATCATCACGGTGAATATCTTTGCAGCCATGGTGACCTTGCCGCTCTGGCTGGGGCTGGCTTTGTAAACACAATAAAAACCCTGTGCGCAATGCAACAATTGTTCATCAAACCATGATAAGTTAATGTCATCGGTCAGGATAAGACCGACAACAGGGGCAAAGTGCGCAAGCCAGAAGACCCCAATTTCGCAGGCTCAGTTGCTGTGACCGGGGCGTTGATTCCCGGCCAGTGCTACACGACACGCTACCCCCCGATATCCGTGCCGAGCATGGATGGAACCACTAAAAAGAGGAAGATAGGTTATGAGTCAAGACAAGCAAGGTCCTTCGCTCGAGTCGTTTTTTGCCAGCATTTCCGACGCCAACCGGAAGATGATGGAGCAGTTTGTCGGTAATTTGTCCAGCATGAAGCTGCCGAATGGCGAACTGAACCCGTTTGTCAGCATGTGGAGCAACGCGGCCAAGAGCGCCACCCAACTGGTGGAAATGCAAACCAATCTGTACCAGCAGCAGATGAACCTGTGGATGAACTTCCTGGGCCAGAAAGTGCCGGGTGCCGCTCAAGCGGATGCTTCTGACAAGCGTTTTGCCGCAGCAGAATGGAACGAACATCCGTTCTTCAACTTCCTCAAGCAAAACTATCTGCTGACGTCGAAGTGGCTGACCGAAATGGTGGATGGCGTGCCAGTGGATGCGCACCAGAAGGAGCGCATGAGCTTCTTCACCAAGCAATATCTGGACGCACTGAGCCCGACCAACTTTGCCATGACCAACCCGGAAGTGCTCAAGCGCGCCATCGAAACCAAGGGTGAGAGCCTGGTCGAAGGCATGAAGCACATGATGGCCGACATGGAAAAGGGCTATATTTCCATGTCCGACGAGTCCAAGTTTGAAATCGGCAAGAACATTGCCGCCACGCCGGGCTCGGTGATTTTCCGCAATGAACTGATCGAACTGATCCAGTACACCCCCACCACCGAAAAAGTGTACGAGCGTCCGCTGCTGATCATCCCGCCGTGCGTGAACAAGTACTACCTGATGGATCTGGGCCCGGATAATTCCATGGTGCGCCACTTCGTCAGCCAGGGTTACACCGTGTTCCTGGTGTCGTGGAAGTCTGCCGACCGCGAAATGAAGCACTTCACCTGGGACACCTACGTCGAGAAGGGTGCGCTGGCGGCCATCGACACCGTGCGCAAGATCACCAAGCAGGACAAAATCAACGCGCTGGGCTTCTGCATTGGCGGCGTGATCCTGAATACTGCCTTGTGCGTGATGAAGGCCAAGGGCCTGGACTGGCTGGAATCGGCCACCTTCATGACTTCGCTGGTCGATCACACCGATCCGGGCGAAATCCGCATGTACATCGACGAAAACATCATCAAGGCCCGCGAGCCGAAGATGGCTGCCGGCGGGATTGTTTCCGGCAAGGAAATCGGCCAGACCTTCGCCAGTCTGCGCGCCAACGACCTGGTGTGGAACTACGTGGTCAACAACTACCTGCTGGGCAAAACCCCGCCGCCGTTTGACCTCCTGTACTGGAACAACGACTCGGTTGACCTGCCGCTGCCGATGCATACCTTCTTCCTCAAGGAGTTCTACCTGAACAATGCCTTGACCAAGAAGGGGGCCATCACCCTGTGTGGCGTGCCGATCGACGTGTCCACCATCGACCTGCCGCTGTACATCTTTGCCGCCCGCGAAGACCATATCGTGCCGTGGGCCTCGGCTTACGATGGCCTGAAGTACCTGACCGGTGCCAAGGACAAGCGCTATGTGCTGGGGGCTTCCGGCCACATCGCCGGGGCAATTAACCCGGTGACCAAGAACAAGCGCAACTACTGGGTGAACGACGCCCAGCCGGCCACCTCGGCAGAATGGTTTGCCGGTGCCGAATCGCGTCCGGGCAGCTGGTGGCAGGATTGGGACAACTGGCTGGCACCGCGTTCCGGCAACCAGGTGGCTGCACCGAAAACCCCAGGCAACAAGGACTTCAAGTCGCTGTGCGCAGCGCCGGGAACCTTTGTTCACGCCCGTTCCATGCCGCAAACCGCCGCCATGATGGCCTGATAAAAAACCGGTTTGTCACCGCAGGGCCATCCCTGGTGATGGCCCGCTGAAGTCTACCGCGCCAGCGTGCTGCTGGCGCCGACCCCGCAACAGGAGAACTGCAATGCAAGAAGTTGTCATCGTCGCCGCAACCCGTACCGCCATCGGCTCGTTTGGCGGCAGCCTGGCCAAAATCAGCGCCCCGGACCTGGGTGCCATTGTGATCAAGTCCTTGCTGGAAAAAACTGGCGTGGCCCCTGAAGCGGTCAGCGAAGTGATCATGGGTCAGGTGCTGACCGCTGGCGTGGGCCAGAACCCGGCCCGTCAGGCGCTGATCAAGGCCGGCCTGCCGGTGAGCACCCCGGCGTCCACCCTGAACGTGGTGTGTGGCTCCGGCCTGCGCGCCACCCACCTGGCCGCGCAAGCCATTGCCAATGGCGACGCTGAGATCGTGATTGCCGGCGGCCAGGAAAACATGTCGATGTCCCCGCACATCCTGCCGGGCTCGCGCGATGGCTTCCGCATGGGCAATGCCCAGCTGGTGGACACCATGGTGTACGACGGCCTGACCGACGCTTACAACCAGTACCACATGGGCGTGACCGCAGAAAACATTGCCACCAAGTACGACATCAGCCGCGAAGAGCAGGACCAACTGTCGGTGACCTCGCAAAACCGCGCCGAAGCCGCGCAAAAGGCCGGCAAGTTTGCTGACGAAATCACCCCGGTGCTGGTGCCGCAACGCAAGGGCGACCCGATTGCCTTCGTCAACGACGAATTCATCAAGCACGGTGCCACCCTGGAAGGCCTGGGCAAGCTGCGCGCCGCCTTCAAGAAAGACGGCACCGTGACGGCTGGCAACGCTTCCGGCATCAACGATGGTGCTGCTGCCGTGATGATGATGAGCGCTGCCAAGGCCGCCGAGCTGGGGCTGACCCCGCTGGCGCGTGTGGCCGGTTATGCGCTGTCTGGCTGCGCGCCGGAAATCATGGGCATGGGCCCGGTGAGCGCCACCCAGAAAGCCCTGGCCAAGGCTGGCTGGACGGTGGAAGAGCTCGACCTGGTGGAAGCTAACGAAGCGTTTGCCGCCCAGGCGCTGGGTGTGGGCCGCGAGCTGAAGTGGGATCTGGACAAAGTCAACGTCAACGGTGGTGCCATTGCCCTGGGCCACCCGATTGGCGCGTCTGGCTGCCGCGTGCTGGTCACCCTGCTGCATGAAATGCAGCGCCGTGACGCCAAGAAGGGCCTGGCCACGCTGTGCATCGGCGGCGGCATGGGCGTGGCGCTGGCCGTGGAGCGTTAATTCTTAAGCGGCAGCACTTGCTTGAGCATGCGCAGAGAAATGCCTGTTCGCCGGTGGCGACAGGCATTTTTTCGGTATAGTCCCGGCTGCCCTGCACCAATCAAACGCCTGAACCATTGCTGCAATGCGGGACAGCATTTTTTGACAGGATTGGGCAAACAGGCAATCATCGTCAATTCCGATGTATGGCATACTCCAAGCAACTTGCTGGCCGGACGGAGGCTTTCCCCATGAATACGCGCTGTACTGGCTTTTCTCTATGTGTTGCTGCTGAGCTCGAGATGTGGCCGTGTCTCTTTCGCTGACCATCCCCATTCCTGACACTGCCAGTGGAGAGCCTGTTGCTGTGCCCGTGCGTCGCACCATCGAACAAATCATTTCCCCACGCATTTTTTCCTGCCCGCCCGACACTTGTGTGGTAGAAGCCGCCCGGCTGATGCGTGAGGCGGCCTGCGGCTCGCTGCTGGTGATCGACAATACCCGCGCAGTGGGCATCTGGACCGAATCCGACGCCTTGCGGCTGAACTTTGCCGATCCGGCCACCTTCAGCCTGTGCGTGCGCGACGTGATGAGCTGGCCGGTGAAAACCATCTCGGTGGAAACCAGCTTCAACGACGCCGCCGTGCTGTTCAAGCGCCAGGGTGTGCGTCACTATCTGGTGGTGGATGATCAGGGTGGCTATCGCGGCATCCTGTCGCAAAGCGACATCGTGCTGAATCAGGGGGCCGAGTTTTTCCTCAAGCTCAAACACCTCGACACCATTCTCGATCCCGACCACCGTCCGGTACAGGTCACCGCCGATGTGCCGCTGCACGAGGCGATTCAGCGCATGCGCGAGCAGCAGTCCGAAGCGCTGCTGATCCGCTACCCGGACGACGAGTTTGGCATTCTGACCCAGCGCGACGTGGTGCGCCTGCTGGCCGACCGGGTAACCCACCTGGCGGTGGGCGCTGTGGCCAGTCACCCGATCATCAGCGTGCCCAAGCAAACCAGCCTGTACTATGCACGCAAGCTGCTGGCAGAAAAACATATCCGCCATCTGGGCGTGCTTGATCGTGGCGAACTGGTTGGGGTGATCAGTTTTTCCGATATTCTCACCAGCATTGAGCACGAGTATGTCAACGAGCTGCAGTATGCGCTGAGAGAGCGCGACGAGGCGCTGCAGATTTCCCGGCAAAACCTGCGTATGGCCGACAAGGTGTTTGAGTCAACGTTGGAAGGCATCATGATCACCGATGCCAATGGGGTGATCGAGTCGGTCAACCCGGCGTTCACCCGCATCACCGGCTACCGCAAATCCGAAGCGGTGGGGCGCAATGCGCGCCTCCTGTCTTCCGGCAAGCAGCCGCTGGAGTTTTACCGTCACCTGTGGAGCAGTCTGCGCGACAACGGTTTCTGGCAAGGCGAGCTGTGGAACCGTTGCAAAAATGGTACGTTGTTCCACGAATACCTGACCATTACCGGCATCAAGGACGAAACTGGCCAGTATTCGCACTTTGCCGGCATTTTCACCGATATCACCCAGCGCAAGATTGCCGAAGAGCGCCTGCATTTTCTGGCCAACCACGATCCGCTGACCGGCCTGCCTAACCGCACACTGTTCATGGAGCGCCTGTTGCTGGCCACCCAGCGTGCCCAGCGGGAAACCCGCAAGATCGGGCTGATGTTCATCGACCTGGACCGTTTCAAGTACATCAACGACACCATGGGCCATGCTGCTGGCGACAAGCTGCTGACGGTGATTGCCGAACGGCTGAAAAGCAGCCTGCGTGACAGTGACACGGTGGCGCGGCTGGGCGGCGACGAATTCACCGTGATTCTGGAAAGCGTTGCCGACGTGCAGCATGTGGCCAAGGTGGCTAAAAAATTGGTGTCCAAACTCAACGGCATCGTCAAGATTGAGCAGCAGGAAGTGTTTGTCACCGCGTCCATCGGCATTGCCATCTACCCGGAAGACGGCGAAGCGCCGGAAACCCTGCTGATGAATGCCGACACGGCCATGTACCGGGCCAAGGAACGCGGCAAGAACAATTTCCAGTTCTTCACCTCGGACATGAACACTTCCACCATGGAGCGCATGCGGCTGGAAAATAGTCTGCACGCGGCGCTGGCACGGGGAGAGCTGCTGCTGCACTATCAGCCCAAGCTCAAGCTGGCCGATGAAAGCCTGTTTGGCTACGAGGCGCTGATTCGCTGGAACCACCCGCAAATGGGTATGGTGTCGCCGGCGCAGTTCATTCCGATTGCCGAAGATTCCTCGCTGATTGTGCCGATTGGTGACTGGGTGCTGCATACCGCCTGCAGCCAGGCGCGCATCTGGCTGGATCAGGGGCGCCTGCCGGGACGGATGGCGGTGAATATTTCCCACCGCCAGCTTAAACTGAGCAATCTGGTCGAGAGCGTGCACAGCGCGCTGAACCAGAGTGGCCTGCCGGCAGAATGCCTGGAGCTGGAAATCACCGAAAGCATGGCGATGGACACCACCCAGGAAACCCTGGATACCCTGGTGCGCCTGCGCGAGATGGGGGTGCATCTGACCATCGACGACTTTGGCACGGGCTACTCTTCGCTGTCCTACCTGCGCAAGCTGCCCATCGACGGTCTGAAGATCGACCGTTCGTTTGTGGCCGGGCTGGAGCAGGAGCCGGGTGATGCGGCGATTACCCGGGCCATTATCTCGCTGGCCAACAGCCTGAACCTGGCGGTGACCGCCGAGGGGATTGAAGAGCCTTACCAGCTGAATTTCCTGCGTGAGCAGGGCTGCCCGTTTGGTCAGGGCTATTGGTATTGCCGGCCCATGGAGGTAGCCAAGCTGGATGATTGGCTGAGCGCCAAATCGCTGTAATGCGTGCGCGGGCGCGCCATGACGGCCTGATGCGCCGGCTGCCAACAAAAAAGCCATCCGAAGATGGCTTTTTTGTTGGCAAAACACCGGATAATACGCCGCGCGGCGGGAAGCCCGCCGTGCCCTGGCCTGCTTTCAGCAAAACCAGGGCGCGCGGGCCATCTCAGTGATGATGGCCGTGTTCACCGTGGGCGTGGCCGTGGGTGATTTCGTCCGGGCTGGCCGGGCGAACATCGGTCACGGTGGCCACAAAGCGCACGGCCTGGCCGGCCAGCGGATGATTGGCGTCCACCACCACCTTGCCTTCGGCAATTTCGGTGACACGGAACATCAGCACATCGCCGGTTTCCGGATCGTCAGCTTCGAACACCATGCCGACGGCCAGTTCAACGTCGTCCGGGAACACGTCAGCCGATTCCACTCGCACCAGTTCGGCTTCGTAGTCGCCAAATGCGTCGTCCGGTTGCATCAGCACGTCGACCTTGTCGCCGGCTTTCTTCTCGTGGAGGTTTTCTTCCACCAGCGGGAAAATACCGTCGTAGCCGCCGTGCAGGTAGCTGATCGGCTCGTCGGTTTTGTCGACCAGCGTGTTTTCGGAGTCGAACATTTCGTAGTGCAGCGTCACCACGGTATTTTTAACGATTTGCATTGAAGAACCTTCTGTCTGAAGAAAATAGCGGGGTATCCCGCCGAGACAGCGCCCGAATGGGTTGCTGCATGGTTCGCATTGTAAACCATTCAGGAGCGTATCGCTTTGCGGTGCGAAGACAACTTGATTTCACGCCCTATTGAAGTGCTTGGTGGTATGGATGCAGAAACCTTTCTGCGCGACTACTGGCAAAAAGCCCCATTGTTGATCCGTCAGGCCATTCCGGATGTCGGCAAGCCAGTGGATCTGGAGTGGCTCAGCGAGCTGGCCAGTCGCGATGATGTTGAATCACGGCTGGTGGAATACCGTCAGGGGCAATGGAAAGTCGAACATGGCCCGCTGTCCAGCCGCCGGCTGGCCCGACTGCCGGAAAGTGACTGGACCATTCTGGTACAGAGCGTAAACCAGCACCTGCCCCATATTGCCGACATTTTGTGGCGATTTGATTTTCTGCCTTACGCCCGGCTGGACGATCTGATGATCAGCTATGCACCACCAGGGGGCACGGTCGGGCCACATTTTGACTCGTACGACGTGTTCCTGCTGCAGGTAGGCGGGCGCAAGCGCTGGCAGATTTCCGGCCAGGACGATGTGTCGCTGGTAGACGGCGCGCCGCTGAAAATCCTGCAGCATTTTGATGCCGACCAGACCTGGGAGCTGGGCCATGGCGACATGCTCTACCTGCCGCCCAAGTACGCCCACTATGGTGTGGCGCTGGAGCCAGGCATGACTTACTCGATCGGTTTTCGCGCGCCCACCTGTCAGGAAATGGTCACCCAGTTTCTGGTGTACCTGCAGGACCGGCTGTGCTGCGAAGGCATGTACAGCGACCCTGACCGTCAGCCCACCGACGCACCGGGCCGGATCGGCGCGGACATGATGGATCAGGTCAGCGAAATGTTGCAGGCCATTCAATGGGATAAGTCCACGGTTGCCGATTTTCTGGGTCACTATCTGACCGAGCCCAAAGCCCATGTGTTTTATGATGCGCCGGATGAGCCTCTGGACGAGGACGCGTTTGCCCAGGCGCTGGCCGAGCAGGGCGTCTGGCTGGATTTGAAGAGCCAGATCCTGTTTACCGAGCAGCAGGTGTACACCAATGGTGAAATCCAGGAAATCGACGCCGCTGACCGCGCTGACTGGGAAACCCTGGCCAATCGGCGCCGCCTGCCTGCCGGCCAGTATTCGGAAAGTTTGACCGAAGCGCTGTACGAGGGCTATCTGAACGGCTTCTGGCACGTGCACTGAACTGTTGCA
Source organism: Aquaspirillum sp. LM1 (assembly GCF_002002905.1). Taxonomy (NCBI): domain Bacteria; kingdom Pseudomonadati; phylum Pseudomonadota; class Betaproteobacteria; order Neisseriales; family Aquaspirillaceae; genus Aquaspirillum; species Aquaspirillum sp. LM1. Next base: position 2,441,850 of record NZ_CP019509.1, on the reverse strand, counting down.
TGTATGCGACAGGAAATGTTGCGGCGCATCAATATGCTTTCCCTGAAGCGCAAGATGTGACTTAATAGACCCATGGCAGTGCACAGCGCTTTGTGGTGTGCGCCTGGGATGTGCATAAGATAAAAGTCTTGCTTTTTTCGACTTGCATCTTTTCCGAGCTTTTTTTCGTGCTACAATCTTGCAGTCAGTTGGGGTTGTCATTTGTTGACCTTTCCACCCCGACACGCTTTGTCCAACGCTACTTTTATTCGAAGGTACTGATAATGAAACAATCGCTCCTCGTCGCTGCCCTGCTGGCCGTTGCTCTGTCCGCTTGCGGCAAAAAAGAAGAAGCTGCCCCGGCACCGGCACCGGCTCCGGAAGCTGCTGCACCGGCTGCTCCGGCTGCTGCTCCGGCCGCTCCGGAAGCTGCTGCACCGGCCGCTCCGGCTGCTGCACCGGCTGACGCTGCTGCCCCGGCTGCCGCTCCGGCTGCCCCGGCTGAAGAAAAGAAGCAGTAATTCCTGCTTCGCTCTTCGCGAAAAAAGCCGACCGCGAGGTCGGCTTTTTTATTGCCTGGCGGAGACGCCCCGCCTGACCGGCAAAAAAATACCGACAGTCCCTATCCGGGCATGTCGGTATTTTTTTGCTTGCCTGCGTGCGCCACCCTCTGGCGGCGCGCGTGGCTTACTGCAATTGCTGTTGCAGGCGCGCCAGCATGGACTGGCTGACGCTGGCCGGCAGCGGCTGGCCGGATTTGTCCAGCACCACCACCTGGCTGCTGCTGTCGTTCACGGCTTTCACCCGAACCTGATAATCCCCGCCGCTGAGTGCCACTTTCTTGCCGGCCTGGCTATCCTGGCTGCGCCAGAACAGCAGGCTGGACCAGAACCCACCGGACTCGTCCGACTTGTCCATTTCCGACTGGGCCGGGCGAATGTAATAAATGCCCTGGGAGCGGTCGCGGTCGGTCACCAGCAGGCCAATGCGGTCAAGCGCCAGGCCGGTACGGCGCCAGGCGCGGTCGAAGGCGTCGTTGACCACAATCGACTCACCCTGCACGCTGGCGCGTTGCGGCTGGCTGCGGTCCGGTTTGGCAGCGGCCAGCTTGGCCTTTTCTTCGGTCAGGCCCAGGCGGATCATGAAGCGACCCAGCATTTCGGCTTCCAGCTCCGGGTCAGCCGGGCGCGGTTGCCACATGGTGGCCGACTTGCCTTCGTTGACGAAGGTTTCGTACATGCCACGGTGGCTGAAGTAGATTTCCGTGCCGCTGTTGGTGCGCTCCACCCGGGCGCGGAACTTGTCACGCTCCGGGGTGGAATACACATTGTCCAGACCCACCTTGCTCAGCAGGTTGCGAATGCCATCCTGCGGAATCTTGGCGCGGTTTTCCGCCCAGTCGGTTTCCATCACGCCAATTTCCGGCGCGTCCTGCTTGAGGATGAAGCCGTTGTCGATCCAGAACTCCTTGAGCAGCGGCCAGACTTCTTCCGGCTTTTTCTGCACCACCAGCCAGCGCTGCTGGCCGGCGCGCTCAATGCGTACCTGCGCCACGTCAACCAGCACATTGGACGGATTCTTGTTGACCAGATTGGCCTGGGCCTGCTGATTGAGCTGCTGGACGCTGACCGAGGCCGCCCCCGGCAAGGCATAGCTGTTGTTCAACTGCGGCGCGGTCAGATCCGGTGGAACTTCCAGCCGGTTTTTCGGGCCGGCGTCGGCAGACTTGTAGTCAATCTTTTTCTCGAACAGGCCGGTGCTGCTGCAAGCGGTGGCAAGCAGGGTGGCAAGGATCAGGCTGGCGTGGCGGGGATTCATCACGACTCCGTGAAGGGTGTTAAAGGGCCTGGGCCTGGCGCAGGGCGGCTTCCACCACCGGCTGGCAAGACTCGGACAGGCGGGTCAGCGGCAAACGGATGCCGGACGGAATATACCCCATCCGTTCCAGCGCCCACTTGACCGGAATCGGGTTGGCTTCAATAAACAGCTGCTTGTGCAAACCCTGCAGCTTGTCGTTGATCGCGCGGGCGGCCAGGCAGTCGCCAGCCAGGGCCGCGCGACACAGCTCGCTCATCAGCTTGGGGGCCACGTTGGCGGTAACCGAAATCACCCCGTGGCCGCCGCACAGCATGAAGGCCATGGCGCTGGCGTCGTCGCCAGTGTACAGGGCAAAATCCGCCGGCGCACGACGAACCAGGTCGCAGGCGCGCTCCAGATTGCCGGTGGCTTCCTTGATGCCGATGATATTGGGGATGTTGGCCAGGCGCAGGGCGGTGTCGTTGGACATGTCGGCCACGGTGCGGCCCGGCACGTTGTACAGGATCACCGGCAGGTCGCACGCTTCGGCAATCGCCTTGAAGTGCAGGTACATGCCTTCCTGGGTCGGACGGTTATAGTAGGGCACCACCGACAGGGCCGAATCTACGCCCAGACGGGCGGCTTCGTGGGTCAGTTCGATGGCTTCGCGGGTGGAGTTGGCCCCGGTGCCGGCAATCACCGCCACCCGTTTGTCGGCGCGCTTGACCACGGCGTCGACCACTTTCAGGTGTTCGTCGACCGCCAGGGTGGCCGATTCTCCTGTGGTGCCGACAGCCACGATCCCGCTGGTGCCGTTTTCAATGTGGAAATCAACCAAGCGGTCGAGGGCTGCGTAATCGACGCTGCCATCCTCGGCCATTGGCGTAACAATCGCGACCAGACTTCCGGTAAGCATGCTTTTTAGCCTATTTGACAGGATTCAAAGCCTACGATTGTAGCCGAATCCCCGGTAACGGCAAACCGCCATCAGCAAGCGCCCTGGCGCTGCCGGGGGCGACAGGCTGTGCTAGAATCATACGTTTTTCTGCTTTTAACAGATTGTTCAGCAAGGATTTCCAGTGATTACCACCTCCAACATCACCATGCAGTTCGGTGCCAAGCCGCTGTTCGAGAAGGTGTCGGTCAAGTTTGGCGAGGGCAACCGGTACGGCTTGATTGGCGCAAACGGCTGCGGCAAATCCACCTTCATGAAAATTCTTGGCGGCGACCTCGAACCCACGCAAGGGACGGTTGCCGTTGAAAATGGGCTGCGGCTGGGTAAGCTGCGCCAGGACCAGTTTGCCTACGAAGAGCGCCGCGTGCTTGACGTGGTGCTGATGGGCCACGCCGAAATGTGGGAGGCGATGAGCGAAAAAGACGCCATCTACGCCAACCTGGAAGCCACCGAAGACGACTACATGCGCGCCGCCGAACTGGAAGGCAAGTTTGCCGAGTACGACGGCTATACCGCCGAGGCGCGCGCCGGCGAGTTGCTGATGGGGGCCGGCATTCCGGTGGAACAGCACAACGGCCCGATGAGCGAAGTGGCTCCCGGCTGGAAGCTGCGCGTGCTGCTGGCGCAGGCGCTGTTCTCCAACCCGGATATTCTGTTGCTGGATGAACCCACCAACAACCTGGACATCAACACCATCCGCTGGCTGGAAAATACGCTGAATCAGCGCAATTCCACCATGATCATCATCTCGCATGACCGCCATTTCCTGAACTCGGTGTGTACCCACATGGCCGACGTGGACTACGGTGAAATCCGCATCTACCCCGGCAACTACGACGACTACATGCTGGCGTCGGCGCAGGCGCGCGAGCGCTTGCTGTCGTCCAACGCCAAGGCCAAGGAGCGCATTGGCGAGCTGCAGGACTTTGTTGCCCGCTTCTCGGCCAACAAATCCAAGGCCCGCCAGGCCACCAGCCGCTTGAAGCAGGTGGACAAGCTCAAGGCTGATATGGTCGAGGTCAAGCCGTCGTCGCGGCAGAATCCGTATATCCGCTTTGAAATGGACGACAAGGACAAACTGCACCGCCAGGCAGTGGATATCAGCGGGGTGAGCAAGTCTTACGACAAGCCGCTGATCCAGAATCTCAACCTGATTCTGGATGCTGGCCAGCGTCTGGCCATCATCGGCCCCAACGGCTCGGGCAAGACTACGCTGATGAAGATGCTGGTGAACGAACTGCAGCCGGACCAGGGGCGGGTGAAGTGGGCAGAAAAGGCCAATCCGGGCTATTTTGCCCAGGATCACGAGGCTGACTTTGACCTGGATTACGATCTGGCCGAATGGATGCGCCAGTGGACCCAGGACGGCGACGACGAGCAAGTGGTGCGCGGCACGCTGGGCCGGCTGCTGTTTGGCGGCGATGACGTGAAAAAGAATGTGCGCGTGCTGTCCGGTGGCGAAAAGGGCCGCATGCTGTACGGCAAGCTGATTCTGCAAAAGCCCAATGTGCTGCTGATGGACGAACCGACCAACCACATGGACATGGAGTCGATCGAGTCGCTGAATATGGCGCTGGAAAAATACAAGGGCACGCTGATTTTTGTTTCGCACGACCGTGAGTTTGTCAGTTCGCTGGCCACTCAGGTGCTGGAACTCGATGGCAAGGGCGGCTACGAGTACTACACGGGCGGCTACGAAGACTACCTGGGCAGCAAGGGTATCGAGTAAGCGCCGGGCTGGCGGCGGGGAGGGTTTTACCCCAGTGTCAGCCAGGTTTACGTTAACGGAAAGCATCGGCTTTCCGTGAGCGTCACGCTAAGTGAATCCTGTTTTAGAGTTATGCCTTTACCGGTGCGTAAGGCTGCGGTATATTGCAGCCATTCTTCGGGCCACGCCGCCCGGTAGAGGAGAAACGAACCGCAAGATAGCGGTCGAATCACAACAAAAGCATCACAAACAATAAATATAATAACGACCCAAAATACAGCACAGCTGAAGGTCGATGGTGGAGTGAGAGCGAGTCCGGCCCTTCCGATATGCGGAAGGCCGGACATGCTTTATCCCAACCCCTCTGAATTTAAGGATTGCGCCATGCGTTTGAAAGGGAAAGTTTCGATCATCACCGGTGGTGCCAGCGGCATTGGCAAGGCTACCGCCCTGAAGTTTGCACAAGAAGGCGCCATCGTCGCCGTGTGTGACCTGAACCAGGAAGCAATTGACGCAACCGTCAATGAAGTCAAGGCAGCAGGTGGTGAAGCCGTCGGTTATATCGTCAACGTGACCAACAAGTCCCAGATCAACGACATGGTCGGCGACCTGAAGGCCCGTTTTGGCCGCATCGACGTGCTGGTGAACAACGCTGGTATCGTGCAGGACGCCCAGCTGACCAAGATGACCGACGAGCAGTTTGATCTGGTGGTGGACATCAACCTGAAGGGCGTTTACAACTGCGCCAAGGCCGTGATCGACACCATGGTAGCTCAAGGCGGCGGCGTGATCCTGAACGCCTCTTCCGTGGTTGGCGTGTATGGCAACTTCGGCCAGACCAACTACGCTGCCACCAAGTTTGGCGTGATTGGTTTCGTCAAGACCTGGGCCAAGGAACTGGGCAAGAAGGGCATCCGCGCCAACGCCGTGTGCCCTGGCTTTGTCGCCACCCCGATCCTGAAAGCCATGCCGGAAAAAGTCATCCAGGCCATGGAAGACCGCGTGCCGATGAAGCGCATGGCTCAGCCGGAAGAAATCGCCAACCTGTACGCTTTCCTCGCCTCCGACGAAGCCAGCTACATCAACGGTGCTGCGATTGAAATCACCGGTGGCCTGACCCTGTAATCTCCCCGATTGCCGGTTCTGCTGCAAAAAACCCCTTGTGTCGCCACAAGGGGTTTTTGTTTGTCCTGCCTCTGCCTCGCTGTCCAATCCGCCTCAGCGGCCCACGCCCGCCAGCCCCAGCGCCAGCCGGTGCAGCAACAGCCATGGGTCATGCTCGGCGGCCCCTTTGATCGACTGGTCAATCACACTGCAGTCGCGCAAGGCGTCAGCCAGCCGACGTAGCGACAGACGGCGCAAGGCATGCTCGATATGGCGCTGGCGTTCACCCCACACCCGGTTTTCCCGCAGCAGTTGTGCCATGGGCCGGCCTTCGCGCAGGCCCTGGCGAATCCGGATCAGCCCGCGCAACTCGTCCGCCAGCCGCCACACCACCAGCACCGGGGTTTCCCCCTCCGCCTGCAGGCCATCGAGCATGCGCGCGGTGCGTACACAGTCGCCGGCCAGCCAGGCTTCCGACAGCTGAAACACATCGTAGCGAGCCACATTGGCGACTGCGCTTTGCAGGTCGGCCAGCGTCAGCGTGGCACCCGCCGGAAACAGCAGCGCCAGCTTGTCCACTTCCTGACGGGCGGCCAGCAGATTGCCTTCCACCCGTTCGACAAAAAACTGCATGGCCTCGTCGTTCAGCCGCTGTTGCTGGCGCGCCAGCCGACCCGCCACCCATTGCGGCAGGTGCTGACGATCGACTGCATGCGCCGCCAGCACCACGCCAACGGCTGCCAGCGCATCAAACCACTTGCTGTTCAGCTGGGTTTTGTCCAGCTTGGGCAGCAGGATCAGGGTGATGGTGTCTTCTGGCAGGCGGGCGGCAAACTTCACCAGCGCCTCGGCACCCTCGTTGCCAGGCTTGCCGCCTGGCAGGCGCACTTCCAGCACCTTGCGGCTGGCAAACAGCGACACGCTCAGCGAGGCTTCCACCAGCCGTGACCAGTCAAAGTGCTGGCTTTCCACCGTCAGCACTTCGCGGTCGTCGTAGTCCTGGGCGCGGGCGGCGGCGCGGATGCTGTCGGCGGCTTCCAGCGCCAGCAGCATTTCCTCGCCATGTATCACATACAGCGGGGCCAGGCCGGCAGCCAGGTCACGCGGCAGTTGCTCAAGGCTTCTTGATGGCATCGGGCTCCACCACCGGTTTCAGCGCAGCCAGCCGGCGGACAATCTGCGTGGCGGCATCGTCGCGCATATCGCGGAACAGCAGCTGTTCTTCCTGTTCCTTACCCAGTACCTGGCTGTCGGTATAGCTGAACTCGCGCCGGGTCAGCACGGTAATCGGCTCGCCGTAGCCATGGCCGTTCTTGCTCAGCCGCACCGTCACCCGATAGGTCAGTTCATACTCGTTGACCTTGCCGCCCCGGTTGATGGTCAGGATATCCTTGGCGGTGCGTTCGTCGGTCACTGACAGCACGGCTTCTGCTGCGTTGGCCTGTGAGACCATCTGCACATCCGGACGGAAGCGTAGCTGGCGCTCCAGGTGCGGATGCAGCTGGGAGCCGGCGCTGGCCAGCCAGAGGCTGGCAAACGGCAGCGGACGCAGCTCGCCGCCCACGCCACGCAGGTGAAAGCCGCAGGCGCTCAGTAGCGCGCACGCCAGGGTAGCCAGCAGCCAGGCACGTCGATTCATCGTAATACTCCAGCAGGAAGAAAACAGCGCGGGTTCAGCCCGCGCCCGAGGGTTATACGACGATATTCACCAGACGGCCCGGCACCACCACCACTTTCTTGGGCGGCTGGCCTTCGGTGAATTTCTGCACGTTCTCATTGGCCAGCGCAGCGGCCTCGATCACCGCGCGGTCGGCGTCCTTGGCCACGGTGATGCTGCCGCGCAGCTTGCCGTTGACCTGCACCATCAGCTCGATTTCGTCCTGCACCAGCGCGCTGGCGTCTACTTTCGGCCAGCGCTGGGCTTCCAGCGTGGTGTCGGGGCGCAAGGCCGTCCACAGTGCATCGGTGATGTGCGGCACAATCGGGGCCAGCAGCATGACGGCGGCCTCCAGCGTTTCCTGCGCCACGGCGCGGCCTTGCTCGGCGGACAGCTCGGCCTTGTCCAGGGTGTTGAGCAGCTCCATTACCGCCGCAATCGCGGTGTTGAACTGCTGGCGCACGCCGTAGTCGTCGCTGACCTTCTGGATGGTGCTGTGCAGCTTGAAGCGCAGGGCTTTGTCGCCAGCGCTCAGTTCGCCGCCCTGATAAGCCGCAGTGACGCCAGTGGCCACGTGTTCATGCACCCCCTTCCACAGCCGCTTGAGGAAGCGGAACGCGCCTTCCACGCCGGCGTCCGACCATTCCAGGCTCTGGCTGGGCGGCGCGGCGAACATCATGAACAGACGGGCGGTATCGGCACCGTATTGCTCGATCAGCGCTTGCGGGTCCACGCCGTTGTTCTTGGACTTGGACATTTTTTCCGTGCCGCCAATTACCACCGGCTGGCCATCGGCGCGCAGCACGGCCTGGATGATCTTGCCCTTGCCGTCGCGCTGCATGTCCACGTCAGCCGGGTTGATCCAGTCTTTCTTGCCGTCCGGCAGATCGCGGTAGAAGGTGTCGGCAATCACCATGCCCTGGGTGAGCAGGCGCTGGAACGGCTCGGTGTTGTTCAGCAGGCCTTCGTCGCGCATCAGCTTGTTGAAGAAACGCGCGTACAGCAGGTGCAGGATGGCGTGTTCGATACCGCCGACGTATTGGTCAACGTTCATCCAGTAATTGGCGCGCTCATCGACCATGCCAGTGGTGCAATCCGGGCTGGCATAGCGGGCAAAGTACCAGCTGGACTCGACAAAGGTGTCCATGGTGTCGGTTTCGCGGCGCGCCGGCTTGCCGCAGCACGGGCAAGTGGTTTGGTAAAACTCGGGCATTTTGGCCAGCGGCGAACCCATGCCATCCGGCACCACATCTTCCGGCAGCACCACCGGCAATTGATCGTCCGGCACCGGCACGTCGCCGCAGCTGTCGCAATGGATGATGGGAATCGGGCAGCCCCAGTAGCGCTGGCGGCTGATACCCCAGTCGCGCAGGCGGTATTGGGTTTTCTTTTCGCCGGCTTGCTTGGCGGCCAGGTCGGCCACAATCGCGTCAAAGGCGGCGCTGACGCTCAGGCCGTCGTACTTGCCGCAGTTTACCGTGACCGTGGCACCGTCTTCCTTGATGGCGTACCAGTCGTGCCACACGGTGGCGTCGAATTCGGGCAGACCCTCAGTGGTGGGCTTGAGCACCTGCACCATCGGCAGTTGGTATTTATTGGCAAAGGCATAGTCACGCTCGTCGTGCGCCGGCACCGCCATCACCGCGCCTTCGCCATAGCCCATCAGCACGTAGTTGGCCACCCACACCGGCAGCTTCTCGCCGGTCAGCGGATGGATGACGAACAGGCCGGTGTTCATGCCTTTCTTTTCCATGGTGGCCATATCCGCCTCGGCCACCGAGCCGGACTTGCATTCGGCAATGAAGGCAGTCAGTTCGGCATTGCCCTGTGCGGCCTGGGTGGCCAGCGGGTGTTCGGCGGCGACGGCCACATAGGTGGCCCCCATCAGCGTGTCCGGACGGGTGGTGTACACCTTCAGCTGGCCGGCGTGGCCGATGCTGGCTTCATCGTAGGCAAAGGTGATGTCGGCACCAAAGCTCTTGCCGATCCAGTTTTTCTGCATGGTCACCACTTGCGGCGGCCAGTCCAGCGTGTCCAGGTCGGCCAGCAGTTCGTCGGCGTAGGCGGTAATCTTGAAGTAATACATCGGGATTTCGCGCTTTTCCACCAGCGCGCCCGAGCGCCAGCCACGCCCGTCGATCACCTGCTCGTTGGCCAGCACGGTTTGATCGACCGGATCCCAGTTAACCACGCCGTTTTTCTTGTAGATCAGCCCCTTCTGGAACAGGCGGGTGAACAGCCATTGCTCCCAGCGGTAGTAGTCCGGCTTGCAGGTGGTGACTTCACGCTCCCAATCAATAGCAAAGCCCAGGCTCTTGAGCTGTTGCTTCATGTAGGCGATGTTTTCGTAAGTCCACGCTGCCGGGGCGACGTTGTGCTTCATCGCGGCGTTTTCTGCCGGCATGCCAAAGGCGTCCCAGCCCATCGGCTGCAGCACGTTAAAGCCGTTCAGCGCCTTGTAGCGGCTTAGCACGTCGCCGATGGTGTAGTTGCGCACATGGCCCATGTGCAGTTTGCCCGACGGGTAGGGGAACATCGACAGGCAATAGAACTTCGGCCGGCTGGCGTCTTCCACGGCCTTGAAAATCTGGTGGTGGTCCCAGCGCGTTTGCGCGGCGGTTTCGACTTCACGGGGGAGATAGTGTTCTTGCATGATGGGCTTGTTGGTCGCTATCGGTTCAAAGGCAGAATTGGCCGATTATACCTGATGTGGCAGGAGCGCCGGAGAGGGGGAAAGCTTGTGCTGCCTGTCCGGCAAAAAAACGCCCCCCAGGCGAAAACCTGGGGGGGCGGTGTGTCAACGTGCCGTCAGTCAGCGGCTTAGCGCAGTTTGAGCACGTCCTGCATGTCAAACAGGCCGCTGGGCTTGTCGGCCAGCCACAGCGCAGCGCGCACCGCGCCGTTGGCAAAGGTGGCGCGGCTGGAGGCCTTGTGGCTGATTTCCACCCGTTCGCCCAGTGCGGCAAACAGCGCCGTGTGGTCGCCGACCACGTCGCCGCCGCGCACGGTGGCAAATCCGATGGTGCCGGGGTCACGCTCGCCCGTGTGGCCTTCGCGGCCATACACGGCGCAGGTTTTCAGGTCGCGGCCCAGCGTCTGGGCGATGACCTCACCCATGCGCAGTGCGGTGCCGGATGGGGCGTCCACCTTGTAGCGGTGGTGGGCTTCGATGATTTCGATGTCGTAGCCGTCAGCCAGCACTTGCGAGGCAATTTCCAGCAGCTTGAAGGTGAGGTTGACGCCCACCGAGAAGTTGGCGGCAAACACCACGCCAATTTCCTGGGCGGCGGCGGCAATGGCGGCTTTGCCGGCGTCGTCAAAGCCGGTGGTGCCGATGATCATTTTTACCCCGGCGGCGCGGCAGGCGGCCAGATAGGTCAGCGAGCCTTCCGGGCGGGTAAAGTCGATCAGTGCGTCGGCACCCTGCAGTGCGGCAGCCAGATCGGCGGTGATGGCCACGCCAGTGGTCTGGCCGCTGAACAGGCCTGCATCCTGGCCCAGAAAGGGGCTGTCGGCGCGCTCCAGCGCGGCGTGCAGGCGGCAGCCTGGGGTGGTGAGCACCGATTCAATCAGCGTGCGGCCCATGCGGCCACCCGCGCCAACGATGACAATATTCAGATCAGACATGAGTTACGGCTTTCCTACAGGAGCAGGGGCGGTTGGCGCATCGTCGGCCAGGCTGGCACGGCGGGCGGGCATGGCCGAGCCTTCCACCTGGGTGAGGCGGCCTTCCTTGTCAAAAAACACCGACAGCTGGCGCGATTCGGTCAGCTTGTCGCCGCTGCGGTAGGTATAGAGGTAATCCCAGCGATCGGCATGGAACATGTCGGCTATCAGCGGGGTGCCCAGCAGAAAGCGCACCTGAGCCCGCGTCATGCCGGGCTGAAGCTTGTCGACCACATCCTGTGTGACATAGTTGCCCTGCTGGACATCAATGGTGTGGGGCGTAAGCAGATTCAGCGGCGAATAACTGCCGCACGCAGTAAGGAGCAGTACGCCGGAGAGCAGCAAAAATTTTCGCATGACGGATCGGGGATGGTTGTCGGGGAGTAAGCCGGGCCAGCCAGGAAATTAGGCAAGTGCCCGAAAACGCTATATGATAACTTACCCAGCCCAAGATACGATACGTCCATGAACAAGGCAAGCCATCTCAAGGATATTGGCCTCAAGGCCACCGGCCCCCGGCTGAAAATCCTCGATCTTTTTGAAAGAAGCAGCGCCCGCCATCTGAGCGCAGAAGACGTGTACCGTCTGCTGCTGGCCGATGAAATCGACATCGGCCTGGCCACCGTGTACCGGGTGCTCACCCAGTTCGAGCAGGCCGGCATTCTGGTCCGCCATCACTTTGAATCCGGCAAGGCCGTTTACGAGCTCGATGAAGGTGCCCACCACGACCATATGGTGTGCATGATCTGTGGTCGGGTGACCGAGTTTTTCAGCCCGGAAATCGAAGAACTGCAAACCCGCATCGCCGAGCAGCATAACTTCCGCATCCGCGAACACTCTCTCTATCTGTATGGCGAGTGCACCGACTGCAGCTGTGCCGGCAAAACGCTGGGCAAGCAGCGCCTCTGATCGACAGGCCCGGCCATGATCCCCTGGTTGGGTTCCTCTCTGCTGTTTCCGCCGGTCAGCCAGGCGCTGGCCGAGCCGGATGGCCTGCTGGCGGCGGGGGGCGATTTGTCTGCCGCCCGTTTGCTGGCTGCCTACCGTGGTGGCATTTTCCCTTGGTATAGCCCTGGCGACCCGATTCTGTGGTGGTCGCCGGCCACTCGCATGGTGCTGGAGGTCAATGCCCTGCGCACGCCGCGCTCGTTTGCCAAGGTATTGCGCAACCGGCGCTATCGGGTGTGCTTCAATCAGGCTTTCGAAGCCGTGGTTCGCGCCTGCGCCGCGCCGCGCGATGGCCATCGCGGCACCTGGATTGTCGAAGACATGGTCCAGGCCTATCTGCGCCTGCACCAGGCCGGCCATGCCCATTCGGTGGAAACCTGGCAGGATGGCCAGCTGGTGGGCGGCCTGTATGCGGTATGCGTGGGCCAGATGGTGTACGGCGAGTCGATGTTTTCCCGCGTGGCCGATGCCTCAAAGATTGCCCTGGCCCATCTGGCCAGACAGATGCAGGCGCATGGCCTATCCTTGATTGATTGCCAGATGCACACCGATCACCTGGCGCGCCTGGGTGCTGCCCCAATGCCGCGCGAGGATTTTATGGTGGCGCTCAGCCACCGGGTCAACCTGCCGACGCCAAGCGGCCTGTGGCATTACTGCTTCGACAATGAGCCATCGCGACCATAACCGGATCTTCAGCATCCATTTTTACGCCACTGCGCCCTATCCATGCAGCTATCTGCCTGGCCGTCAGGCGCGCTCGCAGGTGGCCATCCCGGCAGACGCCATCGACGACAGCGTCTACAGCCAGCTGGTGCATATCGGCTTCCGACGCAGTGGCTTGTTTACCTATCGTCCTTATTGCGACCAGTGCGACGCCTGTGTATCAGTGCGCATCCCGGTCGCGCAGTTTACCCCCAATCGCACCCAGCGGCGGGTGATGCGCCGCCATTGCGGCCAGCTGCAGGGGATTCGTCGCCCTCTGGCGTTTGTCTGGGAGCATTACGAGCTGTACCGCCGCTACCAGGCTTCCCGCCATGCCGAGGGCAGCATGGCCGACGACAACCACCACCAGTACGCCGAGTTTATTTTGAAAAGCGCAGTCAGCAGTGAGCTGGTCGAGTTTCGGGATGGCGATGGCCAGCTGAAAATGGTCAGTCTGATTGATGTGCTGGGCGATGGCCTGTCGGCGGTGTACACCTTTTTTGAGCCGGATGAGCCGCAGGCCAGCTATGGGGTGTACAACGTGCTGTGGCAGGTAGAGGAGTCCCGCCGGCGTGGGCTGCCGTATCTGTATCTGGGCTACTGGATCGCCGCGTGCCGCAAGATGGCGTACAAAACCCATTACCGCCCGTTGGAGCGACTGCGCCAGGGGCGCTGGGTCAGCGATGAACAGGCGGTGGACGCCACGTTTGAACCGTTGCGTTGGGGTGAGTAGCTGTTCGGTTGCAATCTGGCATCGTCCGCCGCCAGCTTCTTCAGGGCTGAAGGCCGGCGGACAGACGGGCAGAGGTGTTCAATCAGCTCGGGCGACGTTTTTTTCGGGGGCCGCTGGACAGGTAGGCGTTGGTGGCCTTGCTGGTGGCGATGATGTTGGGGACTTCCTGGCTGGGGCTGACCTCTCCGCCATCTGCGGGCGCACCAGCCGGCGCGGAAGCTGGCACTGCTGGTGCCGCTGCCGGCGCAACCGCAGCCGCAGCCGCCGTAGCAGGTGGCGGCATGGCAGCCGGTTTGGCCGAGGCAGCAGGTTGACTTGGCGTGCCATCCGGGTGGGGGGGCATCACCGGCGTGGCTGCGGCTGCCAGCAGTTGGGTGATCGACAGCTCCTTGCCTTCGGCATTGACTGGCGTGTCCACCACTGGCACATCAGGCGGCGTGGGAGCCAGCTGAATCACCCCATGCGTGTCGCTCACGGGGGCCGGGGCGGCGGCGGTGTCGGCGGCTACCGGGGATTGCTCCGGATTGACCTGTTCCATCTCCAGCGCAGCGCTGTCTTTTGGGCTTTCTGGCTGCAGTGTCGAGGTCTGGATATCCAGTTTGGCGCGACGCGGGGTGCTGCCGTGCATGATGAAGTAGGGGCGGCAGGCATTGACGGCCTCTTCAATCAGTTCTGGCCCCCGGAACACCAGGCCACTATACAGCTGCACCAGCGAGGCACCGGCGTTGAGTTTTTCCCAGGCGTCGCCGCCACGGGTGATCCCGCCCGCGCCAATGATCGGAATGGCACCATCCAGCGCTTCAGCCAGCTTGCGGATCACCCGGCTTGAACGGCCTTTCAGCGGTGCGCCCGACAAGCCACCATCCTGGGCGGCTTCGGGAATATGCAGCACGCCATCGCGCGACAGCGTGGTGTTGGTGGCAATCACCCCGTCAATTTCCTTGGCCATCAGCACTTTGGCGATGTCTTCAATTGCCTCGTCTTCCAGATCCGGGGCGATTTTCACCACCAGCGGCACATAGCGGCCATGCTGCTGCGCCAGTTCCAGCTGGCGCATTTTCAGCCGGCCCAGCAGCTCGGACAGCGCAGCGCTGCTTTGCAGGTCGCGCAGGTTTTTGGTGTTAGGCGATGAAATGTTAATGGTGACGTAGCTGGCGTACAAATACACCTTGTTCAGGCAGGTGAGGTAGTCGTCAACGGCGCGCTCCATCGGGGTTAGCGCATTCTTGCCGATATTGATGCCCAGCACACCCTGGAACCTTGAGCGCTTGATGTTGTCTACCAGTGTGTCCACACCGTCGTTGTTGAAGCCCATGCGGTTGATCACTGCCTCGGCATCCGGGTAGCGAAACAGGCGCGGTTTGGGGTTGCCCGGCTGTGGCAGCGGGGTGATGGTGCCGATTTCGACAAAACCAAAGCCCAGCGCCGCCAATGCGTCCAGGTAGTCGCCGTTTTTATCCAGACCTGCCGCCAGACCCACCGGATTGGGGAAGGTTAGCCCCATCACCTCGACGGGCTGGTCGGGAATTGGCTTGGTCAATAGCGTATCCAGCCCGTAATCGTTCAAGAACCGCAGGGTGCTGAGGGTGAGGTTATGTGCTTTTTCGGCATCAAGTCGAAACAGCAAGGGGCGAATAAGCGAATAGAGCATGGGCGGCGGTCTTGGACAGGTGAATTTCAGCGTTAATATCGGGTGGAGCCTTAGTCAACTTGAGTCTAAGTCAGCGCTGGCAAAAAACCCCTGGTGCGCACAAGGTGAAAGCCCGCAGTACGCAGTGTACTGCCTGGGTGGAATGCGGCACCGGGGACGTGCGCTACATTTGCGAGCGCTTCTCAGTCCCGAAACTGTGATACGGTTGTCCTCGGCAATGCCCTAAAAAAACAACCGTATTATTACGTACTGCCTTATCGAGCTATGATAGACATATCCAGCACAAACAGCCAGCTGGCATGTCATCCGCCAAACGGGCATTTCTGAAAGACTGTTCAGTCTTCGTCAAACCAGTCCGGGTCGGGCAGCGAGGCAAATACCTGGCGCAGCCCACTGGCCCAGCGCCCGCGCAGTTGCTGGAAGTATTCGTCGCCCTCGTCAATCCGGTGCGGCACCAGTTCAGCAAAGCTGTCGGTACGATAGCGCAGGGTTTCCATCGGCAAACCGACCGACAAATTACTGCGAATGGTGGAGTCAAATGAAATCAGCAGGCATTTCAGTGCTTCATTCATTGAGGTGTCGTGGCGAATCACCCGGTCCAGAATCGGCTTGCCGTATTTGGATTCGCCAATCTGGAAAAACGGTGTGTCGGTGGAGGATTCAATGAAATTGCCCTGCGGGTACACATTGAACAGCCGGGGACGCTCGCCGCGAATTTGCCCGCCCACCAGAAACGAACAGCCAAAATCGATGCTCGACGCCTGCTGGCCGGTGTCGCGGTCCACCACTTCACGCACGGTTTCCCCCACCAGTCGGGCGGCATCGTACAGGCTGGCCACATTGAGCAGATGCTCGCCATCGTGGCCGGTGCGCGTGCGCAGCAGGCTGATCACCGATTGGGTGGTGGCCAGATTGCCGGAGTTCAGCAGGACAATCGCCCGCTCGCCCGGTTGCTGGAACAAATGCATTTTGCGAAAGGTGGCGATATGGTCCACCCCGGCATTGGTACGCGAATCAGAGGCAAATACCAGGCCGTCTTTCAGATTCAGGGCTGCACAGTAAGTCATGGTCGTCTGACAGGTCACAGTGAGAGGTGGCAGCATTATCCGGTAAAACCGGGTCAGGGGCACCTGCCCGGCCAGATTCTTCCGCCTATTGTTGTGCCGACTGTTGCGCGGCAGGCAGCATCTGCCCGGTGGGGTCGGCGCTGGCAAGATTCACCATGCGCTGACCGCGCACCGGGCAGGCATCCAGGTAGTCCATGCCCACCGCCAGCTTGACATGGCAGGGGCCGGCAGCCTGACCGTGCTGGACATCGTAACTGGCCCAGCGCCCTTCCAGCCAGACTTCGGCCCAGCCCTGCGGGCTGACTTCGCCGGTGTGTGGCTCCAGCACATAGCCACTGACATGGCGGGCGGGCTTGCCCAGCAGGCGGGCGGCGCTGATAAAGGCGTGGCTGAGTGCGTGGCTGTCGCCACAGGCTTGCTCAAACGCTTGTGCCGCCGACAGCGGCGTGCTGGCATAGCCGCTGCGCAGGGGCATGGCGTCGGCCAGCCGTTCCATCAGGCTCCACAAGCCCTGACGCGGCTGGGCTGCCACGGCGGCAGTCAGGCCCAGGGCAAATTCGGTGAGCGCGGGTGAGCTGACCGTCAGCGCAGTATGCCGCAAAAACACCCCGGGTGACAGACCATCGTCATCGTCTTCCAACTGTGGCTCCAGCACTTCCACCTGGCCGGTGGCCAGCACGCTGATCTCATGGTGCGGGTAGTCCAGCGTCAGCACATGCTGGCAATTGCCATAGGGGTCGCGGCCACTGGAGGCACGCGCCGGCAGGCCCAGCTGCCAGCTGAGCACCCGCTGGCGGCGCGAGCTGGATGGCGTCAGGCGCAGATACTGGGTGGAATGGCGCATGCGCGCATCGTAGCGATAAACCGTGCGGTGGCTGATGTCCAGTTTCATAGCGCCTCCATATAGGCGGTGTGCAGCAAGGCGTCCAGTTCGGCGGTCTGGCCAAGAAAGTGGTGCAGATAGTTCTGCATGCCCTGGGCCAGAATGTCCTGAATGTCGCCGTACATCAGTGCGGCGGCCATTTCGGCAGCCAGTTTTTTGGCGTTGCGGCCACGCGGGCCGGCAATTTGGGCAACGATCTGGCTGATTTCGCCAAAGCACGCCGCCAGGCTGCGCGGCACATCGGGGTTGAGAATCAGCAGCTCGGCCACCTTGGGGGCGCTGACCGTGTCGTGGTAAATCGACTGATACGCATCGTGGGCGCTGACCGACTCCAGCAGTGCCACCAGCGCATAATGATCGGCCATGCCGGCGCGGTGGTGGCGGTAGCGCAGCTTGAGCAGGCGCGCGGTATTGTCGGCGCGTTCGACAAATGTGCCCAGACGGATGAAGCGATACGCATCGTCACGGTGGATGGTGCCGTAGGTAATGCCGCGAAACAGGTGTGAGCGTTCGCGCACCCAGTCGCCAAACCGGGCCAGGTCAGCCGGGGGCTGCTGGGCGGCTTCCTGCATGCCCAGCCAGGTGGCGTGGATGTTTTCCCACATTTCGCCAGTCAGCGCGCCGCGCACGGCATCGGCGTTGTCCCGTGCCTGGAGTAAACAGGAATGAATGCTGGCCGGATGGCCAGAAAAGCCCAGAAACGCCCACAGGGTGCGCGCATTGATCTCCTCGCCATGGCGGGCGGCAAATTCCGCCTCACTGTCGGTCAGCCGCAGCGGGGCAGACATATCGTCGCTGTGGGTGCTGCGTTTGAGCAGCGCCAGGCTCTGGCTGACGTCCAGCACGCGCGCCAGGTTTTCCGCCCGCTCCAGATAGCGGGACATCCAGTACAGGTTGGCAGCAGTTCGTGACAACATCAGGCGTTCTCCACAATCCAGGTATCCTTGGTGCCACCGCCCTGAGAGGAATTCACCACCAGCGACCCGGCTTCCAGCGCCACCCGGCTTAGCCCGCCGGCCACAATCCGCGTGTCGCGGCCACTGAGCACAAACGGGCGCAAATCCACATGGCGCGGGGCAATGCCGGCTTCCACCAGGGTGGGGCAGGTGGACAGCGCCAGGGTGGGCTGGGCAATGTAATGCGCCGGCTTGGCCAGAATCCGCTGGCGGAAGTCGGCAATCTCGCTGCGGCTGGCCAGCGGGCCAATCAGCATGCCGTAGCCGCCACTGCCGTGCACTTCCTTGATCACCAGCTCGGGCAGGCGGGTAAGCGCATAGGCCAGATCGTCCGGCTTGCGCAGCTGCCAGGTGGGCACATTATTCAAAATTGGCGTTTCGCTCAGGTAAAAACGGATCATGTCCGGCACAAACGGGTAGACCGACTTGTCATCAGCCACCCCAGTGCCCGGCGCATTGCACAGCGCCACCTGGCCCTTGCGGTACACCGACAGCAGGCCGGGCACGCCAAGCAGGGACTCCGGATTGCCGGCCAGTGGATCAAGAAAATCCTCTTCGATGCGCCGGTAAATCACATCCACGCCCTGCAACCCGGCGGTGGTGCGCATCCACACCCGGTCGTTTTTCACCAGCAAATCCTGTCCTTCCACCAGCTCCACGCCCATTTGCCGGGCCAGAAAGGCATGCTCGAAGTAAGCCGCGTTATGCCGGCCAGGGGTGAGCACCACCACGGTGGGCTGTTCCACCGGGCTGGCTTCGCGCAGGGTTTGCAGCAGCAGGTTGGGGTAATGCTCGACCGGGGCGATGTCCATCCGGGTGAACAGCTCAGGAAACAGCCGGCGCATCATCTTGCGGCTTTCCAGCATATAGCTGACCCCGGATGGCACGCACAGATTGTCTTCCAGCACATAAAACTGGCCGTCGGCGTGGCGGATGATGTCAATCCCGGCCACATGGGCGTACACCTGGTTGGGCAGCGCCAGCCCGTGCATGGCCACCTGGTAGAGCGGATTGCCCAGCACCTGCTCGGCGGGAATCACCCCGGCGCGGACAATGTCTTGGGTGTGGTAAATATCATGCAAAAAGGCGTTCAGCGCCTGCATCCGCTGGCGCAGGCCGCGTTCCAGCACGGCCCAGTCGCTGGCCGGCAGCACGCGCGGGATGATGTCGAACGGAATTTGCCGGTCGCGGGCGTAGGCGTCGCGGCAGACGCTGAAGGTGATGCCGTAACGGCGAAACAGCAGGTCGGCTTCGTTGCGCCGGGTGGCCAGCGCCTCGTCGCTCTGGCTGTTCAGCCAGTCGGCATACTGCGCGTAATGGGCGCGCGGCGCAGCAGCGTCGAACATTTCGTCGTATAGCCCCGAAGCGGGCAAGGTCAGGCTGGGCATGGCAGCAAATCCGGCAGGCAGGCTTAAGCTTGTCAGTCAGCAAGCGCCGTGCCATGTCTGCAGTGAACAGACACCAATGTGACAGTGCGGCATGCACCAATAAAGTGCGTGCTGCACCGTCACGCCACAGCCATGCCTCGCCAGAGGGCCACAATACGCCACTCAGCGATCTGGCCACCGCTGCCCATACTGGCTAATTCAGTTTGCCAGCCGGCACCAGGGCATCATCGCCGGCGCTTTCCGGCAGAATGCTGATGGTCACCCGCCGGTTGCGGGCGCGACCTTCGGCGCTGTCGTTGCTGGCAATCGGGCGGTTTTCTGCCCGGCCAATGGCCACCAGCCGGCTGGAGCCGACGCCATGTTCCACAAACAGGCGCACCACACTGCCGGCACGGGCGGCAGACAGCTCCCAGTTGGACGGATACGTGCTGGTGCGGATCGGGCGGTCGTCGGTATAGCCTTCCACCCGGATGCGGTTGGGGTAGCCGCGCAGCACGCCGCCCAGGCGGCCCAGCCAGCCGCTGGACGCCAGCGAGGGGGCCGCCTGGGCGGATTCAAACAGCGCGCTGTCGTTGATTTCCACCGCAATGCCCAGCTCACTCTGGGTGACCCGCACCTGGCCGCGCTGCATCAGCGGGTCGAGCAGCTGACGCACCTGGGCGGCCAGCTGGTTCATCCGCGCATCCTGTTGCAGCTTCAGCGTGGTGGCCACCTTGCTGGCCAGCGGCTTGGCATCTTCCACCGCCACCATGGTGTTGGCACTACCGGACTGGCCGAGCAGCTTGGGGGCAATTGCCCCCTGGTTGAAGGCGGCAATCATCGACTGGGTCATCTGCTTGTACTTGCCCTCGTTGATCGACGAGATGGAGTACATCACCACAAAAAAGGCAAACAGCAGGGTGACAAAGTCGGCGTAGGACACCATCCAGCGTTCGTGGTGATCCGGGTCTTCTGGGGGGCGGCGGCGCATGGGCAGTCCCTGGTTCGATGGTGGTCTCGGTCGATTACTTCAGTTGCAAGGCATGGCTGCCCTGCAGCAGGCCCAGCGACAGCCCGACGCCAAAGCGCTTGGCAAAGCGGTCGATGAAATCTTCGCCGGGGGTGATGTCCTGCACATGTTCGGTTTTCACCAGATCACGCGCCACGCTGTCTACCGTGCCGTAACCGTCCACCAGCCCCAGTGGAATGCTTTTTTCACCCAGCCAGTACAGGCCGGAGAAAATGGCCGGATCGTCTTTCAGGCGCTTGCCGCGCCCGGCTTTGACGACATCGATGAACTGGCGGTGAATGTCATTGAGCAGTGCCTGACGGATGGCTTCGTCTTCCGGTTTGCGCGGCGAGAATGGGTCGGCCATTGCCTTGTGGCTGCCGGCGGTCATCAGCCGGCGGTCGATGCCCAGTTTTTCCATGGCACCAGAAAAACCAAAGCCATCGGACAGCACGCCAATCGAGCCGACAATGCTGGCCTTATCGACAAAAATCTTGTCCGCCGCCGCCGCGATGTAATAGCAGCCAGAGGCGCAAACTTCTTCCACCACCACATACACCGGAATATTCGGCTGTTCGGCTTTCAGCCGGCGGATTTCATCGTTGACCATGCCAGACAGCACCGGGCTGCCGCCAGGGCTGTTGGCACGGATGATGACCGCCTGGGTGCCACTGTCCTTGAAGGCTTTTTGCAGGCCCTTGATCATGCGTTCGGCGGTGTGGTTTTCCGTGCTGATTTCACCGCTCAGGTTCAGCAGCGCGGCGTGCTCCCCGCCGGTCAGCCCGGTTTCGCCGTCATCTTCCTGGCGCAGGATGCCCACCACCAGCAAAATGGCCAGTACCAGCCAGGCCAGGCGAAAAAACAGCTTCCATTGCCGGCTGCGCCGTTGTTCGGTAACCGAGGCCAACGCCAGTTTTTCCAGCACTGGCCGTTCCCATTGTGGATCGCTCATGGCGGTGTTCCTGTGTAAGTGCCGGCCAGCCACAGCTGGCCGTCATGTTCTTCGATGGCAATCGACGTCAGTCGCCGGCCAGGACACGGGCCGCCCAGACAGACACCGCTTTCCGGATGATAATAAGCACCGTGCATGGCGCAGACCAGATACTGGCCGGACAGGTCAAATAAATCCCCCTCCACCAGATCCAGCTCCACCGGCACATGCGCGCAGGCATTGAGGTAGGCGTACACCCGGTCGCGGTAGCGGATGGCAAATGCCGGGCGGCCATCGGCCAGGGTAAAACGCAGGCCAGGCTGGCTGTTCACCAGCGCGGCGCTGGGGCCGATCAGGCCGACAGGCGTGGGCTCAGCCATGTGTCCAGCGCTCCAAATGAATCAAAGCAGCCCAGCGGCGACAGCGCGTGCAGCGCGTCTACCGGGTGAGCCCCGTAGCTGACCCCGGCGGCCCAGGTGCCGGCATTCAGCGCCATTTGCAGGTCGTGGGTGGTGTCGCCCACCATCAGCGTGCGTCGCTTGTCCACCCCAAGCACCTGGGTGAGATCGTCAAGCATCTGTGGATGGGGCTTGGAATGGCACTCGTCCACCGTGCGGGTGGCGACAAAGCAGTCGGTCAGCCCGGTGTGCTGCATCGCCCGGTCCAGGCCGATGCGGCTTTTGCCGGTGGCCACCGCCAGCAGCACGCCGCGCTGCTGGTAGTGGGCCAGGGCGGCGGCCACGCCGTCAAACAGCTCGATCACGGCATCGCCGGCCAGATAGTGGTGGCGGTAGGCTTCCACCATGTCCTGATAGCGCGCTGACGGCAGGCCGGGGCAAACATGGCGCATGGCGTCCACCAGTCCCAGGCCAATCACATGGCTGGCGCGGCTGCGCTCAGGCACTGGCAGGCCCAGATCGGCACAGGCGCGCTGGATCGAGCGGGTGATGTGCGCGGTGGAGTCCATCAGGGTGCCATCCCAGTCAAACACGATCAGGTCGAAGGCGGCAGTGTCGGCAGGCAGGTTCATGCGCTCAGGGTATCCAGAAAAGATTGCAGTTCGCGGGGCAGCGGCGCTTCCAGCGTTAACGGCACGCCTGTCAGCGGATGGTCCAGCCGCAGCCGCCAGGCGTGCAGAAACATGCGCTTGAGGCCTTGTTTGTGCAGACTGCGGTTATAGGCAAAGTCGCCGTATTTTTCATCACCGGCAATGGCGGCCCCGCTGGCGGCCATATGCACGCGAATCTGGTGGGTGCGGCCGGTTTTCAGCTGGGCTTCCACCAGCACAAAGCCGGGCAGGCGCTTGAGCACATGAAAATTGGTGTGCGCGCTCTGACCTTGGTCCGACACCTTGACCCGACGTTCCCCGTCGGGCAGGTTGAATTTCAGCAGCGGCAGCTTCACCTGCTTGCGCGCCTCCGCCCAGTCTCCCACCCCCAGCGCCTGATAGCGCTTGTCCATGCGGTTTTCGCGGATCATTTCATGCAGCTTGACCAGCGCCGAGCGCTTTTTGGCCAGCATCAGCAGCCCGGAGGTTTCCCGGTCCAGCCGGTGTACCAGCTCCAGAAAACGGGCATCGGGCCGGGCGGCGCGCAGTTGTTCAATCACCCCGAACGATACGCCGGAGCCGCCGTGTACGGCCACCCCTGCCGGTTTGTTGATTACCAGCAGCGCCTCGTCTTCGTAGATGATGGCGAACTCCTGCGCGGGGGCCGGGCGGGCAGCCGGATCGGCGCTGGCCACCCGCACCGGCGGAATGCGCAGCACATCGCCTTCGCGCAGCCGGTAACTGGCGTCAATCCGGCCTTTGTTGACCCGTACTTCACCACTGCGCAAAATCCGGTAGACATGGCTTTTGGGCACGCCTTTGAGGAGTCGGAGCAGGAAATTGTCGATGCGCTGGTCGTGCCCGGCATCGTCCACCGTCACAAAGGTGACGGAGTCTTTACGCAAGTCTGTCATTTTGCTTATACTTCGCGAACCGGGGCGGGTTGTGGATAACCCGTGAATCCCCGGTGAATAAGTTCGGGAAACACCAGACTCTTGTCGCCTCATCGCCCCGACGCGGTGGCCGAAGACGTGCGCAGAACGCACCTTGATCGGCATCGTCCATGCGGCGGCGACACGGTTGTCTCGCTCACCGAAAAGCAGCGATGGTAAAGCATTTACGCGCAATACGCACTCACCAGAATTCCGTTTTCCGGCGACCAAGCCCGCCGGAAAACCATGCAGCAAAGTTTGACCCGACGCGGTTGCCCAAAAACGTTATTTCGTGCCTGCCCCTTGTTGAAACCTTATTGTCAGGGTGGGCCCATTGAAAAGATTGCCCGCTGTCAACGGGCGAGATTCCGCACCTTTTCGGCACCGCGAAGACAGGAAAGTCGGCTGACCTCATGCCGTATTGCTCTTTAGTGAAGACTTCCTTCGGTGAATGCCCTCCAGACGGGCTGTCGAAAACTTGCTGCACCGTGCACTGATATTTCCGGTCGGGCACACAGGTTCTGCCATGGCGGCAGGGCCGGTGTGCCCGGATTGCCTGTCCAGGCCCGTCTTCTGCCGGGCGCTGCGCCGGCCCGTTGCCGGCCTGCAGTGGAGATATCAGGTGCCGTTGGCCGCTGAAACCAGGCCAACCCCTGCGTGAGTGCCGCGCAGGAAAATTTATGAAACGCATGTTATTCAACGCAACGCAGGCTGAAGAGCTGCGCGTTGCCATCGTGGATGGGCAAAAGCTCATTGACCTTGATATCGAGACCGTCGGCAAGGAGCAAAAGAAGGGCAATATCTACAAGGGCGTGATCACCCGCATCGAGCCCTCGCTGGAAGCCTGCTTTGTCGACTACGGCACCGAGCGTCATGGTTTTTTGCCGTTCAAGGAAGTCTCCCGCGCCTATTTCCGTCAGTTTGACGGTGGTCGCCCGCGCATTCAGGATGTGCTGCGAGAAGGCCAGGAGCTGATTGTTCAGGTGGAGAAGGACGAGCGCGGCAACAAGGGTGCCGCCCTGACCACCTACGTCAGCCTGGCGGGCCGCTATCTGGTGCTGATGCCCAACAATCCGCGTGGCGGCGGCGTGTCGCGCCGCATTGAAGGCGAAGAGCGCAACGAACTGCGCGAACTGCTGGCCCAGCTGGAAAGCCCGGCCGGCATGAGCCTGATTGCCCGCACCGCCGGCATTGGCCGCACGCTGGAAGAACTGCAGTGGGACCTGAACTACCTGCTGCAACTGTGGACCGCCATCGAAAGCGCTGCCGGTGCGCAAAACGCGCCATTCCTGATTTTCCAGGAAGGCAGCCTGGTGATTCGCGCCATCCGCGACTACTTCCAGCCAGACATTGGCGAGATCCTGATTGATACCGAAGAAATTCACAATCAGGCCCGCCAGTTCATGAGCCATGTGATGCCGGGCAACGTCAACCGGGTCAAGCTCTACAAGGACGACGTGCCGCTGTTCTCGCGTTTCCAGATCGAACACCAGATCGAAACCGCGTTTTCCCGCGCCGTCACCCTGCCGTCTGGCGGTGCCATTGTCATCGACCACACCGAAGCGCTGGTGTCGGTGGATGTCAACTCGGCGCGCGCCACCAAGGGCAGCGACATTGAGACCACCGCGCTGAACACCAACCTGGAAGCCGCCGACGAAATTGCCCGGCAGCTGCGCCTGCGCGACCTGGGCGGGTTGATCGTGATCGATTTCATCGACATGGAAAACCCGAAAAACCAGCGCGAAGTGGAAAACCGCCTGCGCGAAGCGCTGAAAACCGACCGCGCCCGCGTGCAGATGGGCAAGCTGTCGCGCTTTGGCCTCTTGGAGTTGTCGCGCCAGCGCCTGCAGCCCAGCCTGGGCGAAAGCAGCCACATGCCGTGCCCGCGCTGCCATGGTACCGGCTTTATCCGTGGCATCGAATCCTCCGCCCTGCACATCCTGCGCATCATTCAGGAAGAGGCAATGAAGGACAACACCAGCGCCGTGCATGCCCAGGTGCCGGTGGACGTGGCCACCTTCCTGCTCAATGAAAAGCGCGCCGACCTGTTTACCGTGGAAGCGCGGCTGAAGGTCAGCGTGGTGCTGATTCCAAACATCCATCTGGAAACCCCGCACTACAAGATTGTGCGCCTGCGCGCCGAAGATCTGCCGGAAGGCGAGGAACCCAGCTACAAGATGGTAGAAGCGCCCAGCGAAGACAGCGCCTATACCTCGGCCCAGCAGGAAAAAGCCAAGCCAGAGCGCCAGCAGGCGGCAGTGCAGGGTATTACGCCGTCGCAGCCCGCCCCGGTGTCCGTGCGTGACCAGGAAGCCAGCGCGGCGGCTGCGCCCGCTGTGGCTGCAGCAGTAGCACCGGCGGCTCCGGCCAGTCGCCCGGCTCCGGCAGCCCGCCAGCCCGCCCCGGTGGTGACTAAGCCAGCCCAGCCAGGGGTGATGGCCCGTCTGGTGGGTTGGGTGAAGTCGCTGTTCACCACCGAAGCGCCGGCTCCGGTTCCGGTGGCAGAACCCGTCAAACCGGCTGCCGCCAACCCGCGCCGCGAAGGCAATGCCGGCCAGGGTGGCCGCCGTGACCGCCGTCCGAACCGCAGTCGCAACGAAGACGGTCAGGCACCTCGCCGCCGTGACGATGCCAGCCCTCGCCCGGAACGCGACAGCAACGAGCCGCGCGCTGAACGTGAGCCGCGCGCCCCGCGTGCTGAACGCGGCGAACGCCCGGAGCGTGGTGAACGTCCGGAACGCAACGAACGCCCGTCTCGTCCGGAACGCCAGGCCCTGCGCCATGAAATGCGTGAGCGCGAGGAACGCGAAGCCCGTGAACAACCCCCACGCGAAGCCCGTGAACCACGCGAACCGCGTGGCGAACGCCCGAGCAGTGACGCAAACCGCAGTGAGCGCCCGGAACGTCCGGAACGCCGCCGTCGCCAGCCAGAAGTCAATGCACCTGAAGTCGTTGACACCCCGGCAGTAGACGCACTGGAGCCGCGCCAGGCCGAAGTGGCGGCGCTGGAAGCCGCCAGCCCGGATGGCGTGCCAAGCGAAGCCGGCGAACGCCCGGAACAGCGCAGCCGTCGCCGTCGTGGCCGTCGGGGTGGCGAACGCCGTCGTGATGACGCCGCTGCGGTGGAAGGTCAGGAAAACGCCGTGGTCGCTGACGCAAGCGAACACATTGCGCCGCTGGCCGTTGCCGCCGTCGCCAGCGTGGTTGCTGCCAGTGTGGCGGATGCCGTCGAAGTGCCCGCTGCCGTGGCAGCAGACAGCCCGGCGGTGGCCGTCCTGCCAACCCCCGTGATGGCCACACCAGTGCTTGAGCCCGCACCGGTTCCAGAAGAGCTTGCCCCTGCTGCACCGGCAGACAGCCTCCCGGTCAGCGTCGACGCCGCGCCGGTTGCGGTCGAGGCCGTTGCCCCGGTCGCGCCGATTGCTCCGAGCATGCCTGCTGCTTCTGTGTCCGTTGCAGTTGCCGAAGCGATGCCGGCAGCACCCGTTGAACCGGTCATGGTCATGGTGGAAACCCGTGCTGACGACCCTGTCGTCATCCCTGTCGCGCCGACGACCAACGTTGCCGAAATCCTGCGTGCGGCCCCGGTGGAACCTGCTGTCGTGGTTCAGTCTGCACAAGACGATAGCCCGGTGCTGGTGCAAGTGGAAACCCAGGTCGATGCCGTGACGACAGCGGTGATCAGCCAGGTAGACGCTGCTCCTGCACCGGCTGTCATCCCGGAACCCGTCACTGCCGAGGCGGAACCCTTGCCGGCTACCGTGTCGGTTGCCCTGGAAACCCGCCTGACTGGCGCAGCCATGGCTGCGCCAGTCAGTGTGGCTGAAGCGATTGCCCTGGTGGCCGAACCGGCTGAACCGGCAGCAGACGCTAGCGTCGTGGTGGAGGCCGTTGCAGAGGTGCCAGTGGAGACCGTTGCTCCGGCGGAAGCCGTGCCGGTGACGCTGCCTGTGGCTGCGCCGGCCCCTGCCGTCATGGAGTCGCCGCTGGATCTGGGCGGGCTGATTCTGGTGACCACGCAGGTGCAAGATGCTGCGCCGGTGGCGACAGAACCCACCTTGCCGTCGCGTCGTCGCCGCGCCGATCTGCAGGCTGGTGCCGCAGTACACACCGCCGAGAATGTGCTGCAACAGGTGGAAACCGCATCGCTGATTGCGCCGGTAGAAGTCAGCGCAAGCCTGCCGCTGCCAGAGCAGGCTCGTCGGGCGAATCGGGTGGTGCACGCTGCCACTGAAGAAGCGGCTGCGATGGTGCAGGTCGAAACTCGCTGACCCTGGTTGTGGCCATTTTGCCGCTGCATCAGCGGGCAAAATGGCCACAACAGCAGATGTGAGCAAGTTTTTGCAAAAAAGCCTTGACCAAACTGTCTGAATTCAGTAATATCTTGTTCTCGATTCCTCGATAGCTCAGTCGGTAGAGCGACGGACTGTTAATCCGCAGGTCCCTGGTTCGAGCCCAGGTCGAGGAGCCAGCATTAAGAAAAAACGCCAACACAGCTGTGTTGGCGTTTTTTTTGTGTCTTTTTCCTGCTAACCTAAGTAAAACTACGATAGCTTTGGCCTGTATAGGCCGTTTAGGCGTCGCTCTGTGTCGCGTTTCATGCTATTGTCTTTAGGACGTTATCGTTTCCAATCAAACCCACCCTATATGTGGCTAAGTATGCCTCGTTCCTTATTACGTTTTTTGGGTCTGCTGACCTCCTTGCTTCTTTTTCCTGCCCTGCTGGCCTGTGGTCAGCAGAACCCGGTATTTATTGGCTACTGGCGCTGTGCCACGCTGGAGTTGCAGCTCAGTGGCAATGGACACTATCAATGGGAGGACGAACAAGGTCGGGTGTGGAAAGGTACTTACCAGATTGCTCGCGAAGACCGCGCCTTCCGGATTCATCACACCCCGAATCAGTGGCCAGCCCAAGCGGGTACATACATCCCGAGTGCCTACCCGGTAGATGGATTTTATCTGAGCTCAACGGCGCAATCTTCTGGTCAAGACAAGTTGGTTTGCCAGCGCAAGCATACTCGAGGTACCGGGCGTTTGCGGGTGTGGCTGGATGAGATAAGCTAGGTCAATGACCAGAGCGCGCTTTCGCGGCAAGGTCGGATGAAAAAACAAGGGAGGCTGCAAGGTTAAGATGAGGTATCCGGACCCCTAGGGAGAGTCGCCAGGGGGAATCGGGCTATCTGGCTAGCGCGCACGCAAAAAGGGCTTGCATCGCTGCAAGCCCTTTAATGCTTGGGGTGGATAATGGGACTCGAACCCACGACAGCCGGAATCACAATCCGGGACTCTACCAACTGAGCTATATCCACCACATAAACTGATCTGACTTACTCGACTGACTGTTTCAGCGTAAATTCAGATAAAAATCCTGCTTGTCCGCACTGGCGCGCCCGACAGGAATCGAACCTGTAACCGCCGGCTTAGAAGGCCGATGCTCTATCCGGTTGAGCTACGGGCGCTCAACGGTCGGTCGCAGCTTCAAATGGTCGGGGTGGTGGGATTCGAACTCACGACCCCCTGATCCCAAATCAGGTGCGCTAACCAGGCTGCGCTACACCCCGAACAAGAGAACGTAACTATACGCAGCCTCTGGCTACCTGTCAACACCCTGGTGTAAAAAACCTCAGGGTAGGCGCTTTATCTGCTGCCGACCCACGACACGCCGAGATAGGGTTGAGCCGCGCCACCCAACAATGCGAAAATCCTGTTTTTGCATACGAACATTTTGGGAAAGAATCCACATCATGGCAGCTCAGCTGATTGACGGCAAAACCATTTCCGAAGCCCTGCTTACTCGCGTCAAAGCCGGTGTGGATGCCCGGCTGGCGGCTGGTCGGCGCGCGCCCGCGCTGGCCGTGGTACTGGTGGGCAATAATCCGGCCTCGGAAATCTATGTGCGCAACAAAAAGCGCTCGTGCGAAAAAGTCGGCATCCGTTCGGTGGCGTTTGACCTGCCGGCCAGCACCACTCAGGCTGAACTGCTGGCCATTGTTGACCAGGTCAACGCCGACCCGGAAATCGATGGCATTCTGGTGCAATTGCCGCTGCCGGCGCATATCGACGCCGATGCGGTGATTGAGCGCATCGACCCGAAAAAAGACGTGGACGGCTTTCACCCCTATAACATCGGCCGCCTGGCGCTGAAAATGCCGCTGCTGCGCCCGTGTACCCCGCGCGGGGTGATGACCATGCTGGAAATGTCCGGCATCGACCCCAAGGGCAAGCACGCGGTGATCATTGGTGCTTCCAATATCGTGGGCCGGCCAATGGCGCTGGAGCTGTTGCTGGCGCGTGCTACCGTCACCGTCTGCCACAGCGCCACCGCTGACCTGGCCGCCGAAGTGCGCCGCGCTGATATTGTGGTGGCCGCGGTGGGCAAGCCGGGCTTTGTGCCGGGCGACTGGATCAAGGAAGGGGCCGTGGTGGTGGACGTGGGCATCAACCGTCTGCCGGATGGCAAGGTGGTGGGCGATGTGGACTTTGCCGCCGCCAGCGAGCGCGCCAGCTGGATCACCCCAGTGCCGGGCGGCGTGGGCCTGATGACGGTGGCCACCCTGCTGCAAAACACCCTGGACTCGGCCAATCTGCACGCCTGAGCCGTTTTTTGACCGATTGCTGACGAAAAACCTAAATCATGTCCGAGCGCAACTCCGCAACCCTGTTGATCAGTTGTCCTGACCGCAAGGGGCTGGTGGCCACTATCGCCAACTTCCTGATGGCCTACAACGCCAACATCCTGCACGCCGACCAGCATCAGGATTCCAGCGAAAACCTGTTCCTGATGCGTGTCGAATGGGATCTGAGCAGCTTTACCCTGCCAATGGAAAGCTTTGCCGCCGCGTTTCAGCCCATCGCTGACGAAAACCAGATGACCTGGCGCGTTACCTTGTCCAGCAAGAAGCCGCGCATGGCGCTGTTTGTCTCCAAATACGAACACTGCCTGGTAGACCTGATGCACCGCTGGCGCATTGGCGAGCTCAACTGCGACATCGCCCTGGTGATTTCCAACCACGAAGACTGCCGCCGCCTGGTGGAATTCAACGGCATTCCCTTCCATGTCGTGCCAGTCACCCGCGACAACAAGGCCGAAATGGAAGCGCTGCAATGGCAGCTACTGGAAGACGCTCAGGTGGATTTCATTGTGCTGGCGCGCTATATGCAAGTGCTGTCACCGGCATTTGTCGAGCGCTTCCCCAATCAGGTGATCAATATCCACCATTCCTTCCTGCCGGCATTTGACGGTGCCAAGCCGTATCACCGTGCATTTGCCCGGGGTGTGAAGCTGATTGGTGCCACCAGCCACTATGTCACCGCCGTACTCGACGATGGTCCGATCATCGAGCAGGAAGTCACCCGGATTTCTCACCGTGATGATGTTGAAGACCTGGTGCAAAAAGGCCGCGACCTGGAAAAAGTGGTGTTGTCGCGCGCGGTGCGCTGGCATATCGAAAACCGCATTCTGGCCTATGCCAACAAAACCGTGATTTTCGACTGAGAGGGCCGCCGCGCGCGCCTTTCGTCCGGGGGGACACGCCTGCTTTCAGGCTGTTCATCCGGGCCGGATCTCGTGTTTTTATGCATGGGCCAAGCGTATGAATGCCGTCATGCCGCGTCTTCAAGCCTTCAAATACGCATTCATGCCCAACGGCGAAGCGCCGCGCCACATGCGCCGCTTCGCCGGGTTGTACCACTTCGTGTTCAACCCGGCTCTGGTGTTCACCCTCCCCTTCCCGCGCAAAATCAACATCCGCCTGTGCAGAAATGACTGACTGGGCTTTAGCACTGCCCTGCCGGGTCATTTTGTCCCCGCGCCAGCCAAAATGACCCGGCAAACCGTAGTCTCTCCTGAGGTGCCCAAGCCAAACCCATGATATTGAAAGGGTTTTAAGGTGGCATGGCTTCTGCTTATGGGCGTCCCGCTTCGGAAGGACGCCCCCCTGGCTGCACCGGCGGCCAGAACGTCCTTCCTGATCCCCAACGGCGCGTGAGCATGGGTCCGCACCGTGGGCAAAAACCAGGAGGAGATGTATGGATAACCATCACACCGCTGTCGCTGGCGTCTCAGTCAGCCGACGGCAGTTTTTCAAGATTTCCGCTGCAGGCATGGGCGCATCCAGCCTGGCGGTGATGGGCATGGCCCCGGCCACCGCGCAGGCCGAGGTGCGCCAGTACAAGCTGAGCCGCGCCACCGAAGTGCGCAATACCTGTACCTATTGCTCGGTGGGCTGTGGCCTGTTGATGTACAGCCTGGGCGACGGCGCGAAAAACGCCAAGGCCGAAATCATCCACATCGAAGGCGATCCGGACCACCCGGTCAGCCGTGGCTCGCTGTGCCCCAAGGGTGCCGGCCTGCTGGACTTTGTGCATAGCCCTGGCCGACTGAAATACCCGGAAGTGCGCGAAGCCGGCAGCAACCAATGGAAGCGCATCAGCTGGCACGAGGCCATCGAGCGAGTGGCCAAGCACATCAAGGCCGACCGCGATGCCAACCTGCTGGAAAAAAATGATGCCGGCGTGCCGGTCAACCGCTGGCTGACCACCGGCATGCTCACCGCCTCTGCCGCCTCTAACGAAACCGGCATCCTCACGCAAAAAGTGATGCGCGCGCTGGGCATTGTCGCCACCGACGCGCAAGCGCGGGTGTGCCACGGCCCGACCGTGGCGGCGCTGGCGGCCAGCTATGGCCGTGGCGGCATGACCAATAGCTGGGTGGACATCAAGAACGCCGATTTCATCCTGGTGATGGGCGGCAACGCCGCCGAAGCGCACCCGGTGGGCTTCAAGTGGGCGATTGAGGCGAAAAAACAGCGCGGTGCCAAGCTGATCGTGGTCGATCCGCGCTTTAACCGCACCGCCGCCGTGGCCGACCAATACGTGCCGATCCGCGCTGGCTCGGATATTGTCTTCCTGGGCGGCATCATCAATTGGCTGGTCAACAACGACAAAATCCACTGGGATTACGTCAAGGCCTACACCAACGCCAGCCTGATCGTCAAAGAAGGCTACAGCTTTGACGAAGGGCTGTTCTCCGGCTTTGACGCCGAGAAAAGCAAGTACGACCGCAGCAGCTGGAACTACGAGCTGGACGAGCAGGGCATGGCCAAGACCGACCCGACCCTGGCCCATCCGCGCTGCGTGTGGAACCTGATGAAAGCGCACTTCTCGCGCTACACCCCGGAACTGGTCACCAGCCTGACCGGCAGCCCGAAAGAAGGCTTCCTGGCGGTGTGTCAGCATCTGGGCGAAACCGCCCAGCCCAACAAAGTGGGCACCATTCTGTACGCACTGGGCTGGACCCAGCACACCGTTGGCTCGCAAAACATCCGCACCATGGCGATGATCCAGCTCTTGCTGGGCAATATTGGCATGCCGGGCGGCGGCGTCAACGCACTGCGCGGCCACTCCAATATCCAGGGCTTGTCCGACCTGGGCCTGCTGTCCACCGCGCTGCCGGGCTACCTGACCCTGCCCAATGAAACCCAGCACCCGACCCTGGCCGACTATCTGGAAAAAACCACGCCCAAGGCGGTGCGCCCGGATCAGCTGAACTACTGGTCGAACACCCCCAAATTCTTGGTCAGCCTGATGAAATGGTTCTGGGGCGACAAAGCCACCGCCGAGAACAACTGGGGCTACGACTGGCTGCCCAAGTGGGACAAGCTCTACGACGTGCTGCACATGGTCGAGCTGATGCACCAGGGCAAGATGAACGGCTTTATTGTCCAGGGCTTTAACCCGCTGGCGTCGTTCCCGGATGTCAACAAGGTACGCGAGGCATTTTCCAAGCTGAAGTATATGGTCATCATCGACCCGATCGGCACCGAGACGTCCACCTTCTGGCAAAACCACGGCGAATCCAACCCAACCGACCCGAGCAAGATCCAGACCGAAGTTTTCCGCCTGCCGTCCACCTGCTTTGCCGAAGAAGACGGCTCCATCGTCAATTCCAGCCGCTGGCTGCAATGGCACTGGAAGGGCGCGGACGCGCCGGGTGAAGCCAAGGCCGACACGGAAATCCTGGGCGAGCTGTTCACCACCCTGCGCGAGCTGTACAAAAAAGATGGCGGCAAGGGGGCCGAGCCAATCCTCAATCTGGCTTGGCCGTACCGCGACCCGAAAAATCCGCTGCCGGAAGAGCTGGCCAAGGAAATGAATGGCCGCGCACTGACCGACCTGTTCGACCCGAAAGACCCGACCAAGCAACTGGCCAAAAAAGGTGAGCAACTGCCCGGCTTTGCCCTGCTGCGCGACGACGGCAGCACCATGAGCGCCTGCTGGATTTTCTCTGGCTGCTGGACGCAAGCCGGCAACCAGATGGCACGGCGCGACAATACCGATGCCGGCTGCGGCAACACCCCGGCCTGGGCGTGGGCGTGGCCGGCCAACCGGCGGATTTTGTACAACCGCGCCTCGTGTGACCCCGCTGGCAAGCCGTGGGACCCCAAGCGCAAGCTGATCAGCTGGAACGGCGAAAAATGGGTGGGTGCCGACGTGCCCGACTTCAAGATCGACGCCGCGCCGGATTCCGGCATGAACCCGTTCATCATGAACCACGAAGGCGTGGGCCGGCTGTTTGCCGTGGACAAGCTGGTGGATGGCCCCTTCCCCGAGCACTACGAGCCGATGGAAAGCCCGATTGGCGCCAACCCGCTGCACCCCAAGGTGAGCACCAGCCCGGCAGTGCGCATCTTCAAGGGCGACCGCGCGCGCCTGGGCACGGCCAAGGACTTCCCGTATGTGGGCACCACCTACCGGCTGACCGAGCATTTCCAGTTCTGGACCAAGTCGGTGAAGCTCAGCGCCATTGCCCAGCCAGAACAGTTTGTTGAAATCAGCGAACAACTGGCCAAGGAAAAAGGCATCGGCCAGGGCGACTGGGTCAAGGTGAGCTCCAAGCGCGGCTTTATCAAGGCCAAGGCGGTGGTGACCAAGCGGGTGAAGCCGCTGACGGTGAACAACCAGACCGTGCATCAGATCGGCATTCCGCTGCACTGGGGCTGGGAAGGCGTGGCGAAAAAGGGCTTTCTGACCAATGTCCTGCCGCCGTTCGTGGGTGACTGCAATACGCAAACGCCTGAATATAAATCGTTCCTGGTGAACATCGAAAAGGCATGAGGCGCGCATAACCATGGCTCTGCAATCTCTTGATATCCTGCGTCGCTCGGCCACCCCGACCGCCACCCCGCAAGCGCGGACCCCGGTGGAAGTGGCCAAGCTGATTGACGTGTCCACCTGCATCGGCTGCAAGGCCTGCCAGGTGGCCTGTTCCGAATGGAACGACCTGCGTGAGGAAGTGGGTTCCTGCGTCGGCGTGTACGACAACCCGACCGATCTGTCCGCCCAGGCGTGGACGGTGATGCGCTTTGCCGAAACCGAAGCCAACGGCAAGCTGGAATGGCTGATCCGCAAGGACGGCTGCATGCACTGCGCCGACCCCGGCTGCCTGAAAGCCTGTCCCTCGCCGGGTGCCATCATTCAGTACAAGAATGGCATTGTCGATTTTCACCAGGAAAACTGCATTGGCTGCGGCTACTGCGTGTCTGGCTGCCCGTTCAACGTGCCGCGCCTGAGCCCGGCGGACAACAAGGCCTACAAGTGCAGCCTGTGCTCCGACCGCGTGGCGGTGGGCCAAGAGCCGGCCTGCGTGAAAACCTGCCCGACCGGGGCGATTCAGTTTGGCAGCAAAGAGGACATGAAAGAAGTCGCCTCTGTGCGCATCGCCGACCTGAAAAACCGGGGCTACCAGCACGCCGGCCTGTACGATCCGGAAGGCGTGGGCGGCACCCATGTGATGTACGTGCTGCATCACGCTGACCAGCCCGAGCTGTACAGCAACCTGCCCAAGGACCCGGCCATCAGCACCACGGTCAGCCTGTGGAAAGGCCTGCTCAAGCCGCTGGCCACCCTGGGCATTGCCGCCGCCGGGCTGTTTGGCTTCTTCCACTACATCACCGTCGGCCCGAACCGTCCGGATGACGAAGACCACGAGGAGAACCGCAAGTGAAAGAACAACTGATCCAACGTTACTCGGCCCCGGAGCGCATCAATCACTGGGTGGTTGCCGTATGCTTTGTGCTGCTGGCCATTTCTGGCCTGGCGTTCTTTTACCCGGCATTCTTCTGGCTGACCGGCGTATTTGGCACACCGCAGCTGGCGCGCATTGTCCACCCGTTTGTTGGCGTGGTGATGTTTCTGGCCTTTGCCCGACAGTTTTTCCGCTACTGGCATCACAACCTGATCACATCTGAAGACGTCAAGTGGATGAAGTCGGTCAAAGAGGTGATGAAGGGCAACGAAGTGGGCGACATCGGCAAGTACAACGGCGGGCAAAAAGGCATGTTCTGGCTGATGTGCGCGTGCATGGCGGTGCTGCTGATTTCCGGCTTTATCATCTGGCGGCCCTACTTTGCCCCGTCGTTTCCGATTCCGCTGATTCGGCTGGCCCTGCTGGCGCACGCCAGCTCGGCGGTGGCGCTGATTGCCGGCATCATCATCCATGTGTACGCCGCACTGTGGGTGAAGGGCACCATCCGTGCCATGGTGGAGGGCGTGGTGACCCATGCCTGGGCAAAAAAACACCATCCGCGCTGGTATCGTGACATGACCGGCAAGAAGTCCTGATCCCTCACCCCGCCCGGTCTGGCCTTGGCCCGATCGGGCGGGCAGGAGCCCAACATGCAACGTGAACACCTTGCCTCTGCACTCACCCCCCCGAAACAGGCCTGCCATGTGCCGGTCTGGCGGGTGTGCGCCGATGGCTGGCAACGCAGCACCGTTGACGTGCTGGTGGAAGAAACCCCGGTGGCCCTGGTGTACAACGGCATCTCCCACGCGGTGATGCTGGCCACCCCCACCGAACTGGACGACCTGGCGCTGGGCTTCAGCCTCAGCGAAGGCATTCTGGACGACCTATCCCAGCTTTATGGGCTGGACATTGAACACAGCGCTGACGGGATCAGCATCATGATGGAGATTGCCAGCCGTCAGTTTCATTCCCTGAAAAACCGCCGTCGGGCGTTGGCAGGCCGCACCGGCTGCGGCCTGTGCGGGGTAGATAGCCTGGATGGCGTAGCCCGCTGCCAGACGCCAGTGAGCCGGGGGGCTGCCTTGTCCGCCTCGCGGATATTTGCTGCGGTCAAGGCGCTGGAGCGCCATCAGCCGCTGCGCCAGACCACCGGTGCCGCCCATGCCGCCGCCTGGGTAGACGCCGATGGGGTCATCCACCAGGTGCGCGAAGACGTGGGCCGCCACAATGCGCTGGACAAGCTGATTGGTGCCCGCGCCCGTCTGGGCGCAGACAACCGCGAGGGCTTTGCCCTGGTGTCCAGCCGGGCCAGCTACGAAATGGTGCAAAAAACCGCGCTGGCCGGCATGGGCGCGCTGGTGGCCCTGTCTGCCCCCACGGCGCTGGCCGTGCGCCTGGCCGAAAGCAGCGGCCTGACCCTGGTGGGTTTTGCCCGTCAGCACAGCCTGGTGGTGTATGCCGGTGCCAGCCATGTGCTGGCCGACATGCCGCTGGCGCGGGAGGGCGACAGCGCAGACACGTTGCGCTAAGTGTCCAACCTGACTATGTTGCCCATTCCTCACACCGGCCACCGTGCCCAACCTCGCCCACCTGGGCGACGGTCAGCACACTTGCCGCCGGATGCCTTGCTTACCTGATTATCGAGTCCTCATGTCCATCGACCTGCTTAACCCCACCGACCCGGAAACCACCCTGCCTCCCGATGCTGGCCTGTTTCGCAGCCGCGCGGCCCGTTTTGAACAACTGGCGGTCAATCACCCACTGGGGCCG
Source organism: Aquaspirillum sp. LM1 (assembly GCF_002002905.1). Taxonomy (NCBI): domain Bacteria; kingdom Pseudomonadati; phylum Pseudomonadota; class Betaproteobacteria; order Neisseriales; family Aquaspirillaceae; genus Aquaspirillum; species Aquaspirillum sp. LM1. The sequence goes on along the minus strand of NZ_CP019509.1, from coordinate 2,404,962 downwards.
TGGCTGGCGTTTCTGGGTCAGCTCAGCCTGGCCCAGGAGCAGCTCAACGTACCGCTTGCCCCCGTGCCCGGCCACGGTGCACCGTGCTGGCCGGCCCAGGCCGACACTCTGCCCGCCGACTGGATGACCGCGCTGCATGCACTGGGTGCCTGGGTGGCCGACCACGCCCCCGACCCGGTGCGCGCCGCCATTGTCCAGCTGGCCAGTGCCACCCCAGCCGAACTGACTGCACTGGCCGCCCGCGTGCTGGCGGATGCGCAAGGCCATGGCGAACAGCCCACCGGCCAGGACGCCGCCGCCCGCCTGCTGGTGGCCGCCACCCTGCAAGCCTGCTGGACCCGCTGGGCCCACCAGGTGCCGGCACCGCTGCCCGCCGGCGGCAGTCACTGTCCCTGTTGCGGTAGCGCGCCGGTGGCCAGTGTGATCCAGGTGGGGGCCAAGTTGGGCAAGCTGCGCTATCTGCACTGTTCGCTGTGCAACACCCGCTGGTACGCGGTGCGTGCTCGCTGCACCGCCTGTGATTCTGATGGCAAGGTTCACTACCAGCAACTGGAAGGCGGCCCCACTGGGGTGCATGCCGAAACCTGCGATGCCTGCCGCAGCTATCTGAAAATCCTGTTCCTGGAGCAAGACCCGGCGCTGGACCCGGTGGCCGACGATCTGGCCAGCCTGGCACTGGACGTGGCGCTGGGCCAGGCCGACCACCCGCGCAACGGGCCCAATCTGTTTTTGCTGGGGACGGACGAGGCGTAATACAGGAGAGCAAGGCGTGATGGTGGCGGTGCGGCGGCGAGCGCGTCCGCCGTTCTGGTCCGTTCTGGTCTGGTATTGCGCGAAGGAATGGCACGCATGATGCGGCTGCGCGCCTCCTGGCATTAAGGAAACGCTGAAAAAATCGTCATTCCCGCGAAGGCGGGAATCCAGGGTGTTGATTTTGCTGGGTTTTGCTTTTGGTGGAAATGATTTTTCTGAATCAATCAGCGCCGGCTTAACGAAATTCGATTTTCAGGCTTGGATCCGTTTCAACATCCTCAATGATTTCGTTATATCGCTGCACCACATCCTGCACCGCCATCCGACGCCCTTCTGCGAGAAACCCACCCAGTTCATACAAATTCAGTGCGACAAACTGTTCAATCTCGAAAAGATCAATCCGTTCAGCCAAACCTGCCGCGTCGGCAAACACCTCTGCAGCAGTCAAGCCCCGCGTCGTCGTGACAATCATCGGTCGATACCCTTGATCCAGATTGTCCTGACAGCGTGCAATTACCCCGGCTCCTGGTGCCGTCGTGACATGGATGGCCACGTCTCCCAGTAAAAAATCCCCTGCGCGTCCCGACTGAGCATCAGACGTGGAAAAACTGTGATGCGTCAACGGGCCGGATGTTGTGCTGGCGGAAAGTGCACAATCCAATTTTGCACCAACCAAATGCTGAAGTACTGCTCCTGCGTACTGCATGCCGGGCGAGGCTTTCTGTCGTTCCTCCGCTTGGGTCAACACGTCGCGCACCATCATGCGCAGGCTGCGAGAAGTATCCAGTCGGATTTTGAAGGGTTTGGCGGCAAAGAATGCGCGCACCTTATCCATCCAGAACGATTCGATGAGATTAATATCAAGGGCACACCCGCTAGATGCATCAGCCAGTGCATTCAAAAACTCAACATAAGCGCGCATATTGCCAATGCTGCCACGGCTTGTGCGTCCACCTTCGGCAGCCAGCACACGCTCAATGCCATGACGAGCCAACACGGCCTGCACTTGAGTCTTACCAAGCCCCAGTACTTGACCGCCACCTTCGGTTAACAGGGTTGTGGCATCCAATGGTAGCCCACATTGGCGAGCGTGTTGGGTGACCACGAGAGCAACGCACAATGCACCTTTTCCTGAAAAGTGATGCTTTTGGTAAAACGATGCCAAGGCAGTTTGAATATCCCTTGCACACATCATGCAGCCTTTCTATTTGCGGCTACCGGGCACAGAATTGGCTCAAGAATAGACTGCGCCAGAAAGCGCACCACCGGCGTGGCCACGCCATCACCTGCCAGATGGTAGGCGTCATTGTAATTGGCTGGCAGACGGTAGCTATCCGGCAATCCCATCAAGCGCGCGGCTTCACGCGCGGACAGCAGGCGGGATCGAATCTGCTCGCCTTCCACCACCATGATGGCTTGTCGGCTGGAGCCGCCGCCCGGAGTGCGCAAGCACCCTGCCACATCGTCAAAGCGGATTTCGGCACGCTGTACTTTTTGTTGATGCGGGCCTTCGGTGCGGGTGCGTCGATACACGGTCCCCACCATACGCCGCCCGCTACGCTGGGCCGCTTCCACTTTGGCCTGGTTGCGTGGGCTCATCATGGCCAGCAGCTTGTGCGTTTCTGCTGCCGAGTGCCATGCCACGCTGCTTGGCGCGTCTTCAATCACATCGGCAAACACAGACGTTCTGGGGGCGGGTATTGGCAAACGCCACCACATCCAGTGCTCACGCAATGCTGGCGACAGTCTGGCGTGGGCGTCGATCAATGCTGGCGGGTGCCATTCCGCCTCCGGCCCATCCGCCAGCAAATACGCGGCAACAGGGTGGTGATGCAAGACGCCAATAATGAATAAACGGGGGCGAGATTGTGGCAAAAAATGTACGGCATTGATCACTACGGCACCAAAGCGATAGCCGGCCTCGGCCAAAGCGCCGGCCAAGGCGACAAAATCACGCCCCTGATGCGAACTGAGCGCGCCGCAGACATTTTCCAGCACCACCAGCGCAGGTGCCCGCCCAACCTCACCCAGGCTACGCACCAAGCGCCAGAACGCCCAGAATGCACTTGAGCGTGAACCATTCAGACCGGCACCCGCGCCAGCCAGCGATAAATCCTGACAGGGAAACGATGCCCAGGCCAAGTCGGCCTTGCCCGGTAGATCAGCCACGCGCAAGGCCGCAACATCGCCCACGCGCAGATCGGCATCGCCCCAGTTGGCGGCATAGCTGGCGGCTTTTTTGGGGTCAAAATCATTGGCCAATAAACATTCCCAGCCCGCGCCCAAGCCCGCGCGCGCCATGCCGCCGCCAGCAAAAAACTCATAAAAACTCAACATGACCTGCTCTTTGAAATGATGCAAGATTCTGCAAGGATCACCGCTATCCTGCCATCAGGCCGATGCTCGCAATGGACAATTCAGTGATTCTGACATCCTCTCTTCCCAGAAGAAAGGGGATTCCTACGGCGCTACGCGGTAAGGAGAGCAAGGCGTGAGGGGGGCGGTGCGCTGCGCGTTTCCGCTGTTCTGGCGTGGTGTTGTGCATTGGTCGGGCGAATCCGTGGCGCATCATCATGTGCAGGTGGCGAGATACCGGGGGCACACGGCAAACCGGCCCCCCTGCACCAGGATGCTGAATCCATGGGCAGGAGGGCCTGTTTGCTTCCGGTGGCCTCCCCTGCGCATGCCGTGTCAGGGGGCGGTCGTCACTCAGTGGCCAGCGTGTTGCATGGCGGGCATGGCACCCACTTTGTCTACCTTGACGTCCACTTTCACTTCACCCGCTTTTTCAAAGCGCAGGGTCAGCGGCACGCTGTCACCTTCTTTCAACGGCTGCTTCAGCTTGATCAGCATGACATGCAGGCCACCGGGCTGCAGCTTGACCGTGCTGCCGGCTTCTACCGGAATATCATTCACTTGGCGCATTTTCATCACGCCGTTTTCGTTCAGGTGGGTGTGCAGCTCGGTAATGCCGGCAGCCTCGGTGCTGGCCGATACCAGTCGGTCAGCTTGTTTACCGGTGTTGGTCAGCGTCATGTAGGCGGCGCCATTCTGGATGGTGCCAGGGGTGGCCCGTGCCCAGGGGTGGACGATTTTCAGCTCGCCCACCGTGTAATCGTGGGCATTGGCAGTCGCACAGACGGCCAGCAGGGCCAGGGCAAACAGGCGTTTCATGGTCAGGCTCCAGAAAAAAACGGAAAAGTACCGGATGATACGGAGCTTGGACCGATGGGATCAATGCGACAAATTGTCGCAGCGTTGCCAGACCATCCACTGCTCCCGCCCGGCAAATACCGGCAGGCTGTCATCGGCGGGGGCCTGTTCCAGCAGGGTGAAGTGCGTCCCCAGCAACTGGGCCAGTTGATCCGGCGTGGTGCCAAATGGCGGGCCTTTTGGGGTGTCGGCAAAAAAGAAGTAGCCGGCCAGCACGCCGCCCGGTTTCACCAACTCGGCCATTTTGCGGCCCCAGTCGGCCCACACTTTGGGTGGCAGCGCGCACAGCAGTGCCCGCTCGTACACCCAGTCAAATGGCGGTTGGTCAATCAGGAAAAAATCGCCCTGCTGCACGCAGTCGGCGTATTCACCCAACACCTCACGCGCCAGGCTGACCGCCGCCGGGCTGAAATCCACCGCCAGCACCTGCGCGCCATGCTCGGCCAGCCCGCGCACCTCGTAGCCGCTGCCACAGCCGGGTACCAGCACCCGTTCACCCGCTGGGCGGCGGGTGGCAAAGGCGACAAACTGACGCGGCATCTGCCCAGCGTCCCAGGGGGTCACACCTTGCTGATAACGGGTTTCCCAGAAGTCGGGGCGGGAGCTGTCTTGTGCCATGGCAGGCCTTTCCTTGGGGGCTGCACGCCGCTAGGCAGTGCGCGGATGAATTCTGGAATTATGTTTGGGCAAAACGTAAAACCCAGCAAAATCAAAAATATGTACGCCAACCTGCGCAGAAATAAGCCTGTTGCCGTGTTGGCTGAATGGGTCCCGGCTGGCTGGACAGACTATATTTGCATTAATTAGACGATCGGTCTAATATTTTTTGCATGCGTCTGCCTGGCACACCACCACACGAGTGATGAAGGCAGGGCGACGATGGCGGTCCATTGATCCGTCAAGCGCTTGTCACGAGGAGACTCACCATGTTGTGCTGCATTGATCTGACCCAGAACAAAACGGGCCACGCGCTGGCCCACTGGCACACGCGGGAGGATAGCGCGCGGGGGGTGCGCACATGACCCCGGCCATCGATCCTGCCCTGGCCGCCCAGCGCCGCCGGGTGATTGCCGCCGGGGTATGCGGGCTGATCCTGACTGTTGGCCTGGGCCGTTTTGCCTATACCCCTTTGCTGCCGCTGATGCGCGAACAAGCCGGCCTGAGCCACGCAGCCGGCGGCTGGCTGGCGGCGTTTAACTATCTGGGCTATTTGTCTGGCGCGCTGCTGGCGGCGTCAATCAGCGACGTGGCGCTGAAATACCGGCTGTATCGATGGGGCTTGCTGCTGGCCATTGTCAGCCTGCCGGCGATGGGGCTGACCGAGCACTTTGCCATCTGGGCGTTGCTGCGTTACCTGTCTGGCCTGGGCAGCACGGCAGGCTTGCTGCTGGCATCCGGGCTGGTGCTGAACTGGCTGATTCGCCATCAGTTACGCGCCGAACTGGGCGCGCACTTTGCCGGGCTGGGCCTGGGCGTGGTGGTCTCCGGGCTGGCGGTGGGGGCGATGTTGCCCCGGCTGGACTGGTCGGCGCAGTGGCTGGCGCTGGGCATGCTGGGGCTGGGGTTTTTTCTGCCAGCCTGGTGCTGGATGCCTGCGCCGCAGCTGGCGGGCACCAGCAGCACCCCCACGGTGACGCCCCCCTCCAGCCGCTGGATGCGCTACTTCATGGCGGCCTATTTTTGTGCTGGCGTGGGCTATGTGGTCAGTGCAACGTTTATTGTGGCGATTGTGGAAAACCACCCGGCGCTGGCGGGCTGGGGCAGCGGCATCTGGATGCTGATTGGCCTGGCGGCGGTGCCGTCGTGCTTTGTCTGGGACCGGCTCACCCGCGAACTGGGCCAGATGCCGGCCATTTTGCTGGCCTATGCCGTGCAGGCGCTGGCGATTGCCCTGCAGGCCTTCAGCGATGGTTTATGGCTGAACCTGCTTAGCGCCTTGCTGTACGGGGTGACATTTGTCGGCATTGTCAGCCTGGCGCTGTCGATTGTCGGGCGCACCCTGCCGGCCAACCCGGCCAAGGCCATGGCGCGGCTGACGCTGAGCTACGGTGTGGCGCAGATTGCTGCTCCGGCGCTGGCCGGCACGCTGGCGCAACTCACCGGCAGCTATCGCGGCGCGCTGTGGGTGGCGGCGGGAATGGTGGGGGTCGGGATGGGGTTTTTGTGGGCGATGTGGCAGTGTGAACAGCAGGACAAGGCCGCGCAACTGCGCTGACGCTCAGACGGGCGGCGGGGTGGTCTACCGCCCGTCTGAGCCGCTGAGCATGGCTTATGCTGCCTGCTGCAGGTTTTTCGACACAATCTCGTACACATCGCGCGACAGCCCGTCTTGCGCCAGCACGCGGGTAAGCTCGGCATGCATCAGCGCGGCGCGGGCCGGCTCGATGCGGGTGCGGCGGTTGAACACTGCGACCAGCCGCGAAGCCACTTGCGGGTTGATGGCGTCAATCGCCAGCACCTGGTCGGCCATCAGCCGGTAGCCACTGCCATCTGCCGCATGGAAAGCGGGCAGATTGCGGCCAAAAGCGCCAATCAGCGCGCGAACCTTGTTCGGATTGGTCAGCGCAAACGCCGGGTGTTCCATCAGCGATTTGACCGTGTCCAGCACATCGGCGCGACGGCTGCCGGCTTGCAGGGCAAACCATTTGTCCATCACCAGGGCATTGTCGGCAAAGCGCTGGGCAAAGTCGGCAAACAGGGTGTCGCGGGTGTGGCTGTGGGTGTCTGCCAGCGCCGTCAGCGCGCCCATGCGGTCGGTCATATTGTCCGCCTGCTGGTATTGCTGGCTGGCCAGGGCTCCCGCTGCGCCGGCGGGCAGCAGCGCCAGATAAGACAATGCCAGGTTTTTCAGCGCCCGCTGGCCGGCGTCTTCATGACGGAATGGCCGGCCACTGTAGCGCTGCCAGCTGGTTTGCCAGGCGTCAGCCAGCGCCTGGGCCAGCTGGAGGCGGGCCTGTTCGCGCACCTGGCACAGGCGCACCGGGTCGGCCTGGTCGAGCAATTCCAGCAGTTCGGCTTCCAGCGGCAGGGTCAGCGCCAGGGCGGCAAACGCCGGATCGGCGTCAGCGCCGTCCAGCACTTTGGCCAGCGCCTCCACCAGGCAGGCCGACAGCGCTGGCTCGCCTTCGCCGCGATACAGGCGCAGCAGCTCGCGGCTGGCCAGGGTCTGGCCGGCTTCCCAGCGGCTGAATGCATCGCTGTCGTGCGCGCATAAAAACGCCAGTTCGGCGTCGGTGTAGGCGTAATTCAGCCGCACCGGGGCAGAAAATCCCCGTAGCAGCGACGGCAGCGGTTTTTCCGCCAGATCGACAAAGGTGAAGGTCTGCACCGCTTCGGTGACCGACAGCACCCGGGTCAGCGGGCCGGTGGCGCTGTCGCTGGCCAGGGTGACTGGCATTTCCAGGCCGTCTGCCGCCAGAAAACCCAGTGCCAGCGGGATGTGCTGCGGCAGCTTGTCGGTTTGCCCTGGGGTATCCGGGCAGGTTTGCCGCACGGTCAGCGAGGCGGTGTGGCCTTCGGCAAACCAGTCCAGGCTGACGTCCAGCACCGGCGTGCCGGCCTGGCTGTACCAGCGCTTGAACTGGGTGAGGTCGATCTGGTTGGCGTCTGCCATGGCGGCAACAAAGTCATCGCAGGTCACGGCCTGGCCGTCGTGACGGCGGAAGTAGAGATCCATGCCCTTGCGGAACCCGGCAGCCCCCACCAGGGTGTGGATCATGCGCACCACTTCGGCACCTTTTTCGTACACCGTCATGGTGTAGAAATTGTTCATTTCGATATACGACTCGGGGCGCACCGGATGGGCGGTGGGGCCGGCATCTTCAGGAAACTGCAAGGCGCGCAGGCCCTTGACGTCTTCAATGCGCTTGACCGCCCGGCTTTGCATGTCGGCGGAGAATTCCTGGTCGCGGAACACGGTCAGCCCTTCTTTCAGGCTGAGCTGGAACCAGTCGCGGCAGGTCACCCGATTGCCGGTCCAGTTATGGAAATATTCATGGGCAATCACCGCTTCCACGCCTTCAAAGTCGAAGTCGGTGGCGGTGTCGCGGCTGGCCAGCACAAACTTGGTGTTAAAGACGTTCAGACCCTTGTTTTCCATCGCACCCATATTGAAGTCGCCCACGGCCACAATCATATAGGTGTCCAGGTCGTACTCCAGGCCAAACACGTCTTCGTCCCACTTCATCGACTTTTTCAGCGAGCTCATCGCGTGGGCGGTCTTGTCCAGGTCGGTTGGGGCGACGTAGATTTCCAGGGTGACCTTGCGTCCGCCCGAGGTGGTGTAGTGGTCTTTCTGCACCGCCAGCTTGCCCGCCACCACGGCAAACAGATACGCCGGCTTGCGGTACGGATCCACCCATTTCACCCAGTGGCGCTTGCGGTTTTCCGTCAGCCCCTCACCCACTTTATTGCCATTGGACAGCAGCACCGGAAAACGCTGGCGGTCAGCAATCAGGGTGGTGGAAAACTTGGCCATCACATCCGGGCGGTCAAGGTAATAGGTGATCTTGCGAAAGCCTTCTGGCTCGCACTGGGTGTACAGATTGCCATTGGACGCGTACAGCCCCATCAGCGAGGTGTTGCTGGCCGGGTCCAGCCGGGTTTCGATATCCAGGATAAAGCTTTCCGGCACATTGGCCAGACACAGCTGTTCATCGGCCAGCGTCCATGCCGATGGCGGCAGCTTTTCGCCATCCAGCACCACCGACACCAGTTCGGCGCTGCCGTGCAGGCACAGCGTGCTGTCAGACGTGACCGCTTGCGGATGACGCTTGACCACCATGCGTGAACGCACGCTGGTGTGGCTGTCGTGGATATCGAACTCCAGATCCACCCGGTCGATCAGAAAGGCAGCGGGGCAGTAGTCACGGAGGTATTTGGCAACGGGGGCGTGTTCGGACATGGTCGGGCGATCCAGCGCGTTCAGGCGCGCTTGAGGAGGAGTCAGCAAAGATGCCGGGATTATACCCGCTTGGCTAACACTCTCGAAGGGCATTGTGTTATATGCCCTGGCCGCCTGAAGGCCGCCAGGGCGGTGGGGGCTGCGTTTAGCGTCCGGGTGCCAGCCAGCGTGTCACTTCGTCCGGGTTGAATGCCAGCGCGCAGTGGTCGGCTGGGCTGGCTTGCAAGGTCAGGGTGACCGTGAGCAGCCGCTCGCGGCGAAAAGCATGCACGGTGACGCTGTCGCCGGGCTGATAGCGCGCCAGCACGGCGTCGAGGTCGTGAATACGCAGGCCATCCAGCGCCAGCAGCACATCCCCGCCGGACAGGCCGGCCTGCTGCGCCGGGCCATCCTGATAGGCGCACTTGATTTTCCAGCCCAGTGGGTCGCGTTCGGTTTTCACCCCCAGCGTCGGCGGCACCGGGCGGCTGGTGTCGTCGCTGTCGCGCACGGTATGGCTGAGGGTCACGCCGACACTGGCCAGCAGTTCGGTCAGCGGCAGTGCATCGGTGCTGCGCAGCGCGCGCTGGAAAAAGTCGCGCAGGTCCAGCCCGCTGACCTCCATGGCCAGCGCTTCCCAGCCGGTTTCGCTGACCCCCTGGCCATCGGCCAGCCAGCGCTGCCACAGTGCGCGCATCACATCGTCCAGCGAGCGCTGCCCTGCGGTATCGCGGCGGATCAGCAGATCCAGACACAGTGCGACCAGCGCACCCTTGGTGTAGTAGCTGACCAGACTATTGGGGCTGTTTTCATCCTGGCGATAGTATTTCACCCAGGCATCGAAGCTGGCGTCTTCCAGGGTTTGCAGGCGATGGCCAGGGGCACGCTGAACGGCAGTCAGCGTATCGGACAGGCGTTTCAGGTACTGTTCGGCAGACAGCACGCCAGCGCGGACCAGCGCCAGATCGTCGTAATACGAGGTGACACCTTCAAATGCCCACAGCAGGCGGGTGTAGTTTTCCTGATACAGCTGGTGTGGGGTAAACGCCACCGGGGCAATGCGCTTAACGTTCCAGCTGTGGAAATACTCATGGCTGAACAGGCCAAGCAAGTCCTGGTAGGCTTTGTCCAGCGTTGGCTGGCCAGGGGCCGGCAGCGCCTGGCGGTCGGCCATCAGCGCAGTGGAGGCACGATGCTCCAGCCCGCCGTAAATATCCTGGCCGACATACAGCAAAAACACATAGCGGCTGAACGGCGCGGGCGTGCCAAACAGGCGGATCTGCCATTCACACACTGCCTTGACGTCACGCGCCAGCCGTTTCAGGTCGCCGCGATGCTGGCCGCTGACGGCAATTTCATGTGGCACGCCCGCAGCAGTAAAGCGGACGAAATCCACGCGGGCCATTTCTACTGGGTGGTCGATCAATTCGGCGTAATTGTCGGCGCAAAAGCGGCCAAAGCCGTGGCGGCCCCGCTTGCCCGCGCGCGGCAGGCTGCTGACCAGTGTCCAGTCGGCGCACGCCGGATGGCTGGGGGCCACCACTTCCACGCTGACCGATTGGTCGGTGCGTTCGGCCACTTCCAGAAACACGCTGCTGCCATTAAAAAAGCCGCGCTCCAGATCCAGATACGCCCCGCGCACCGATAAATCAAATGCATACACCCGGTAGTGCACGCACAACTGGCGGGCAGCGCCAGGCTCAACGCGCCAGCTGTGTTTGTCTTGTTTATCGATGGCCAGCGGCTGACCGTCGGCCTCGGCACGCAGGCTGACAATATGTCGGGCAAACTCGCGAATCAGATAGCTGCCAGGAATCCAGCACGGCAAACGCAGGGTCAGCGCTGCCGGCCCAGGGGCATCAACCGTCAGGCTGACATCAAAATAATGGGCAGCCGGGTCGGCCAGGGTCAGGCGGTAATGAATGGCATGGATCATGGCGGTGGCGTATGGGCAAAAAGTCGAACAGACAGTGTGCCGGATGGCGGCGAAGATGGGTATGCCTGATTGAGGCCAGGTCTGGGCAAAAGTTCATTGCCGGCTGGCCAGCCGGGCTGGGCGCACAGAACTGACGGCCAGATGGCCTGAAGTGTCTAGGTAAAAATACGGGGGCACTCATGCTTTGGGTGGGGTTCGGTTGACCTACGTCAACATCTTGCCAGGTCATGACAATATAATGACCGGGCTGGAATTGAGTCTTGCGTCTGGCAAGGGTCGTTGTCGAGATACCGTTGTATCCGTGTGGCTTGGAAGGCCCCTTCGATGTAAAATGGGTCAATTCAAAGCGGGGATGTGACAGTAGTCTGTCCCGTAGGCTGGCCAGCACGGCGGCAACGGGCGTCCTCGACCCGATAGCGGTGGAAGCGCGTATTTCATATGGGGGCATATGAAGGCGTTTCCAGAGGCCCGCGCGACGGTTTTTGATTCTTGTGTTAGCAACCTTGGAGAAACCTTAATGGAAACGCAATCCACTTATAACTATAAGGTGGTGCGCCAGTTTGCCGTGATGACCGTGATCTGGGGCATCGTCGGCATGCTGGTGGGCGTGATTATCGCCGCGCAGCTGGTGTGGCCAGACCTGAACTTTGGTCCGTGGCTGCACTTTGGTCGTCTGCGTCCGCTGCATACCAATGCCGTGATTTTCGCCTTTGGCGGTTGTGCATTGTTTGCCACCTCGTACTATGTTGTTCAGCGCACCTGTCACGTGCGCCTGTTTGCCGAAAAACTGGCAACCTTCACCTTCTGGGGCTGGCAGTTGGTCATCGTGCTCGCCGCCATCACCCTGCCGCTGGGCTTTACCTCCGGCAAGGAATACGCCGAGCTGGAATGGCCGATTGACCTCTTGATCACCGTGATCTGGGTGGCTTACGCGATTGTGTTCTTTGGCACCCTGGCAGTGCGCAAGGTGTCGCACATCTACGTGGCCAACTGGTTCTACGGCGCGTTCATCCTGGCCGTGGCCCTGCTGCACATCATCAACAGCCTGGAAATTCCGGTCACCCTGACCAAGTCCTACTCGGTTTACGCCGGTGCCGTGGATGCCATGGTGCAATGGTGGTACGGCCATAACGCCGTGGGCTTCTTCCTGACCGCCGCCTTCCTGGGCATGATGTACTACTTTGTGCCCAAGCAAGCTGGCCGTCCGGTGTTCTCCTATCGTCTGTCGGTGGTGCACTTCTGGGCGCTGATCTTCACCTACATGTGGGCAGGTCCTCACCATCTGCACTACACCGCCCTGCCGGACTGGACCCAGTCGCTGGGCATGGTGTTCTCGCTGATTCTGCTGGCACCGAGCTGGGGTGGCATGATCAACGGCATCATGACCCTGTCGGGCGCATGGCACAAACTGCGCACTGACCCGATCCTGAAGTTCCTGGTGGTGTCGCTGTCCTTCTACGGCATGTCCACCTTTGAAGGCCCGATGATGGCCATCAAGACCGTGAACGCCCTGTCGCATTACACCGACTGGACCGTCGGCCATGTGCACTCCGGCGCACTGGGCTGGGTGGGCTTCATCTCCATCGGCTCCATCTACTATCTGCTGCCGCGCCTGTTTGGCCGCGAGCAAATGCACAGCATGAAGCTGGTGGAAGCACACTTCTGGCTGGCTACCGTGGGTGTGGTGCTGTACATCGCCGCCCTGTGGATTTCCGGTGTGATGCAAGGCCTGATGTGGCGCGCCCTGAACGTGGACGGCACCCTGACCTACTCGTTTGCTGAAGTGGTCAAGGCAACCTATCCGTACCACTTTGTGCGTCTGCTGGGTGGTGTGTTCTACCTGAGCGGCATGCTGCTGATGGCTTACAACATGTTCCGCACTATTGCTGTGGGTCGTGCCGTCAACGCCGAGATTCCGGCTGTTGTGGCCCACGCCCACTAAGTCGGACGAAGGAAAGCGAACATGGAAAAGATCCAGAAACTGATTGAAGAACACGTCGGCTACCTGATCGTGTTTACCCTCCTGACCATCAGTGTGGCCATGCTGGTTGAAATTCTGCCACTGATGTTCCAGAAATCCACCACCGAACCAGTGGCAGGCGTGAAGCCGTACAACGCCCTGCAACTGACCGGTCGTGACATTTACATCCGCGAAGGCTGCTACAACTGCCACTCGCAGATGATCCGTCCGTTCCGCTCCGAGACCGAGCGCTATGGTCACTACTCGGTGGCAGGTGAGTCGGTGTATGACCACCCGTTCCAGTGGGGCTCCAAGCGTACCGGTCCGGACCTGGCGCGTGTAGGCGGCCGCTATTCCGACGAATGGCACCGTGTCCACCTGGTTAACCCGCGTGATGTGGTGCCGGAATCCAATATGCCGGCTTTCCCGTGGCTGTCCAAAAATCTGGCCGACGCTGATGGTGTGGCTGCCAAGATGACGGCGCTGCGCAAGGTGGGTGTGCCGTATACCGACCAGGAAATTGCTGAAGGCAAGGCCATGGTGGAAGGCAAGTCGGAGATGGACGCGATGATTGCCTACCTGCAAGGCCTGGGTCTGGCGCTGAAGAACGTGCGTTGATTCCCGGCCCATGGACGGCATCAATCTGATTCGAATCATCTTTACCGTGCTGTCGTTTGTCTGCTTTTTGCTGATTGCCTTCTGGGCATACAGCAAAAGCAGCAAGAAACAGTTCGATGAAGCGGCCAATGTGCCCTTTATGGATGACGGTGATGATTCACTGCAAGCTGGCGGCACACGCTCGCCGCCGGCTTCCGACGGAGCAAAAAAATGAGTGATTTTGTTAGTGATTTCTGGAGTATCTGGATCACCGCAGTTGTCATTATTGGCATCCTGGGCGTGACCTTGCTGTTGTTCACCCAGTCCAAGACCACACTGAAAAAGGGTGAGCAAGTCCAGACCATGGCTCACGTGTGGGATGGCGACCTGCAGGAGTACAGCAACCCGCTGCCGCGCTGGTGGATGGGCATGTTCTACCTGACCATCTTCTTCAGCATTGGCTACCTGGCCCTGTATCCGGGCCTGGGCAAGTGGGCTGGCCTGCGCGGCTGGACCTCGGTAGGCCAGTTCAAGGAAGAACGTGCTCAGGCAGAAGCCAAGTACCAGCCGCTGTACGACAAGTACCTGAAGCAGGACATCAAGACGGTGGCCGGTGACAAGGAAGCCCGTGAAATGGGTCAGCGCCTGTATCAGACCTACTGCATCCAGTGCCATGGTTCTGATGCCCGTGGTGCCAAGGGTTTCCCCAACCTGACCGACAACGACTGGCTGTATGGCGGTAGCCCGGAAGCCATTCACCAGACGCTGGAAGCCGGTCGCCAGGGCCAGATGCCGCCGTTTGGCGCTGCGCTGGGCGAAGAAAAGGTCAAGGATCTGGCCAACTACGTGATGTCGCTGTCTGGCAAGAAGCATGATGCCGACCGCGCTGCACGCGGCAAGGGCGACTTTGCTGTATGCGCCGCATGTCACGGCCCGGATGGCAAGGGCAACCAGGGCATTGGCGCTCCTAACCTGACCGACAACATCTGGCTGTATGGCGGCACCGAAAAGACCATTATTGAAACCATCACCAATGGTCGCGCCAACCAGATGCCGGCATGGAAAGACTTCCTGGGCGACGGCAAGGTGCATCTGCTGACCGCTTATGTCTGGGGTCTGTCCAACGGCGCACAAAAAGCTCAGTAATTTATCTGGCTGATTGTCTGTGTCACACTGCCCGCTTCGGCGGGCAGTGTCGTTTCCGCGTATCCTGCAACCCATGGCGGAGTGCTGGCCGGCGCGATGTTGACCTGCATCAACAAGCGGAAAACTTTGGTTCACTAATTCCGCCCAAATCATTATCTGATTTGATAGAATGTGTGGCATCAGTTGTTTGCCTCTTTGCCCTGTCACCATGCGCAGGGGGTTTAGCCAAGCGGTAGCCTGCTCTATCATGCCGGCATGTGCTACCGTTTGGCTAAACCTCACTCAGGAACCACGAGTATGTCTACCGACAAAAAGTCCATCCCGATCAAACCTGTCCCCAGCGACAAGGCCGAACAGGCCGAAACCGTCTCGCTGTACGCAGAGCACAAAAAAATTCACCCTCGCCATGTGACCGGCCTGTTTGCCAATTTGCGCATCGCCATGGTGGTGCTCACCCAGCTGGTGTACTTTGTGTTTCCGTGGCTGAGCTGGAATGACCGCCAGGCAGTGCTGTTTGACCTGGTCAACCGCAAGTTCTACTTTTTTGGCATCACCTTCTTTCCGCAGGATTTCATCTACGTTGCTGCCCTGCTGATGATGTGCGCGCTGGGGCTGTTTGTCTGGACCACCATCGCGGGCCGCTTGTGGTGTGGCTACGCCTGTCCGCAAACGGTGTATACCGAAGTGTTCTTGTGGATTGAGCACTGGATTGAAGGCGACCGCAGCAAGCGCATCAAGCTGGATGCCGCGCCGATGTCGGCGCGCAAGCTGGGCCTGAAAAGCGCCAAACACACGCTGTGGATTGTGTTTTCGCTGATTACCGGCTTTACCCTGGTGACCTACTTCACCCCGCGCACCATGCTGATTGACGAGCTGCTGGTGTGGGATCTGGGCCCGTGGGAAACCTTCTGGATCTTCTTCTACAGCTTTGCCACCTACGGCATGGCCGGTTTCATGCGCGAGCAGGTGTGCAAGTACATGTGCCCGTATGCCCGCTTCCAGAGCGTGATGTTTGACGCCGACACACTGATTATTTCCTACGACACCGAACGTGGCGAACCGCGTGGCGCACGCAAAAAGGGCATCGACCCGGCCAGCGTGAACAAAGGCAGCTGCGTGGATTGTGGCATTTGCGTGCAGGTATGCCCCACCGGAATTGATATCCGCGATGGGCTGCAGTACGAATGCATCGGCTGTGCCGCCTGTATCGACGCCTGCGACGAAGTGATGGACAAGATGAACTACCCGCGCGGGCTGATTCGTTACACCACCGAAAACGCGCTGGAAAAACACTATCCGGAAAGCCAGATCTGGACCCGGATGAAGCGCCCACGCGTATTGATGTACTGTCTGGTGCTGTTTACCGTGTTCAGCATTGCGGTTACTGGGCTGTTCTTGCGCCAGCCGCTGAAGGTGGACATCATCCGCGACCGCGCGTCACTGGTGCGTGAAACTCAGGATGGTTTGCTGGAAAATACGTACAATATCCGCTTTATCAATATCTCCGAGAATCAGCAAAAGCTGAAGCTGTCGGTCAAGGGCCTGCCGGGCATCAAGCTGGTGGCCGAACGTGACATCATTGATGTGGGCCCGACGCAAAATGTGCTGGTGACCATCAATGTGCAGGTTCCGCCGGAAAGCGCGCCCAAAGGCAGCCACAAGATCGAGTTTGAAGTGAAATCGGTTGGCGATGACTCGGTAGATATTGAAGAGCACAGCAGTTTTATTGGAGAGTAAACCCGTCATGATGCACAAACCCGCCACCCCGTCCGCCCTGCCCTGGTATCGCCAACGCTGGCCCTGGTTGCTGATGCTGGGTCCGATGGTGGTGGTGGTGGCTGGCATCAGCACGGCGGTGCTGGCGGTGAAAACCGAAGACACCCTGGTGAATGACGACTACTACAAGCGCGGCAAGGAAATCAATATCGAGCTGACCCGCGACAACGCCGCCGCCCGGCTGAAAATGGGCGCACAGGTGATGTTTGGCGACGGCGGGCGCAATGTGCGCATCATGCTGCAAAGCCCGGTAGAAGCCGCACCCGCCAAGCTGCGCTTGTGGATGTTGCATCCCACCCTGTCGCAACGTGACCAGGAAGTGGAGTTGAACAAGACCGGCGAAGGGTTTTATAGCGGCACAATGCAATTGCCCACCGCCGCACACTGGTTTGTGCGTCTGGAAGACCTGAGCGGGCGCTGGCGGCTGCAGAGTGAATGGCGGCCCAACGAAGACAATGTGGTGGCGTTGTCCAGCCAGCCCACACTGTCGACGGCCAGCCAGTAGCCCCCCGTAAACCCGCTGATTTGCTGCTGATGTAGTGATCCGCCAGACCCGTACCCAGCAATGCGTGCGGGTCTGGCTTTTTCTGGCCAAGCGCAGCGGGCTGCCCCTGTGAGGGGGCAGCACAGCGGTTACATCACCACTTCCACGGCTTTTTCACCCAGCAGCGCGCGCAGGCTGTCCAGCAGCGGGTCGCTGAGCAGCACGCGCCAGTCGTCGCCAGCGTCCAGTTCGCAGCGGGCCTGGCTGCCGCTGTAGCGAAAGCGCAGCGGGCAGGCACCGCTGCCGGCAAACGGCTGCAGCAGGTGCTTGAGCTTGGTCACGTCGCAGTTGTCGGTCAGTGTCAGCGCCAGATGCTGGGCAAAGCGGCTTTGCGCCTCGGCCAGATCGTAGACATTTTCGGCGATGATGCGCAGCCCGCCAGAAAAATCATCGTAGCTGACCTTGC
Organism: Aquaspirillum sp. LM1; assembly: GCF_002002905.1. Lineage (NCBI taxonomy): Bacteria > Pseudomonadati > Pseudomonadota > Betaproteobacteria > Neisseriales > Aquaspirillaceae > Aquaspirillum > Aquaspirillum sp. LM1. The sequence goes on along the minus strand of NZ_CP019509.1, from coordinate 2,387,749 downwards.
CTTCCACAATCAGCACCGCGTCTTCGCGCAGCTTGTGCCGATGCGCTTCAAATGCCTCGGAAAACAGCGATACATCCTGTTTGGCGGTAGCATCGTCCAGCTGAACAAACGCCATCTTGCCGCGTCCGCCCACCTTGGTGCGCACCGAAGTCACCACCCCAGCCAGGGTTTGCAGGTCTTTTTTCGGGCTCAGGCTGGCCAGTGTGGCCTTGGCAAAGCGGCGTACTGCTGCGGCGTAGGCGGTAAACGGGTGGCCGGACAGGTAAAACCCGATCGCCAGTTTTTCTTCCGACAAGCGCTGGGCCTCGGTCCAGGCTGGCACCTCCACCATGCGCACAGGCGGCGCGGCGCTGTCGTCAAAATCATCAAACAAGCCACCCTGATTGATATTGGCCGCTGCCTGCTCGGCCAGGCTCATTGCCAGCTCCACATTGGCCAATAGCTTGGCGCGGTGTGTATCCAGCCCGTCAAACGCGCCAGCGCGGATCATGGTATCGATGGCGCGGCGGTTGACCACTCGCTTGTCGGTGCGCCGGCAGAAGTCAAACAGATCGACAAACGGGCCGTTGGCCTCGCGCTCGGCAATCAGATGCGCCACAGCCGCCTCGCCAGTGCCCTTGATCGCGCCCAGCGCGTAGCGGATATGCTGGCGGTCGGTTGGCACAAAGCGGTAATGGCTGTGGTTGATGTCCGGGGCCAGAAACTTCAGCTTGTTTTTAATGCAATCATCGTAAAACACCCGCAGCTGGTCGGTGTTGTCCAGTTCACTGGACATGGTGGCCGCCATAAATGCCGACGGATAATGCGCCTTCAGCCAGGCGGTCTGGTAGCTCACCACCGCGTAGGCCGCCGTGTGCGACTTGTTAAAGCCGTACTCGGCAAACTTGGTCATCAGGTCAAACAACTGCTCGGCCAGCGCCGGATCGTAGCCCTTGGTCTTGGCCCCTTCGGCAATAATGCTGCGGTGCTTGGCCATTTCTTCCGGCTTTTTCTTGCCCATTGCCCGGCGCAGCATATCGGCACCGCCCAGCGTGTAGCCACCGATAATCTGCGAGATCTGCATCACCTGTTCCTGATACACAATCACGCCATAAGTCGGTTCCAGGCAGGCGGTCAGGTCGGGGTGGAAGTAATCCACCGCCTGCTTGCCGGCCTTGCGCAAGATAAAGTCGTCCACCATGCCCGAGCCCAGCGGGCCGGGGCGGTACAGCGCCAGCACAGCGATGATGTCTTCAAAGCGGTCGGGTTTGAGCTTTTCCAGCAGCTTTTTCATGCCATCGGATTCCAGCTGGAACACCGCCGTGGTGTTGGCCTCCTGCAATACCTTGTACGCCGCCGGGTCGGTAAACGGCATGGTGTTCAGGTCGATGCTGAAATCCGGCTGCAACGCTTTGATGTAGCGCACCGCCAGATCAATGATGGTCAGGTTGCGCAGGCCCAGAAAGTCGAACTTCACCAGGCCGACTTGTTCCACATCGTCCTTGTCAAACTGGCTGACCGGGCTGGCGTCTTCGCCGCTGGCCTGGTACATCGGGCAAAAATCGGTAATCTTGCCCGGTGCAATCAGCACGCCGCCGGCGTGCATGCCGATATTGCGGGTGAGGCCTTCCAGCTTTTTTGCCAGCACCCACAGCTCGGCCACTTCTTCCTCGTGCTCCAGCCTATCCTTGAGGATGGGCTCCATCTCCACCGCGTCGTCCAGGCTGTACTGTTTGCCCGGTGCGGCCGGAATCAGCTTGGACAGGCCATCGCAAAACATATACGGCAAATCCAGCACGCGGCCCACGTCGCGTACCACCGCCTTGGCCGCCATGGTACCGAAAGTCACAATCTGGCTCACCGCGTCGGCGCCGTATTTGTCGCGCACGTACTCAATCACCCGCCAGCGGTTGTCCTGGCAGAAGTCGATGTCAAAGTCAGGCATCGACACCCGTTCCGGGTTCAAAAAGCGTTCAAACAGCAGCGCGTAGGCCAGCGGGTCGATGTCGGTAATGCCAATGCTATAGGCCACCAGCGAACCCGCGCCCGAGCCCCGGCCCGGCCCCACCGGGCAGCCGTTGTGCTTGGCCCAGTTGATAAAGTCGGCCACGATCAAAAAATAACCAGGAAACCCCATCTGGATAATGGTATCCAGCTCAAACTTCAGCCGGTCGCGGTAGCGCGGCAGCTCGGCTTCGCGCGCGGCGGGGTCGGGGTAGAGCGCCTGCATGCGCTCCATCAGCCCTTCGTTGGCGCGGTGAATCAAATACTCATCCAGCGTCATGCCATCCGGGGTGGGGAAATCCGGCAGGTAGTTCTTGCCCAGCTGGATGGTGACATTGCAGCGCTTGGCAATTTCCACTGAGTTGGCCAGCGCTTCCGGCAGGTCGGCAAACAGCTCGGCCATTTCTGCCGTGGTCTTGAAATACTGGTCTTCGGTAAACAGCCGGGGCCGGCGGCGGTCGCCCAGGATTTCACCCTTGGCGATGCACACCCGCGCTTCATGCGCTTTGTAGTCGTCGCGGTCCATAAACTGGATCGGATGGGTGGCCACCACCGGCAGCCCGGCCTCGCCAGCCAGCCACAGCGTGCGTTCCACCAGCGTGTCGCAGTGTGGCGCGCCATAGCGCTGCACTTCCAGATAAAACCCATCGCCAAACCGCGCCGACCAGTCTGCCGCCGCCGCCTGCGCCGCCGGCAGATTGCCCTCCAGCAGCGCCCGGCCCACATCGCCCATCTGCGCGCCCGATAGCGCCAGCAGGTGGCGGCAGCGTTCCGGGCTGAGCCAGTCGCGCTTGAGCTCGGCGCGGCCATGGTATTGGTGGGTGCGGTAGGCGTCGGTCAGCAGCTGGCACAAAATCAGATAGCCCGGATGGTCGCGGGCAATCAGCAGCAGCCGGAACGGCGCATCGCGGTCGTCCGGGTTTTCAATCCAGGCATCCACGCCAACCACGGGCTTGATGCCCTGGCCTCGGCTGGTTTTGTAAAACTTGACCATGCCAAACAGGTTGGCCAGATCGGAAACCCCCAAAGCCGGCATGCCATCGGCCGCAGCGCGGCCCACAGCGTCATCCAGACGCACAATGCCGTCGGTGATGGAAAACTCGGAATGGAGGCGGAGATGTACAAAGCGCGGGGTAGTCATCGTGGCATTTTACCCGGTTCGCTGGCGGCTGTCGGCAGACATGCGCACCAGGCGCGGCCAGATGCCCACGTCGCGTTCACCGCTTGCCTGCTTGTCTTACCCACGCGACAATGCTTTTTCATTTGGCAACGCTTTTGGGATAGCACAATGCCTGATTCATCCGCCGCCACCGTGTGCATCAGCTTCACCTTGCTGGATTTGCCCGGAGCCGAGCGTCTGCTGCCAGACACGCTGGTTAAAGCCGCACTCAACAGCAAGCTGCCCGCCAGCGTGGCGGCGGCGTATTTTCGCGGCTTTGTTCACCGCACCGAGCTGAGCGCCTGTTATGCCGATTGCCGGGGTAAATCCGCCGAGTGGGTCAACCAGTTTGTTGCCGCCTGCCAGCAAATACTGGCTGCCCGGCAAGCGCCGTTGTGGCTGTGTCTGGCGGTAGACGCTGGTGCCGCCAGCGCCGATGGCGACTGGCTGGAAGCCGCTGCCACTATCGCCGCCCCCAGCCTGGACAACTGGACGCCCGAGCCCGACAGCGGCTTTGCCCTGTGGCGGCCATTGGGCCACGCTGCCAACGATGAAGACGCGCTGGCGCAGCTGCTGTGGCGCGCGCGCGATTACCAGCAACGCTGGGTGAACAACAAAGGCCGCTATTTTTATTACCCCCGCGACCACGAAGAACGTCCGCTGTGCCAGGCGCTGGCCGGCCACAGCCCATTTGCCCTGGTGGGACAATCGTTGGCCGGCAAAACCCGCCTGCTGCTGCGCTGCCTGCTGACCCTGGGCCAGCCGGTGCTGGTGGCGCAGGGCGACGCCGGGCAATGGCGCTTTCCGGCGGGGCTGCCAGCCGAGCTATGGGTGGTGTTTGACGACATCGACCAAAATCTGCAAGACGCCAGCTTTGCCGCGCAGTTTAGCGCTTTCAGCCAGCGCCACCCACGCTGGGCGGCCACCTGCCGCAGCGGCGAAGCCTACGCCCAACTGCGCGACGCGCTGCCGGCGCGGGTGAAAGAAACCCTCCGCCCGCAACTGCTGGGCCGGCTGAACGATCAAGAAGTGGAACGGGTGGCGGTGCAGCTGCACCTGAACGCCAACCTGCCGAAAACCCGCCTGCGCCAGGCCCCGCGCAATATTGGCTATTACTTTTTGCACGACGCCATCACCCTCTGGCGTGAGCAGTTTCGCCAACTGCCCGGCAACGAACACACCGCCCTGCGCGGCGTGGCGCTGGCGCTGCGGCTGGACGGCGGCGGCATGGACAGCATCGCCCAGGCCCGCCCGCGCCAACTGCTGGAAAACACACTACCCACCGCGCTGGACGCCGCCGAATTTGAGATCGCCTGCCAGGCGCTGGCCGACCGCGCCGACGCCAAAGCCTGGTTTCAGTGGCGCGCCGCCAACCGCACGCTGAGCCTGGAAAGCGTGTTTGTGGACGAAGTGATCGACCCCGAGCACGCCCTGCTGGCGCTGGACTACGCGCTGGCGGCGCATGCACTGCCCGCGCAGGACGGCGCGCGCTGGCTGGCCACCCCGCGCGCACTGGCGCACTGGCTGGAGCAAGCCGCCCGCCCCGGCGATGGCCGTGCGCTACGCCTGGGCGACGCCGAGCTGACGCGCCTGCTGCCCATGCTGCGCACCCTGTTTGCCAAACCCGACGCCCACGCCTGCCGCGCCCTGCTGCTGCTGTGGGCCTGCGCCCAGCCCGAGGCGCGTGAGCGGCTGCTGCGCGAATTTGCCAGCAAAGTGCGCCCGCAACCGCAACAAGACCGGCTGACGCTGAATTTGCTGCTGCGCGACAGCGAACCGCCGCTGCCCGGCGACGCGGTGCTGACGCTGTGCCACACGCTTAAGCTCAGCCCGGATATCTATATCTACACCACCTTGATCAGCCGCTCGCAAAACGCCCACGAGCGCCAGCGCCTGCTGGGCGAGATGCGCACCGCTGGCCTCACACCGAATGTGGTGACGTTCACCAGCCTGATCGAGAAAGCCGCCAGCGAAGCCGAGCGCCAGCGCCTGCTGGGCGAGATGCGCGCCGCTGGCCTCACACCGAATGTGGTGACGTACAACAGCCTGATCGAGAAAGCCGCCAGCGAAGCCGAGCGCCAGCGCCTGCTGGGCGAGATGCGCGCCGCCGGGATTAAACCCAATGTGGTGACGTTCACCAGCCTGATCGAGAAAGCCGCCAGCGAAGCCGAGCGCCAGGGCCTGCTGGGCGACATGCGCGCCGCTGGGATTGAACCCAATGTGGTGACGTACAACAGCCTGATCGAGAAAGCCGCCAGCGAAGCCGAGCGCCAGGGCCTGCTGGGCGACATGCGCGCCGCCGGGATTGAACCCAATGTGGTGACGTACAACAGCCTGATCGAGAAAGCCGCCAGCGAAGCCGAGCGCCAGCGCCTGCTGGGCGACATGCGCGCCGCTGGCCTCACACCGGATGTGGTGACGTTCACCAGCCTGATCGAGAAAGCCGCCAGCGAAGCCGAGCGCCAGCGCCTGCTGGGCGAGATGCGCGCCGCTGGCCTCACACCGGATGTGGTGACGTTCACCAGCCTGATCGAGAAAGCCGCCAGCGAAGCCGAGCGCCAGCGCCTGCTGGGTGAGATGCGCGCCGCTGGGATTGAACCCAATGTGGTGACGTTCAATAGCCTGATCGAGAAAGCCGCCAGCGAAGCCGAGCGCCAGCGCCTGCTGGGCGAGATGCGCGCCGCTGGCCTCACACCGGATGTGGTGACGTTCAACAGCCTGATCGAGAAAGCCGCCAGCGAAGCCGAGCGCCAGCGCCTGCTGGGCGAGATGCGCGCCGCTGGCCTCACACCGGATGTGGTGACGTTCAACAGTCTGATCGAGAAAGCCGCCAGCGAAGCCGAGCGCCAGCGCCTGCTGGGCGACATGCGCGCCGCTGGTATCAAACCCAATTTGATCACCTTCAACAGCGTGATCAAGCGCGCCAGCAGCTTGGCCGCCGCTGAGGCGCTATTGGCCGATCTGCTGGCCGCCGGGCTGCGGCCAGACAACTACACCCTGCCGGCCTTACTCAAGCACGCGCCCGACTACGCCACTGGCCTCCGGCTGTTTGAGCAATGCCGCCGCGCCGGCCTGCGCCGCCCCAACGACCATGTGTGGCGCGGTTTGCGGCGTTTGGCGCGCAGCGCCGATGAGCAGGCGGATGTGGAGCGCTTGCAACAGGAGGCGACATGAGCTTTCCGCTGACCATCCTGCGCGGCCACCGCGCCAAGCTGGAGTTTATCGACCGGGCGGCGCTGCGCCAGTGGCTGGAGGCGGAAAGTCAGGCGTGGGCCTGGCTGCTGGACGGCGACTGGACAGCGGCCATGGCCTTGGCCGAGCAGGTGATGACGCGCCAGTGTGCCGCGCTGGAGCAACTGCGCGGCGAGGCAGATGCCCACTACAGCGGTGCCGAGGCCGACGCCCAGGCCGCACGGCTGCGCCAGGCGCTGCAAGATGGCTACGCCGGCTCCACGCCAGCGCTGTGCCGGGACGATGCCGGCGCAGGGGAAATTCTGGCCGAGGCAGCCCGTGCGCCGCTGCTGGCGCTGGGCATGCTGGCGCAGGCCTTGGCGCTGGCCGACAGCGCCGACGAAGCGCCCGCCGTGGCGCAAGGCCGGCTGCGCTGGCTGCGCGCCCAGCCCGAACTACTGCGCGCTGAGCTGCAAGTGCGCCAGCAACAGCTGGCCGAACGCGAACAGGCGCTAGCGCAACAGCAAAACCTACTGACGCAGACGCTGGATGAGCTGGAGCGCACCCAAGAGCGCAAAGAAGCGCAATCCAGCGCCAGCCATGTGCTGCGCGAGCTGGATCAGGCGCGGCAGGCCAATGCCCGCACCCTGGGCTGGCTGGCCGGGCTGATGTTGGCGTGGCTGGCCTTGGCGGTGCTGGGCTTATGGCTGGCGCTGGCAACCACCCACCCCACTCCGCCCACGCTGCCCGCCGAATGTTTGCAAACCGGCCCACTCAGCCCGCTGTGCCAAGTGCTGGCCGAGCAAGCCAAAACCCTGGTGTGGCGGCAGTGGGGCGAGCGGCTGGCGTTGTTTGCCTTTGTGATGACAGTGTTTGGCTGGGGCATGCGCTGGCTGGGCGGTATGCTGCAAGACAGCTGGCGCGCCGGCCAATCCGCCGCCCGGCGCTGGGCCACGCTGAACGTGGTGCTGGCCGATGAAAAACGCAAGCTGGTGGGCAATGGCGACGCAGATTTGGCGCGCATCCGCCAGGAGGTGTTTGGCGACGCCCCGGCCAGCAAGGCCGACGAGAAAAAAATCAACGAGAAAAAACCGGAACCGGCGCTGGAGCTGCCCAGCAAGCAGTTGGGCGAACTGGCGGATGTACTGAAAAAACTCCGCGATCTTTTCAACTCGGCGGGCAAATAAGCCCAGCCGCTGAAAAACGCCCGCCACCTAATCGCCAGTTAGGTTGAAATACAAGAGTGCATGTGAGTCAGCTTACATCTGATGCCTCTGTTTAATTTATTTTAAAACAAAGCCTTACCTTGCTATTCCTTGCCACGGCGAACCACCCGCCGCATCCCACCGCGTCATTCCCGCGCAGGCGGGAATCCAGAGGCATCCACAACGTGCAGCGGGTATCAGCTCTCACGATCGCCCTGCCATGCTCCACGCCCACGGCGCACGCTGTGGTGCAGTCTGGGTTCCCGCCTGCGCGGGAACGACAAATGGGTGAAACTCATGCCAGAAGAGGGCTAGCCTCCGGTGGGTGCTCCTGTGTAATCTATTTTAAAACATAGCCTTACCTGGCTATTCCTTGCCACGGCGAACCACCCGCCGCACCCCACCCCGTCATTCCCGCGCAGGCGGGAATCCAGAGGCATCCACAGCGTGCAGCGGGTATCAGCTCTCACGATCGCCCTGCCATGCTCCACGCCCACGGCGCACGCGGTGGTACGGCCTGGGTTCCCGCCTGCGCGGGAACGACAAGTGGGTGAAACTCATGCCAGAAGAGGGCTAGCCTCCGGTGGGTGCTCCTGTTTAATCTATTTTAAAACATAGCCTTATCTTGCTGTTCCTTGCCACGGCGAACCACCCGCCGCATCCCACCCCGTCATTCCCGCGCAGGCGGGAATCCAGAGGCATCCACAGCGTGCAGCGGGTATCAGCTCTCACGATCGCCCTGCCATGCTCCACGCCCATGGCGCACGCTCTGGCACGGCCTGGGTTCCCGCCTGCGCGGGAACGACAAGTGGGTGAAACTCATGCCAGAAGAGGGCTAGCCTCCGGTGGGAGCTCTTGTTTAATCTATTTTAAAACATAGCCTTACCTTGCTATTCCTTGCCACAGCGAACCACCCACCGCATCCCACCGCGTCATTCCCGCGAAGGCGGGAATCCAGGGGCATCCACAACGTGCAGCGGGTATCAGCTCTCACGATCGCCCTGCCATGCTCCACGCCCACGGGGCACACTGTGGTGCGGCCTGGGTTCCCGCCTGCGCGGGAACGACACGTGAAGTGAGGTTCATGCTGAAAGTGGTTTAGTCGTCAGTCACGTTGAAACACCAGCGTACATGTCAGCAAGCTGACCTTGGGCAGCTGTGCCAATGATCGGTTCATATCATGATGACTGGCTATTACGCTGCCCTACCTGCGGCTGGGGCTGGGGTGGCACTTATTTGACGCATAGGCATTATCATGGTGCATGGCTGGAGCGGATTTGCACAATATTTGCGCGCAATCTGGCAATTTTTCAGTGCGAACGGGGTAGTTAAATATTATTTATTGTTTTTAATCAGTAAGTTATAAACAAAGGCATTATGTTTGCTTTCGGTGCACGCACTAAAATCATGCACCAAAGGAAAATACACATGGGAGCCAACACCAGCGCCGGGGACGTTCTGTTCCTGCTCTTGGGCGCCATCATGATTCTGGCCATGCACGCCGGCTTTGCCTTTCTGGAACTGGGCACGGTGCGCAAAAAAAACCAGGTCAACGCCCTGGCCAAGATTCTCAGCGACTTTGCCGTATCGGCCATTGCCTACTTTAGCGTGGGCTATACCGTGGCGTATGGGGTGAATTTTCTCGCCCCAGCCAGCGTGCTGACCGCCAACCATGGCTACGAGCTGGTCAAGTTTTTCTTTTTGCTGACCTTTGCCGCCGCGATTCCGGCCATTATTTCAGGCGGCATTGCCGAGCGCGCCAAGTTCAGCCCGCAGGCGTTGGCCACGTTTGCCTTGGTTGGGCTGGTGTATCCGTTTTTTGAAGGCATGGCCTGGAACAACCATTTTGGCCTGCAAGACTGGCTCACCGCGCAGTTTGGCGCGGCGTTCCACGACTTTGCCGGTTCGGTGGTGGTGCATGCGGTGGGTGGCTGGATTGCCCTGGCGGCGGTGCTGCTGCTGGGCCCGCGCTATGGCCGCTACCGCAAGGAAGGCGGCGTGTCGGCCCACCCGCCGTCCAGCATTCCGTTTTTGGCGCTGGGCGCGTGGATTCTGATTGTGGGCTGGTTTGGCTTTAATGTGATGAGCGCGCAAAAGCTGGAAGGTATGTCCGGGCTGGTGGCGATGAACTCGCTGATGGCTATGGTGGGCGGCACACTCACCGCCAACTGGCTGGGCAAGAACGACCCCGGCTTTTTGCATAACGGCCCGCTGGCCGGCCTGGTGGCGGTGTGTGCGGGCTCGGATGTCATGCACCCGATTGGTGCGCTGGTGGTGGGGGGCGTGGCTGGTTTGCTGTTTGTGGCGATGTTCACCATCACGCAAAACCGCTGGAAAATTGACGATGTGCTTGGCGTATGGCCGCTGCACGGCCTGTGCGGGGTATGGGGTGGCATTGCCTGTGGCCTGTTTGGCCAAACCTGGCTGGGTGGGCTGGGCGGGGTCAGCCTGGTGTCGCAGCTGCTGGGCACGCTGGCCGGGGTGGTGATTGCCTTTGTGGGCGGCGGGGTGGTGTATGGCGTGCTGAAAGCCACGGTGGGCTTGCGGCTGGATCAGGAAGAAGAGTATCAGGGGGCGGATCTGACCGTACACAAGATTACCGCCACGCCGGAACGTGAGGCCAGCTGGTAAGACAATCAATACCTCAAATACCTCAAATACCTGGATGGCAGCCCTGCCTGTGCGGGGATGAATCAAACACGCCCCCGCCTGCGCAGGGGCGTGTTTTTTTTTCGCTTACACATGGCCAGACAGGGTAAGCATGCGGCTGGTGTCAAACCCCAGCCGCAGCGCGCCCCAGTGGCGGTTGTTGACAAACACCGGCAGCGAGATTTCCGACAGCACTTCGCCGGTATCGCGCACATAGGTTTGCAGCAGGAAGGGCTGGGTGTTGCATGCCGATTTCAGGCCGGCTGGATCGTTAAAAATGCGTTTGTCGCGGCTGTGCAGCAGGTCAACGCGGGCATCGCCGGTGGGTTTTTTCGAGTAGAACGAGTTATGCGTTGGCGCGTAGCCACCTTCGTCCACCAGCAGGGCAAACCGTCCGCCGGGGGTTTCGTCTACCAGGCGGTCGTAGTCTGGCTGCATCAGCTGCTCAAAGCTTTCGTCGTAGCTGGTGTGGTATTTTTGCGGATGCGAGCCGGGAATCGGGCGGTAATTGCGGTCAAACAGATTAATCCCGCGTTCGGCCATTTCCTGCAGGCGTTTTTCCAGCATTTCGCGGTAGCTGCGTGCCCGGTTGATGGCGTGGTCAAAATCGCCTTCGCCCACGCTGAAGCGCGACACCAGCTCCTGCACCTGCTCGGAGGCATGCGACAGCTCTTTGGATACCTGATGCGACAGCTGCAGCTTTTCGGTGACCTGCTGGCTCAGCTCGTCAATATCCGACACATGCCGGTTCACCTGCTTGTTGGTGGCGGCAAAGGTTTCCATGGTGCGGGCAATTTCCGACAGGCTGCTGGCGGTGTTGTCGTAGTCGATCACCATTTTTTCAAAATGCTGGCTGGCCTTGCTGACGGTTTCGCTGGCTGAGCGGGTATCGGTGGTGATCTGGCTGGTTTCTTCCAGGGTGTTGCCCACCAGCCGCAGCATACCTTCAATATTGTCGGAAATCTCGTCGGTGGCCACTTTCACCCGCTCGGCCAGCTTGCGCACCTCGTCGGCCACCACGGCAAAGCCGCGCCCGGCTTCGCCCGCACGTGCGGCTTCAATCGCGGCGTTCAGCGCCAGCAGGTTGGTTTGGTCGGAAATGTCCTTGATCAGGTCAACAATCTGCTTGATGCTGGCTGAACGCAGGTTCAGCCCTTCTACTGTCTGGTTAAAGCGGCTGACTTTCTGGTTGACCGCCTCAATCCGCGCCGTGACGTCAATCAGCTCGGCGCATGAGGATTTGGCCACGGCCAGATTGTCCAGCGTGGTGTAGGAAATATGCTGGGTTTGCTCCGATACCTGGGTGATGCCGGCGGTGGTGGCGTCGCTGGATTCGCGCACTTCGCGGGCAAACTGGCCCTGCTTGCGCGCGCTGCCCAGCGAATCGCTGATATTGACTGCCGAGCGGGCTGAGTCCATGGCAATGCGCACGGTCATCAGCCGCACATTGCTGATGATTTCGCGCATTTTTTTCAGGAAGCGGTTGTAGGATTCGGACAGCTCGCGGATTTCATCGAAGGTCATCGCCGGAATGTCGCGTGACAGATCGCCTTCGCCCTGGCCAATTTCGTTGAAGATGGAAATGATCATTCGCAGTGGCCGCACAATCAGGAAACGCAGATACCAGACCATGAAGCCAATAAAGGCCAGCGAGACAAACCACAGCGCCACCACCGCCTGCAACGCCTGGCGCATGGTCTGGTCCAGTTTCTGGAGAAGATCGGGCTTCACCTCGGCGCTGGCCAGCACCTGATGCACCTCGGTGAAATAGAACCACAGCAAGGCCACAAAGCCGAGCTGAAACAGGCTGATGAAGAAAAAACTGCACAACTTGCGGCTGATTGAATTCCAGAAGGTTTTTTCAACCAGCGTGTAGGTTTGCCAGAACCAATTCATTGTTTTCCTCCGTCCTGGTCATGCTGGGTCAGTGCCGGCATGCCTGTGACCACCTGACTTGATCCGAACCGTGCCGCCATGGCACTGTCGGGATGAAGCATGCTGCATCACCCTCACGCGACCACCGGGGCGCGGGCGCGTCATCCTGCGCGATGACGCGGCCCGGGTGTGTCCGGTGTGGCCCAACCTTATGTTTTTATCGGCAAAGCACCAGATGGTGCAGTGCATCAAGACATGCCCTCATCACATCTTTTTGATGCTTTTTAGATATTCAGCATCATTTTCACCCCATCACCTGCTGACAGACCCCCTGTGTCGTGACACAGTTCCCCAGGTCGTTGCCTGTACACGATTTGACCGGGAAACCTGTGCCGACCAGCGGACAAGCCCCCCGGCCAGAACATGCGCAGGTGCAGGGTGTATTTACGCCGTATTCTGGTATGAAGTGCAGAAAAAATCCAGCAGTTACTACGCTGCTGTGCAACATGTTCACCGCATTGCCCACCCAGGCCACAAGCCTTGCCCTGTCTGCCTTGCCCCAATCCTGACGTTTGGCTAAACAATCCTGTGACAAATTCACGAAAAATAAAAAAACGTGGCGATTGGCCACGTTTTTTTGAGGAGATTGCCGGCTTACAAAATTCTGGCCAGCAAGGCACCGCTGGCCACTGGGCCGAGGTCGAGCTCCACCACCACCCCGCTGCCCCCGGCCACCTCCACCGGGCCGTGGCCCCGGCGCAGCATGTCGCCCACGATGATTTCCCGGTTGCCCGCTGGCTGAATCACCTCCAGCCGATCGCCACGGGCAAAGCGGTTTTTAACATCTACCGTGGCCAGGCCCTGGGCATTGACGCTGAGCACGTCGCCCACATACTGGCTGCGCTTGGCCTGCGAATGCCCGGTCATGTAGTTCTGGTAATCCTGGGTATGGTGGCGCTCATAAAAACCATCGGTATAGCCCCGGTTGGCCAGCCCGTCCAGCTCGGCCAGCAGGCCCAGGTCAAATGGCCGGCCCGCCACCGCGTCGTCGATGGCCCGGCGATACACCTGGGCGGTGCGCGCCACGTAGTACAGGCTTTTGGTGCGACCTTCAATTTTCAGCGAGTCCACGCCAATCCTGGTCAGCCGCTCGATATGTTCGACTGCGCGCAAATCCTTGCTGTTCATGATGTACGTGCCATGCTCGTCTTCCAGAATCGGCATGGTTTCGCCTGGGCGGCTTTTTTCTTCAATCAGATAGGTTTTGTCGGCCAGCGGATGACGCGGCGCGCCGCCACAGGCGGCAAACTGCTGGTTGGCGTCATCCAGGGCGTGGTTGAAGTCAAAGTCGATGGCCTGCACATCGCCATTGTCGCTGGCGTCGCTGGTATCGTGAACCTTGTAATCCCAGCGACAGGCGTTGGTGCAGGTGCCCTGGTTGGGATCGCGGTGGTTGAAGTAACCCGACAGCAGGCAGCGCCCGGAGTAGGCAATGCACAGCGCGCCATGGACAAACACTTCGATTTCCATGTCCGGGCATTCCTGACGGATTTCCGCCACCTCGTCCAGGCTCAGCTCGCGCGACAGGATAATGCGCGACAGCCCCAGCTTTTGCCAGAACTTCACCCCCATGTAGTTGACGGTATTGGCCTGCACGCTCAGATGAATCGGCATGTCTGGCCAGGTTTCCCGCACCATCATGATCAGGCCAGGGTCGGCCATGATCAGCGCGTCTGGCTGCATGGCAATCACCGGGGCCATATCGGCCAGATAGGTTTTGACCTTGGCATTGTGCGGCAGCAGGTTGGAGGCCACGTAAAATTTCTTGCCTCTGGCGTGGGCTTCCTGAATGCCGACGCCCAGTTGTTCCAGCTTGAACTCGTTATTGCGCGCGCGCAGGCTGTAGCGCGGCTGGCCGGCGTATACCGCATCGGCACCAAAATCGTAGGCAGCACGCATTTTATCCAGCGTGCCGGCGGGCAATAGCAGTTCGGGAGTGACAGACATGTTCAGCATTCCGGTAGGCGGGCAGGCGGAGCACCCGGAGCGGGCGCGCGCTGCCTAAGGCCAGGCGCAGGGACGGGCGGCGCTGGCCATGATGGCGTAAAGCCGCGATTATCCGCAGCCACCGGGGCAGCGTCAAGCACAGGGCGGTGGCCTGGGTAAATTAACCCTATGAATCGTATGGGTTAATTTTTGCCTTGCCGCTGCCGGCCCGGCTTATAGCTTGTGAATCAAAGCTTGTGAATCACATTGCTGACCACGCCCCAGATCATCAGTTCGCTGGCTTCGTCGATTTCAATTGGGGCAAATGCCGGATTGGCCGGCATCAGCCGCACCTGGCCGTGGCGGGTGGACAGCCGCTTGACGGTCAGCTCGCCATTGAGCGCCGCCACCACAATCTTGCCATCGCTGGGTGGGCGGGCGCGGTCCACCACCAGCAAGTCGCCATCGCGAATGCCGGCTTCCAGCATCGACTCGCCCTTGACCCGCACCAGAAAACTGGATTCGCGATGCGGCAGCAGATAGTCGTTCAGGTCAATCAGGTCTTCGATGTCGTCATCGGCGGGTGCAGGCTGGCCAGCCGGGACGGTGTGGCTGTACAAGGGCACGCTGACCACCTGGGTCAGATGCGGGGGCAGGATGGCCCCCAGCTCGCGCAGCAGCGTGCGGTCGGCGTGGCTCAGCGGGCCACGACGGCGCTGTTCGGCGCGGTCGCGCAGCAGTTGCAGCTGCTGAAACTCGCTGGGCTTGAGCGCTACCTGCTTAATGCCGCGCGTGGCGCGAAAGCGCTCCTGGCGCAAGGCCCCCAGCAGCTTGGTGCGGCTGCTGGGGGTCAGGTGGGCGTCCACCCATTCCGCCACCACACGCTGGTCGGCAGGCTGGCTGGCTTCGCCGAGCTGGCGCAAGGCCCGCACGGCGGCATCGTGCTGGCGCGGCTGCAGCAGACCGATCCGGCCTTCTTCCAGCGCGCCCAGCAGGCGCTCGGCCAGCTCGGCCTGATCCACCTGATAATGCACCGGCATGTCGTCGAAACTCGGTTTGCCGTTGACCCACTGCGGGGTTTTGCGTTTTCTGCCTGCCATGATGCGACCAATTTGCGTGACTGTTACGAAATTATAAGCGCAATTAGACGAATACAACATGGCTTTCCTGATGATTTGGCCAATTTATCCTGATATTTGCCGGATGAAACGGTGTATTTTGGCCCAATTGGGCTGCCATGACACGGCCCAGGCGTAGGAGCTGGCGGGTCAATCCGGTAAGCTCGGCGCTTTTCTGTACACATCAGGAGCCACGATGTCCGCCGTTTCCCCTTCCATCTGCACGCAATGCGGCGCTTGTTGCGCCGCGTTTCGGGTGACGTTTCATTATTCCGAGCTGGACAGCGAAGGTGGTCGGGTGCCTGCCGGGCTGGCCGATGCGGAAACCGCCAGCTTGTACCGGCTGCGCGGCACCGACTACGCCCGGCCACGCTGCGCGGCGCTGATTGGCACCATTGGCCAGTCGGTGCAATGTGGCATTTACGCCGAACGCCCATCGCCGTGTCGCGAGTTTGGTGCACGGGCAGAAATGGGCGTGTTTGAAGAGGCCTGTCATCACGCCAGGGCCTTGCATGGCTTGCCGGCGTTGACGGTGGAGTGAGGCGGTGGGGGGAAAAACCGGGTGGTGCGTCGCCCTGCGGGTGACGCACCCTAATGGCAAATCAGCGAAGTTCAGGCGGCCAGTGCCGGGGCATCTTGCATACAGATGCCATTGCGCCCCTGGCGTTTGACTTCCAGCACCCGCTGTTCGGCGCGGCTGACCAGCGCCGTCCAGCTATCAAGCTGATCTACCTGACGTTCGGCCACGCCCATGCTCAGTGTGAGCGGCTGCCCGTCCGGGCGCAGGCCAAAGCCCATTTCGCGGAAGCGGTTCAGGGCAATCACCGCGTGATCCAGCGAGGTATTGGGCAAAATCAGCAAAAAGCGTTTGCCGCTCCAGCGCACCAGCATATCGCCCTGGCGCTGGGTTTTGCTGATGTACTGTGGCACGGCCACCAGCATGCTGTCGCCTTCGGGGTGGCTGTGGCTGTCGTTGATTTCGCTCAGGCGGTCAACGTCCAGCAAGGCCACCGCCAGCGGGGTGTTACTGCGCTCGGCCACCTGAAACTGCAGGGCCAGCACTTCTTCTCCACTGCTGCGGGCAAAGGTTTGGGTCAGCGGGTCGCGCTGGCGGTTTTGGTAAGCATGGTGCAGCTGGGCAACCAGCCTTAGGGTTTCCAGACTCAGCGGCATGATGACTCCCTCCTTTTATTATGGTTTTGCCGTCGCGGCCATGGCCGGTTTCGGGGTGTGGCCGTTTGTGCAAACATCTCTGTTTCATTTATAGCACGCACCGTCAGCCTGCCTGGAGGTTTAGCCCAGCAAAAGGCAAAAATCCAGAAAGAATTTGATATGACCCCAAATATGAAAAAACCCCGTCAGGGTGAGCTGACGGGGCAGTGGGTCGATGCCAAGCCCGAGGGCTTGCCGGGTGGAAACCACCCGGAGTGAGACAAAATCAAATCTTAGTGGAACTGTTCTTCTTCGGTGGAGCCGGTCAGGGCGGTCACCGAGGACTTGCCGCCTTGAATCACGGTGGTCACGTCGTCGAAGTAGCCAGTGCCCACTTCCTGCTGGTGCGACACGAAGGAGTAGCCACGATCGCGTGCGGCGAATTCCGGCTCTTGCACCTTCTCGACGTAAGCCGACATGCCACGGGCCACGTAGTCCTGGGCCAGGTCGAACATGTTGTACCACATGGAGTGGATACCAGCCAGGGTGATGAACTGGTACTTGTAGCCCATGGCACCCAGTTCGCGCTGGAACTTGGCGATGGTGGCATCGTCCAGGTTTTTCTTCCAGTTGAACGACGGCGAGCAGTTGTAAGCCAGCATCTTGCCCGGGTGAACCTTGTGCACGGCTTCAGCAAACTTGCGGGCGAATTCCAGATCCGGGGTGCCGGTTTCGCACCATACCAGGTCAGCGTAGTGAGCGTAGGCAATGGCGCGGGAGATGGCTTGGTCCAGGCCCTTGCGGGTCTTGTAGAAGCCTTCGGCGGTGCGCTCGCCGGTCAGGAACGGCTTGTCGTTTTCGTCGTAGTCGGAAGTCAGCAGGTCAGCGGCTTCAGCATCGGTACGGGCGATCACCAGGGTCGGCACGCCGTACACGTCGGCAGCCATACGGGCGGCGATCAGCTTTTGCACGGCTTCTTGCGTCGGCACCAGCACCTTGCCACCCATGTGGCCACACTTCTTCACGGAAGCCAGCTGATCTTCCCAGTGCACGCCGGCTGCGCCAGCGCGGATCATCGACTTCATCAGTTCGAAAGCGTTCAGCACGCCGCCAAAACCGGCTTCAGCATCGGCCACGATCGGAGCGTGGTAATCGATGTAGCCCTTGTCGCCAGCGTCCACACCCTTGGAGTGCTGGATTTCGTCAGCGCGGGTGAAGGCGTTGTTGATGCGCTCAACCACCTTCGGTACCGAGTCCACCGGGTACAGGGATTGGTCCGGGTACATGGCGGAGTATTCGTTGTTGTCAGCCGCAACCTGCCAGCCGGACAGGTAGATGGCCTTGATGCCAGCTTTCACCTGTTGCATGGCTTGGCCGCCGGTCAGCGCGCCCAGGCAGTTGATGTACGGTTCGTTGTTGACCAGGTTCCACAGCTTCTCGGCGCCACGGCGGGCCAGGGTGTATTCGACCGGGAAAGAGCCGCGCAGGCGCTCCACGTCAGCGGCGGTGTAGCCACGCTTGATACCGGCCCAGCGCGGATTTTCAGCCCAGTCTTTTTCGATGGCAGCGATGCGTTGTTCGCGAGTCGTCATGTTTCTGTTACCCCAGAATGATTAATTTGGCCTAAACGGGCGACATGCCCGAAATCATTTTTGCCCCAGCACATGGCGGCAAAAAGTGCGAGCGCGGTGTGTCGGCTTGCGCAGAGGTTGCGGAGATGGCCACAACCGGATACGAGCCAAACTTGGTGTTTTTCACCACAGTTTTGCAGGCTTTCGTACAACTTTGTGTGAGGATTAAATCATAAAAACCCCCACTTGTGTGCAGCGCAGCAATAAAAAAATGTCGCATTTTCGTAAATGAAAACGGCTGTTCGCCAGCGGAAAAATTTGCCCTGCCGAAAGATGAAAATACGGTTACTTGCGCATCTGAGTGAACAAGCCCGCACCCTGTGCCTGCTGGCCTGGCTGCCCATCCCCCCCTGAAAAATGCCAGCCCGGCCCGCCGCCCTCTCAGAGGGGCGGGCTTGTCGCCGCTGGCGCAGATGCACCGCCTGGGGGTTGAAACCGGCCACAATGCCCCTACTTGTCGCATCATTATTCACGGAGGTCGCCATGCAATCCCAAGAATCCCATGTGCCTGCATCTGATGCCGTGGCCGCGCAGCCCGAAACCATTTCCACCGGCCTGCCGCCCGACGCCGCTGCCGCCTTTGACGCCAGCGCCCGCATTGCCGAACTGGAAACCCAGCTGACCGAAGCCAAAGACCAGTTCCTGCGTGCCCGCGCCGAGCAGGAAAACCAGCGCCGCCGCGCAGTGGAAGACCTGCAAGCGGCCAATAAATACGCCGTACAGAAATTTGCCGCCGAAATGCTGCCGGTGAAAGACAGCCTGGAAATGGCCCTGCTCGACCAGAGCGGGCAGTTTGACACCCTCAAGCACGGCGTGGATCTCACCCTGAAACAGCTGATTTCGGCTTTTGAGAAATTCCAGCTGAGCGAAATCAACCCGGTGGGCGAAAAGCTCGACCCGCACAAGCATCAGGCCATCAGCATGATCGAGTCTGACGCCGACGCCAATACCGTGGTGAATGTGATGCAAAAGGGCTACCAGATTGCCGAACGCGTGCTGCGTCCGGCCATGGTGGTGGTGGCCAAGGGCAAATAGCCCGGTAAGCGACAGGGGTAAAATTTGCACCCTGTCCCTTGAAAACGGTTAAACCAGCTTTATCTGACATCTCAAGAAAACATCTGCCAGCGCGCCCCCGGCGACAAAGTGCAAGTGCTTGAACATACAGCCTTCACTGCTGGCTATTTTGCAAGATAGACGCGAAAGGAACGCAATAATGGGCAAAATCATTGGTATTGACCTGGGCACCACCAACTCCTGCGTGGCCGTAATGGAAAACGGCCAGCCGAAGGTGATTGAAAACGCCGAAGGCGCACGCACCACCCCGTCCATCGTCGCCTACGCCGAAGATGGCGAAATCCTGTGCGGCGCGCCGGCCAAGCGCCAGGCCGTCACCAACCCGAAAAACACCCTGTACGCTGTCAAGCGCCTGATTGGCCGCCGCTTCGAAGAAAAAGAAGTGCAAAAAGACATCGACCTGATGCCGTTCTCCATCGTCAAGGCTGGCAATGGCGACGCCTGGGTGCAAGTGCGTGACAAAGAACTCGCCCCGCCGCAAATCAGCGCCGAAGTGCTGCGCAAAATGAAGAAAACCGCCGAAGACTACCTCGGCGAAGAAGTCACCGAAGCCGTGATCACCGTGCCGGCCTACTTTAACGACAGCCAGCGCCAGGCCACCAAGGACGCCGGTCGCATTGCCGGTCTGGAAGTCAAGCGCATCATCAACGAACCGACTGCCGCTGCACTGGCATTCGGCATGGACAAAAAAGAAGGCGACCGCAAAATTGCCGTGTATGACCTGGGCGGCGGCACTTTCGACATCTCCATCATCGAAATTGCCGAACTCGACGGCGAACACCAGTTTGAAGTGCTGTCCACCAACGGCGACACCTTCCTGGGCGGCGAAGATTTCGACCAGCGCCTGATCGATTACATCATCGAAGAATTCAAGAAAGAATCCGGCGTTAACCTGAAAGCCGACGTGCTGGCGCTGCAACGCCTGAAAGAAGCCGCCGAAAAAGCCAAGATCGAGCTGTCCTCGGCCCAGCAAACCGAAGTCAACCTGCCATACATCACCGCAGACGCCAGCGGCCCGAAACACCTGGCCATCAAGATCACCCGCGCCAAGTTTGAAAGCCTGGTGGAAGAGCTGGTCAACCGTTCGATCGAGCCGTGCAAGATTGCCCTGAAAGACGCCGGCCTGTCGATTGGCCAGATTGACGACGTGATTCTGGTGGGCGGCCAGACCCGCATGCCCAAGGTGCAGGACAAGGTCAAGGAATTCTTTGGTAAGGAACCGCGCCGCGACGTGAACCCGGACGAAGCCGTGGCCGTGGGCGCAGCCATCCAGGGCGGCGTGATGAAGGGCGACGTCAAGGACGTGCTGCTGCTGGACGTTACCCCGCTGTCGCTGGGTATCGAAACCCTGGGCGGCATCATGACCAAGCTGATCCAGAAGAACACCACCATTCCGACCAAGGCCAGCCAGGTATTCTCCACCGCTGACGACAACCAGAACGCGGTAACCATCCACGTGCTGCAAGGCGAACGCGAAAAAGCCAGCGCCAACAAGAGCCTGGGCCAGTTCAACCTGTCCGACATTCCGCCGGCAGCGCGCGGCATGCCGCAAATCGAAGTTACCTTTGACATCGACGCCAACGGCATTTTGCACGTGTCCGCCAAAGACAAGGCCACCGGCAAGGAAAACAAGATCACCATCCAGGCCAGCTCCGGCTTGTCCGAAGCCGAAATCCAGAGCATGGTGCAGGATGCCGAAGCCCACGCCGACGAAGACAAAAAGCTGCACGAACTGGTGCAGGCACGCAACCAGGCTGACGGCCTGATTCATTCGGTGAAAAAATCGCTGGAAGAATACGGCGACAAGATTGGCGCAGACGAAAAAGCCAAGATCGAAACCGCCATCAAGGACGCCGAAGCCGCGATCAAGACCGACGACCAGGCCGATATTGAAGCCAAGGTGGAAGCGCTGGGCAAGGCCAGCCAGAAACTGGGCGAAATCATGTATGCCCAGGCGCAGGCCGAAGGTGCCGGCGCTGACGCGGGCCAGGCTGGCAGCGCTGCCGGTGGCAGCGGCAAGAAAGAAGACGGCAATGTGGTGGACGCCGAATTTGAAGAAGTGAAAGACAAGAAGTAATTTAGTTTAACTTCTTGTGGGCACAGTGCATCAGAGTTCCATTCTCTGGGCTCTGTGCCTTTTTCATGTTGGCAAGCACATACACACTCGGCCCGCCCGGCATTGCGGGGCGGGTTCTGCACGGTGAACAGTGATGGCAAAAAAAGACTTTTACGAACTGCTCGGGCTGAATCGCGATGCGTCGGATGACGACATCAAAAAAGCCTACCGCAAAATGGCAATGAAATACCATCCGGACCGCAACCCGGACAGTAAAGAAGCCGAAGAGAAATTCAAGGAAATCAAAGAAGCCTATGAAATTCTCTCCGACAGCCAGAAACGTGCCGCCTACGACCAATACGGCCACGCCGGGGTAGACCCCAACGCCGCAGGTGCCGGCTTTGGCGCGGGCGGGGCCGGCTTTAGCGGCTTTGGCGACGCCTTCTCCGACATCTTTGGTGACATCTTCGGTGGCCGCGCGGGCGCGGGCGGTGCAGGTGGCGGCAGCCGCAATAATGTGTATCGCGGCTCCGACCTGCGTTACAACATGGAAATCACCCTGGAAGAAGCCGCACGCGGCTGCGAAAAGCAAGTGCGCATCCCGGCAGTGGAAACCTGCGACGTCTGCCACGGCAGCGGCGCCAAGCCCGGCACCGAGCCCAAAACCTGCCAGACCTGCGGCGGCCACGGCCAGGTGCGCATGCAGCAGGGCTTTTTCAGCATCCAGCAAACCTGCCCCACCTGCCACGGCACCGGCAAGGTGATTCCTGACCCGTGTACCGCCTGCCAGGGCTCGGGCCGAGTGAAGAAAAACAAGACGCTGAACGTGAAAATCCCCGCCGGCGTGGACGAAGGCGACCGCATCCGCCTGGCCGGCGAAGGCGAACCCGGCGTGAACGGCGGCCCGGCAGGCGACCTGTACGTGGTCACCCACATCCGCGAACACGGCGTATTCCAGCGCAACGGCCAGGACCTGCACTGCGAAATGCCCATCAGTTTCGCCACCGCCGCACTGGGCGGGGAAATCGAAATCCCCACCCTGGACAGCGTGGCCCGGCTGAAGATTCCGCCCGAAACCCAATCCGGCCAGGCCTTCCGCCTGCGCGGCAAGGGGATCAAATCGGTGCGCGGCGCCAGCTACGGCGATTTGCTCTGCCATGTGGTGGTAGAAACCCCGGTGAAACTCACCGAACGGCAAAAAGACCTGCTGCGCCAGTTTGACGCCGAGGGCGCGGACAATAGCGACACACATAACCCGCGCGCCAAGTCGTTTATGGATAAGTTGAAGGATTTTTTTAACTGATTGTTCAA
Source organism: Aquaspirillum sp. LM1 (assembly GCF_002002905.1). NCBI lineage: Bacteria > Pseudomonadati > Pseudomonadota > Betaproteobacteria > Neisseriales > Aquaspirillaceae > Aquaspirillum > Aquaspirillum sp. LM1. The sequence goes on along the minus strand of NZ_CP019509.1, from coordinate 2,365,379 downwards.
TGGCTTAGTGTGTGGGGGTAAGGCAGAAAAGGACGCTTGTGGGCGTCCTTTTTTGTGGGTGGGGGTGGGGTATGTGTTTGGTATGATGTGGGGAGTGTCGAAGGCGATAAGGTGATGAGATGGATGGTGTGAGCGAGGGTTGGCGGGAAGCGGAACGGCGGATTGAGGAAGCGCGGGTGAGTGGGGCGAGAGAGCTGGGTTTGTGGGAGTTGGATATTGAGGCAGTGCCGACTGTAGTGGTCTAATCTTTTCGAACAGCCCGATAGGTGGAACAATCCCACCACCCAAAGGACATCGAACATGCCACAAACCCGTCGCCACTTTGCCCCCGAGTTCAAACTCGAAGTCGCCAAAAAAATCGTTCAGCAGCAATGCAGCATCACCCAGCTCTGTCATGAACTGAACCTTGGCGAAACCGCCGTCCGCCGTTGGGTCGCCCAATACAAAGCCGAACTCAACGGCCAGTCAGGCATCGGTCTGCCTCTGACCCCAGACCAGCAACGCATCCGGCAACTCGAAGCCGAACTGCGCATTGCCAAAGAGGATAACGAAATCCTAAAAAAAGCCTCGGCCTTGTTCGCCCGCGCTTATCGATGATGTTGCCCATCGTTAGCCAACTGGACAGGGCGCACAGCAAAAGCACACTCTGCCGCGTGCTGGGCGTGAGCCGCTCCGGCCTGCATCACGCTCGCCAGCGCGGTGATCGCCCGGTGTGTGATCTGCGCACCGAAACCCTGTTCAAGGCCGTCTTTGCCGAGAACCAGCAAACCTATGGCAGTCGTAGAATGCGCAGCGAGCTGGCCAAACGTGGCTTGGCGCTTGGACGCTACAAAGTGCGTAAGTTGTTGAACGCATTTAACTTGAAAACCTGCTGGAAGCGAAAGTTTGTTCACACCACGGACAGCAAACACACGCTGCCGGTGGCGGAAAACCTGCTGAACCGCAAGTTTAACCCCAAGGCCTTGAACCAGGCCTGGGCTTCAGACATCACCTATATTCGCACGCGCAGCGGCTGGCTCTACCTGGCCGTGGTGATGGATCTGTGCTCACGCCGGGTGATTGGCTGGGCCATGGAGCCACACATGCGGGCGGAACTGGTCTGCCGGGCATTGATCATGGCACAAGGGCAGAGAAACCCCGCTGCAGGTGTGCTGCTGCACTCAGACAGAGGCAGCCAATACGCCAGTGCGGAATACCAGGCGCTGCTGAAGAAACACAAGATGGTGTGCAGCATGAGCCGGAAAGGAAACTGCTGGGACAACGCCCCGATGGAGCGCTTCTTCCTGAATTTGAAGATGGAGCGGGCATGGCGTAAAGATTACGCCAACCATGAAGAAGCGCGCCGGGATGTGGCGGATTACCTGATGAAGTTTTACAACCAGAAGCGTTTGCACTCGGCGCTGGGTGAGATGAGCCCGGCAGAGTTTGAAAGACAATGCCAGCTCAAACCTGCGCCTGTGCAGGCTTGAGCGGCTGACTCCCTATCGGGGTGTTCGAAAAAACTTGACCAGTACAGACATCGGTGGCGGGATTGCCACGGGTGAGAGTCGTTCGGCTTGGGCACTGTCCCAATTTGGTAAATTTAACAGCATTGAAACAGCTACCGGCTTTGCAGTCCTTGGATTTGGGCGGGTGTGAAGCGCTGAGCGACCTGTCGCCGCTGGCCTCCCTGACCGCCTTGCAGTCCCTAGATTTGAGCGAGTGCGAAGCGCTGAGCGACCTGTCGCCGCTGGCCTCGCTGCCCGCCTTGCAATCCTTGGATTTGAGCTGGTGCGACGCGCTGAGCGACCTGTCGCCGCTGACCTCTCTGACCGCCTTGCAATCCTTGGGTTTGCGCGAGTGTCAAGCGCTGAGCGACCTGCCGCCGCTAACCTCCCTGACCGCCTTGCAATCCTTGGATTTGAGCAGGTGCGACGCGCTAAGCAACCTGTCGCCGCTGGCCTTACTACCCGCCTTGCAATCCTTGGATTTGAGCGAGTGCGATGCGCTAAACAACCTGTCGCCGCTGGCCTTACTACCTGCCTTGCAATCCTTGGATTTGAGCTGGTGCCAAGCGCTGAGCGCCCTGTCACCGCTGGCCTCGCTGCCCACCTTGCAATCCTTAGATTTGAGAGGGTGCCGAGGGCTGAGCGACCTATCACCGCTGGCCTCGCTGATCACCTTGCAGTCCTTGGATTTGAGCTGGTGCCAAGCGCTGAGCGATCTGTCACCACTGCTCCAATTACCCGCCTTAAAAACATTGCACTTGTCGGATTCAATCTCCCTATCTTGCCAGCCTGGGAGCAGTATTTTAGACACGGCAGTAGGACTAGAAACGCTGCACTGCAATAATTTACTTATTGCACCAAATGAACTGGCATCACAGCAAGATCATTTTTACCCAGAAAATTGTCTCCCCCGCCTAAAAGCCTGGCGCGCCGACCTCGATCAAGGCCAGGCAGACAATCACCGCATCAAGTTATTCGTACTGGGCAACGGCTCCGCCGGCAAAACCCAAATCTGCCGTCGGCTGCATGGCCAGGCATTTGACCCCAGCATCCCCTCCACCCACGGCATCGACTTGGACCCGTTGCCCTTGATTCTCGCCAGTGAAAATAGCCCGGCCATCATGGCGCATGTCTGGGATTTTGGCGGCCAGGATATTTACCATGGCACCCATGCCCTGTTCATGGACGAGCGCGCGCTGTTTGTGATTGTGTGGAACCCGGAACAGGAAACCGCCCTGCCCTATGCCGAGAATGGCGTGGCCATGCGCCATCGGCCTTTGGCCTATTGGCTGGCCATGGTGCGCGACGTGGCGGGGGAGGATGCTGCGGTGGTGGTGGTGCAGTCCAAATGCGACCAGCTGCAAGACAGCGTGCCGCCGCCACTGCCGGTAGACCATGGCTTGCGCCATCTGCGCTACACCGAATGCAGCGCGCGGCAAGTGGACGGCATGGACAGCGTGTTGGCCGCGATTCGGCGCCAGGCGCGGCTGTTGCTGGAGCGCTACGGTCAGGTGCTGTTGCCGGCCAGCTGGGTGGCCGTTGGCGATACGCTGCGCACTCTTTGTCGTGAGCACGAACAGCGCACCTTGCCTCGCGTCGAGTTTGAGGCATTATGCCGCGCCAGCCATGCCAGCGCCCCACCCGAGGTGGTGCTGCATTATCTGCACCGCAGCGGTGAGGTATTTTACCGACCAGGTTTGTTTGGCGATCAGTTGGTTCTGGATCAGCAATGGGCGCTGAATGGCGTATATGCGGTGCTGGATCGTCAGCGTAGTCTGCCGCTATTGCGCCGCCAAGGCGGGGAGTTTGATCGGGAAACGCTGGATGAACTTGTTTGGCATGGTAAGTATTCGCTGGGTGAACAAGCCTTGTTTATTTCTCTGATGGAGCAGTGCGGCATCTGTTTTCCTGTGGAATACCATTCAGAACAGCCCGATTTGACTCGATATCTTGCCCCGGATTTATTGTTTGAACGCGGTGAAGTCCAAGAGCAGATTGATCGTGTGTGGCGTAGTGCAGAAACGCATCTGGAAGTCTGGCTGGATTACCGTTTTCTGCACGATGGGGTAATGAAAGACTTGCTGTGTCAAATTGGTCAGCGAGCAGGGAGATATGCGGAGTATTGGCGTTATGGCGTGTGCTTTTTTGACCAAGGCATGCAGGCCACTTTCTGGCTGGAAGCGCAACCAGATATCAATCCTGACCAACCAGGCGCTGGCCGGTTGGTGTGGCGGGCGCATGTGGCACAGGCAGAAAACAGGGCTAGGGTGCAGCGCTGGCTGGAGGATTTGCTGAACGCCATCCAGCGCAAGGCGCAGGGCCAGCCTCCAGTCGTGACGTGGCGCCATCAGCAGGCGCAGGAGCTGAAGCAAGATAAAGAATTGGTTCAAGACCCGATTCAACGTTTGCAGCCGGGCAGTCAACCAGATGACAAGCCCACCGTGTATGTGTCGTATGGCTGGGGTGAGGAGAATACTGCATTGTTGGCGCAATTAGAGGCCGAGTTTACCGGGCGCGGCTGTCAGCTGATTTACGACAAGAAAAAAACTCGCACGGGTGATTGGATTTCCACATTCATGCGTGAGATTGGCCAAAGCCGTCATGTGTTGGTGGTGCTGGACGACAAGTATTTGCACTCGCCGTATTGCATGCGTGAATTGCTGTATTTGTATCAGTCCAGTTTGGGCGATAAAGCTGAGTTCTGCCGACGCATTGTGCCATGTCGGCCGGAGTCATTGCTGCTGAGCCCGGTGAAGCATCGTTTGCCGTATCTGCGCCACTGGAAAGCAGAAGCTAAATTGTAGAAGTTCAGACTTGATCTGACAGCAGGGCCTTGCCAAAGGGTGGGGTTACCCGTTTTGATAGAGGTGCGAATCTTCATCAAAACAGCGCGAGAGCGCCAGGGAGTAACCCCATGAGCAGTTTCAACCAGAATGTCATTCGTCACAAGATCGGCCTGCTGAATCTGGCCGCCGAATTGGGCAACGTCTCAAAAGCTTGCAAGGTGATGGGCCTGTCCCGTGACACCTTCTACCGTTACCAGAATGCCGTTGCCGAAGGCGGTGTCGAAGCACTGTTCGACAGCAACCGGCGTAAACCGAACCCAAAGAATCGGGTGGCAGAAGCCACAGAAACGGCTGTTCTCGCCTACGCCATTGAGCAACCTGCCCACGGTCAGGTCAGAGCCAGCAACGAACTTCGCCAGCGAGGCATCTTCGTTTCACCGTCTGGCGTTCGTTCCATCTGGTTGCGCAATAGTCTGGCTTCGTTCAAGCAGCGCCTGGCCGCGCTGGAGAAACAGGCCGCCGAACAAGGCATCCTGCTGACTGATGCCCAGGTGGCGGCGCTGGAGCGTAAGCAGGATGATGATCTGGCCCATGGCGAAATCGAAACCGCCCATCCCGGCTACCTCGGGTCGCAGGACACCTTCTACGTCGGCACGATCAAAGGTGTTGGACGGATTTATCAGCAGACTTTCGTCGATACCTACAGCAAGGTCGCCATGGCCAAGCTCTACACGACCAAGACGCCAATTACCGCCGCTGATCTGTTGAATGACCGGGTGTTGCCGTTCTTTGACGAACACGGCATGGGCATCATCCGCATGCTGACCGATCGCGGCACAGAGTATTGCGGCAAGCCGGAAACCCATGATTACCAGCTTTATCTGGCCCTGAACGACATTGAGCACACCAAGACCAAGGCGAGGCATCCACAGACGAACGGCATCTGCGAGCGCTTCCACAAAACGATCTTGCAGGAGTTTTATCAGGTGGCGTTCCGGCGCAAGCTGTACCTGTCGCTGGACGAGTTACAGGCTGATCTTGATGCCTGGATGGCCTATTACAACAATGAGCGAACTCATCAGGGTAAGATGTGCTGCGGACGCACGCCTGTGCAAACCCTGATTGCAGGGAAGGAGGCGTGGAGTGAGAAAGTCACCAGCTTGAATTTGATCTGACAATCCGGCACCGTCAGAACGGGAGACTGTCAGATCAGGTCGCGACTTCTACAGCTAAATCGCACCAGGAGTTGCTTGATGAGTTTAGTTTGGCGGAGCTTTCACCTGAAACGCGCGATGAAGTATTGTTGGTCAAGGATTTTTGCCATCGTACCGACGAGATGCTTGCCTGGATCGCCGACACCCTGATGCCGCGCGGCACTCAAGCCCTCTCCGACAACAACTTCGCCGCCATCTTCACTGCCCTGGCCGCCAACGGCTTCCCTGTTCCCCATCCCGACCCCGGCTCGCCCGGCTAACCCCTTCCCCCTCACTGGCAGACCCTGTATGGAACCTTCCCGCCCGCTTTCCCCTCCCATTCCCCAGCGCGTCACCCTGCCCGACCCTGACCATTTGCGCTTTCACCGTCGCCATGCGCATCTGGCATCACCATTTGGCAATGACTGGTTTGCACTGAAGGCCGAGGCGTTTGCCCGGTTTTTTGGCACGCCGGTGTTTTTGATCTCGCAAACGTTGATCGTGCTGGTATGGATTGGCCTGAATGTGGCGGGAATCACCGGCTTTGACGTTTACCCGTTCATTTTGCTCAATCTGGCGTTCAGCCTGCAGGCGGCGTATGCGGCGCCGCTGATTCTGCTGGCACAAACCCGGCAGGCGGAGCGCGACAAGGTGCATGCCGAGGCCGATGCGCTGCATCGGGAAAACCTGGCTGCCGACCATGCCCGGCAGCTGGCCGACGCCGCCCGGCATGCGGAGCAGATGCTGTTGCTGTTGCAGCAGAACACCCAGCTGACCGAGCTGAACAAGCAGCTGTCCGAGCGGATTGAAAAACTGACGGTGGAGCTGCACCAGAAATTTCTGGCGGTCCCGGCTACGCCACCCGCGCCGTAAGCGCTGGCCAGGTGGCGGGTATGTGGGCAAGCGAACGGAAAAAATCCCGGCCAGGGCGCAAGCTGTTCGGGTCGGGGCAAGCGAGTGATGGCCCGGTGCGGTGCGTGCCGGTTGCGTGCTGTTGTGTGTTCACCCCCGCAAGCGAGCGGGTTGCCGGCATGGGCCGGGAGCCTGGCGCTTGTGCTTTCAGAAGGCGTTTCCCATGCGCAATTCCATGATCAAAGGCGTTCTGGCCCTCACCTTCGGCTTGAGCGCCAGCCTGTTGTCGGCCCAGGAACTGGCCCCGCTTCCCACTCAAACCGACGCCCATGGCACGGTGTATCTGTCTGGTGGCATTGGTGAAACCGAACTGGAGCAGGTCAATCAGGCGGCGCGTGATTTTCCGCTCAAGCTGATTCTGGCCGAACGCACCGGGGCGTATGTGGCGGATGTGAAGGTGGCCATTGTCGATGGCCATGGCCGCATGGTGCTGGAGGTACCGTCGGTGGGGCCCATCTTGCTGGTGCGGCTGGCACCGGGGCGTTATCGGGTATGGGCCAGCTATGAGGGGCTGGTGCGCGAGCAGCGGATTAACCTGAACCGTGGGCATAAAACCGTGTCGCTGGCCTGGTAGCCCGCTGCTTGTCACAAGCCATCAGTGCGTGAAGGGGCTCGCAGATGATTTTTTCAGCGTTTCTCTAAAACCCGATTGCTTGCCGGGCCAGTTGCCGTTTTACCAGCGGCAGATGCTGGGTCAGTGACAGGCCGGTATTGCGCAGCCAGCCCAGCAGCGGGTCGCGGGTGTGGAACAGCTTGAACAGCCCGTCACAGGTCAGCTGCATGGTGTTCACCGCTTCCCGGCGCATGCGCTGGTAGCGGCGCAGCAGCAGCAGGTCGCCGGCGTCGCCGGTATGGCTGGCCAGCAGGGCGGCCAGTGCCTGGGCGTCGCCAAAACCGAGGTTGACGCCCTGGCCGGCCAGCGGGTGGACGGTGTGTGCGGCGTCACCCACCAGGGCAATGCGTGGGGCGATCACGCTGTCCGGACGCATCAGCCGCAGCGGAAACGCCTGTGCTGGCGTCAGGCAGTGCAGCTGGCCCAGCGCCTGGCCGCCAGCCTTGGCGACGGTAGCGCACAGTTCATCCGCGCTCAGCCGGGTCAGCGCGTCCGGGGTGGCGGTAGACCAGACAATGGAAATGCGCCGTTCCGGCAACGGCAGCCAGGCCAGAATGCCATCGCCCAGAAACCATTGCCGGGCAATATTGCCGTGGTCGTGCTCGGCGACAAAGTTGGCCACCACGCCGCTATGGCCATAGGGCGAGACGGCAACATGAATGCTGGTTTGCTGGCGAATCCACGAGTTGGCCCCATCCGCGCCCACCAGCAGCCGGGTGTTCAGTGTGCGGCCATCGTCCAGGCTCAGGCTGACATGGCGTGGATGATGGCTGACGCTGAGCGGGCGCACGCCGGTGATGCAACAGGCGTTGCTCTGCGCCAGTTGCTGCCACAGCGTGGCCAGCATCCAGCGGTTTTCGGCAATCCAGGCCAGCGCAGGCTGGCCGGCGTCGGCAGCAGAAAAAGCAATTCGCCCATTACCGTCGCCACGCACATCCATGGCACTGACGGTGCCAATCCGGGACATGTCCGGCCAGGCGTTCAGGCTGTCAAGAAACGCCCGGTTGGCCGGGCTGACGGCGTAGACGCGCGGGTCCCAGTCATTGGTGTCGGCCAGCCCGTCACGCGGTGGCTGCTGGCCTTCAATCAATCCCACCCGACGCCCGTGGCGACTCAGTGCCAGCGCCAGGCTGGCCCCCACCAGTCCGCCACCCACAACCAGTACGTCAAAACACTCGCAGTTCATTTTCAATGGCTTTCCTGTTTCTGGTGCCTGGCAGTATGCCCATCCCGCCTTGCGCCGGCTTTGCCCCAGCGCAAAAGTGGCGCACCGCCTTACACGCCCACGCCAAACACCAGGTGTCCGGCAAACGCCCGACGCAGCGGGCCAATGCTGTCCAGCAGCGACAAGCTCAGGCCGCGCACGGTGTTGATCACCGGGTCGTGACGGTCAAACAGCTGGATCAGGCTATGGGTGAAGCCGGTGACCGAACGGCGGTCAATGCGGCGCAGGCGGGCAAATTCGGCCAGCTTGCGCGCATCGCCCACATCGCCGCCCTCACCCAGGGCTTGAACCAGCCCCAGCGCATCGCGCAGGCCCAGGTTCAAGCCCTGGGCAGCCACCGGGTGCATGGTTTGCGCGGCATTGCCCACCAGCGCCACCCGGCCACTGACGGTATTCAGGGCAAACTTCAGTTTCAGCGGCACGGTGGCGCGTGGGCTGACAGCGGTGATGGCCCCCAGCCGGTCGCCAATTGCGCCTTGCAATGCCGTGCAGAAGGCGGTGTCGTCCAGGGTTTTCAGGCTTTCGGCAGTGGCGCTGTCGCGTGTCCACACCAGCATCAGTGCATTGCCATAGGGCAGCAGCGCCAGCGGGCCATCGGTGGCAAACCGCTCAAAGGCCATGCCCTGATGCGGCAGGGCGGTTTCCACCCGGGCAATCACCGCCGATTGCTGATAGTCATGTTCGTGGCGGCGCATGCCGGGCAGGCCGGCTGCCAGCGCGCCACCTTCGGCCAGCACCACCAGCCGGGTGGTCAGCGCATGGCGCTGGCCATCGTGCTGAAACTGCACGCGGGCATAGGCCGACAGCGAGCTCAGGCCGGTGACCGTGGCGGCATCCACCCGCTGCACCGACGACTGCGCCAGCGCCTGGTCCAGCGCCACGTTCAGGTCGTGGTAGCCCACGGTGTAGCCCAGGTGCGGCAGCCGGAGGTCGTCACGCTGAATCAGCGTGCGGCCAAAGCTGCCTTGCTGGCTGATATGCACGGTGTCGATTGGCGTGGCGGGCAGGCTGTCCGGCCAGGCCCCAGCGGCCAGCAGCGCCTGCTGGCTGGTGTGCGACAGCGCCAGCACCCTGGGGTCGTCACGCCGGCCCGATCCGCTGGGCCGGGCTTCCAGCAGGGTAACCTGGCGGCCCGCCTGGGCGGCCAGCAAGGCCACGGTGGCCCCCACCGGCCCGCCGCCCACCACGGTCAGTTCGCTGTGTTCGGGCAGATGGGCAGTCATGCGTGGGCTCCTGTCTGGGCGCTGGCCATCAGCGCTTCGATGGCGTCGGGGTGTTTGGGGGCGTCAGCGGTCAGCACTTCCGGTCCCGTATCGGTGACCAGGACATCGTCTTCAATGCGAATGCCAATGCCGGCAAAGCGCTCCGGCACATTGGCCGCCGGGCGGATGTACAGGCCAGGCTCGACGGTGGTGACCATGCCGGGCATCAGGCTGCGCCACTGGCCATCCAGCTTGTACAGGCCCACGTCGTGGACATCCAGCCCCAGCCAGTGGCCAATGCGGTGCATGTAAAACTGCCGGTAGGCTTCGGATTCGATATTGCCGGCCACGCTGCCGCTGAGCAGGCCAAGGTCGATCAGCCCCTGTACCAGCACGGCCAGTGCCGCGTCTGCCGGGGTATTCCACGGCACGCCTGGCTGAATGGCATCAATTGCCGCCAGCTGTGCGGCCAGCACGATATCGTACACGGCGCGCTGTTCGCCGCTGAAGCGGCCATTCACCGGAAAAGTGCGGGTGATGTCGCCAGCGTAGCCGTCCAGCTCGCAACCGGCATCAATCAGCAGCAGGTCGCCGTCGCGCAGGCGGTCGCGGTTGCTGACGTAATGCAGCACACAGGCGTTGGCTCCACCGGCCACGATGCTTTCATACGCCGGGCTGCGCGCACCGTGGCTGACAAAGGTGTGCAGCAGTTCGGCTTCGATTTCGTATTCCATCCGCCCTGGCCGGGTGGCCTGCATGGCACGCACATGGGCGGCGGCGGAAATCTGCCCGGCCTCACGCAGCCGGTTCAGGTCGTGGGCATCCTTGAACAGGCGCATTTCGGCAACCGGCAAGGCCACATCGCTGATGCAGGGCGGCACCGACACGCCGGTGCGCAGCTGGCCGCGCACGGCGTCAATCCAGCCCAGCACGCGACGGTCCCAGTCGGCATCGCGGCCCAGGCTGTAATGGACGCAGGGCTGGTTGGCCAGCCAGCCGGGCAGACGCAGATCGAGTTCGGACAGCGGGTAGGCCTGGTCAAAGCCAAACTGCGCGCGCGCACCATCCGGGCCATGGCGGTAGCCGTCCCAGATTTCCCGCTCCAGATCCTTGCTGCGGCAAAACAGGATGGATTGGCTGCTGGCGGGCAGCAGCACCAGTACGGCGTCGGGTTCGTCAAAACCGGTGAGATAGTAAAAGCTGCTGTCGGGGCGATACGGGTAGTGGGTGTCGGCATTGCGCACGGCGTGGCGGGCGGTGGGCAAAATCACGATGCCGCTGCCCAGTTGCGCCATCAGGCGCTGGCGGCGTTGCAGATAAGGGGCTGTGGACATGAAGGCTCTTTCCCGAAAACAGGCAAACAGTGCGGCCCGGTTAAACCGTCCGGCGCGCAGATGTGCGCAGTGTACACCGGCTGGCCGGCCAGGGGCAGGCGGACCGATCTGGGACTCACTGGCGCAGGGACAGCCACCCAAGCAAAACGCCGCCGCTCGGGCAGAGCGGCGGCGTGTGTCCCGACCGGATGGCGTGGGGTCTGCAACACTTGACGTGTGCAGATCCAAAAAAGCAAATTACTCGTTACTCGTCCATCACTGCTGAGGTAAACACGTCCTGAACATCATCCAGGCTTTCCAGCGCGTCGAGCAGTTTTTGCATGCGCAGGGCATCGTCGCCACTCAATTCGGTGTCGTTGAGCGGTTTCATCGTCACTTCGGACATTTCGGCCTTGAAGCCGGCTTTTTCCAGGGTGGCGCGGATGTCAGAAAACTCATACGGTGGGGTGATGACTTCAAATGAACCGTCGTCGTGGCTGAGCACATCGTCGGCCCCCGCTTCCAGCGCGGCTTCCATCAACGCGTCTTCGTCGGTGCCCGGAGCAAACAGCAGCTGGCCGCAATGCTTGAACTGGAAGGCCACACAGCCGTCACTGCCCATATTGCCGCCAAACTTGGAAAACGCATGGCGCACGTCGGCTACGGTGCGGGTTTTGTTGTCGGTCAGGCAATCCACCATCACCGCTGCGCCACCAATGCCGTAACCTTCGTAGCGGCATTCTTCGTAGTTGACGCCTTCCAGGTTGCCGGCACCACGGTCGATGGCGCGCTGGATGGTGTCCTTGGGCATGTTGGCGTCAAAGCCCTTGTCTACGGCCAGGCGCAGACGCGGGTTGGAGGTGATGTCGGCACCGCCCATTTTGGCAGCGACGGTGATTTCCTTGATCACCCGGGTGAAGATCTTGCCGCGCTTGGCGTCCGTCGCGGCTTTTTTATGCTTGATATTGGCCCATTTGCTGTGTCCAGCCATAGCAACCTCAATAAAATGTCAGATAGCGCTTACGCAAAACACCCGCCAGATGCGGGTGTTTTGCGTAACCGGAAAAAAGCATCAGAAACCAGCTAATTTTATCACAGCCGGGCGCAGGCGGGCGGGCGGGAAAAAGAACCCGTCTGCGAGCCGGTCTGGCTCAGCTGGGCTGTGCCTTGAGCAGGGTGAGAATCAGGCTGGTGCCGTGTTCGTAGAGCATCTTCACGGCTTCAATAAAATAGGGCATGGAAAAGTACAACACCACAAAGCCGATGGTGATGGTCAGTGGAAAACCAAAGGTAAACACGTTGAACTGTGGGGCGGCACGGGTCATCACCCCCATGGCTATGTTGGCAATCAGCATCGCTGCCATCACCGGCATCGACAACAGCAGGCCCAAGGCAAACACTTCATGGCCCCACTCGGCCAGCAGGCGAAAGCTGATGGCCGGCAGGCCTTCGGTGCTGATGGGGAATACCTTGAAGCTGTTGATCAGGGTGGACAGCATCAGATGGTGGCCGTTCATTGCCAGCAGGAGCAGCAAGGTGAGCAAAGACAGCAAACGCGACAGGGTGGGCACCTGGCCGGAGTGCTGCGGGTCGAAAAACATGGCAAAGCCCAAACCCATTTGCGAGCTGGCAAAAAAGCCGGCCATTTCCACTGCGGTCAGCATCAGCCGCATCACATAGCCCATGGCCAGACCAATCAGCAGCTGATGCACAATGATGAGCAGGCCGGTGCCAGAAATGACTGGTACCACCGGCATCGGTGGCAAGAGTGGGGCGATCATCACGGTGAGTGCAATGCCCATGATGATTTTGGCCTGACGTGGAATGCTGCGCGAGCTGAATACCGGTTCGGCGATAAAAAAGCCAAGAATGCGAAACAACGGCCACAAAAACGCACTGAGCATGGCGGAGATTTCGGCATCAGACAGATTCAGGGCGGCGGGAATCACGACGGTTCTTTAGCCCACAGCATTGGGGATGCTGGTAAACAGGCGGATGGTGTAGTCCATCAGCGTGCTGACCATCCACGGCCCAGCCACCACAAGCACGACAAACATCGCCAGCAGTTTGGGAATGAAGGTAAGGGTCATTTCATTGATCTGAGTAGCGGCCTGCAAGACGCTGACCAGCAAGCCCACCAGCAGCGCCACACCCATGATCGGGGCAGATACCACGATCAGCATGAACAGGGCACCTTGAACCAGATTGATCACAAATTCCGGGGTCATTGCTGTCTCCCTAGCTGACGTAGAAACTTTGCACCAGCGATCCCAGCAGCAGTGTCCAGCCATCTACTAGCACAAACAGCATCAGCTTGAATGGCAGGGCAATGGTGACGGGTGACACCATCATCATCCCCATGGCCATCAGAATCGACGCCACTACCAGGTCGATGATCAGGAACGGAATGAAGATCATGAAACCGATCTGGAAGGCGGTTTTCATTTCACTGATGATGAAGGCCGGAGCCAGGGTTTTGATGCTGACGTCTTCCGGGCCACGAGGTTTGGGGCTTTGCGAGACTTCCAGAAAGAACTCCAGGTCTTTTTCCCGGGTTTGTCGCATCATGAACTGTTTCATCGGCACCGAGCCCTTGTCCAGCGCCTGCAGAAAGTTGATCTTGTCTTCCGAGAACGGCACCCAGGCTTCTTTATATACCTTGTCAAACACCGGTCCCATGATGAACAGGGTGAGAAACAGCGACAAGCCGACGATCACCTGATTGGGTGGCGACTGCATGGTGCCCAGCGCCTGACGCAGCAGCGAGAGCACAATCACCACGCGGGTGAATGAGGTCATCATCAGCAAGGCAGTGGGGATAAAGCTTAGCGAGGTGAGAAACAGCAGCATCTGCAGCGACAGGGAATAATTGTTGCCGCCGCCCGGTGCCGGGCTGCTGTTCATCATTGGCAGGCCTTCGGCCATGGCCGGGTTGGCCCAGAGCAGGCTGGCAGCCAGCATGCCCAGCCCGGATACCGCCAGGACTGCCCACATGGCGCGGGACAGAGGAGGCAGGTTGAGCCGGGAAATATAACAAGACAGCTTCATGATGGTTTCTTTGGCAGGGAAATGCCACGCGATTCAAGCAAGGCGCGCAGTTTGTCAGCAAACGGGCCAGTGGTGACCGAAGGAGAGGCGGGCAGGTCTTCTGGCCGGTCCAGGGTATGCAGCAGGGTAACGGATTGTGCGGCAACGCCCAGCACCAGCCATTTGCCCTGCACTTCGACAATCACCACCCGCTCACGCTGGCCCACCATCACGCCGGAAATCACCCGTAATGCGGCCTGGCTGCCAGCCAGTGCCATCGGGTTGACCCGGCGCATCAGCCAGGCCAGGGCAAAAATGACCCCCAGCACCAGCCCCATGGCCAGCAGCATTTGCACCAGGCCAGACACCGGGGAGAGTTCACTGGCCATGGGCGTGGCGGTGGCCGCCAGGGTGGTGCCTGGAAAAACAAGCGCTGCCCGGCAGGGCAGCGCAAGAAGACGGGTGCAGCGCGCGAAAATGGACACGGCTTATTTTTGCAGGCGACGCAGACGCTCGGACGGGGTGATGATGTCGGTCAGGCGAATACCGAATTTGTCATTCACCACCACCACTTCACCCTGGGCAATCAGGCAGCCATTCACCAGCACATCCATCGGTTCGCCCGCCAAGCCGTCCAGTTCCACCACCGAGCCCTGGGCCAGTTGCAGCAGATTGCGGATGGCAATCTTGGTGCGACCCAACTCCACTGTCATGTTGACCGGGATATCCAGAATCATGTCCAGATTTTGCGGTGCGCTGCCATCACCGGTTGCCACCAGATCCGTGGCAGAACCAGAAAAGTCCTGGAACAGATTGATGGCCGGCTGCGGCACCGAAGACGGCGCTGGCGCTGCAGCAGGCGCTGCGGCATCAGTAGCAGAGGTTTGCTCGGCCAAGGCAGCAGCCCAGTCATCCATGCTGACAGAGTTTTCAGTCGTCATTGCTTATTGCCCATTGAGAGATTGTTTTTGCAGCTGAATTTCCCGTGGCGGGATCACCAGCTCGCTCATTTCCTGCGCGCCGGCCAGAATCTGGTCGACTTTCAACGCATACTGGTTATTGACCGTGCCATAGTGGCATTCTGCCACAGGGATGCCTGATACCGAAGCCACGATCGATTCGGGAATCTCTACCGAAATCACATCCCCCTTCTTGAGGTTGAGAATCTGCCCCAGGGTAATGTCGGCTTCGGCCAGCGTGGCCACCAGATCCACTTCGGCCACCTGAACCTGTTTGGACAGCAGATTCACCCAGCGATTGTCCACTTCGGTACGGTCAGCCGCCATGGTCGAGGCCAGCAGGTCACGCAGCGGTTCGACCATCGAATACGGCATGCACACATGGAAGTCACCACCACCGGCACCGAGTTCGATGCGGAAGGTCATTGCCACCACCACTTCGGTTGGGGTGGCAATGTTGGCAAACTGGGTGTTCATTTCCGAGCGCATGAACACGAATTCGATCGGATAAACCGGTTCCCAGGCTTTCTGGTATTCGGCAAACACCACGTCCAGCATGCGACGGATGATCCGCTGTTCGGTTGGGGTAAAGTCACGCCCTTCCACCCGCACATGATAGCGGCCATCGCTGCCAAACATATTGTCCACCACCAGAAACACCAGATCCGGATCAAAAATCAGCAGGCCGGTGCCACGCAGCGGCTTGACATGAACCAGATTCAGGTTGGTGGGCACCACCAGATTGCGGATGAATTCACTGTACTTTTGCACCCGCACCGGGCCGACAGAAATTTCAGCGTTGCGGCGAATGAAGTTGAACAGGCCGATGCGCAGATTACGGGCAAAACGCTCGTTGATGATTTCCAGCGTCGGCATCCGGCCACGGACAATACGCTCCTGGCGACCGATATCATAAGGACGGACCGGGGAGATGCGGGTATCGTCGGACTCGGTGCTGCCCGAGACACCTCGCAATAGCGCATCAACCTCGTCCTGGGAGAGAATGTCGTCAGCCATGCCTTAAGCCTTTATTGCTGGACAATAAACGAGGTGAACACCACCCCGACCACCAGCGGACGATCCGGGCTGGCGCCAATCGTTTCATTGATGATTTTACGAATCTGGTTGCGCAGCTTGGCCTTGCCTTCGGCGCTGGACAACTCTTGGGCGCTCTTGGACGACAGCAGCATGATGATGGCGCTGCGAATCTTGGGCGTATACGCCTTGACGATTTCGCGCGAACTTTCTGCCGACAGCTCGGTTTCCATTTCGACCTGCAGCATGCCACCCTGCTCGCCGCTGAGGTTGATCACGAAGGCGTCCATTTTTTCAAAGACGGGCAAGGTGCCTGGCGCGCCGAGTGCCGGACCGTCTTCGCCATTCTGGTTGTGCTTGTTCAAAAACAGATAACCCACTGCACCGGCCAGCAGGATCAGCACAGCCGCCAGCGCGGAGATGATGATCACCATCGTGCGCTTGTTGCCAGCCGGTTTCTGATTGGGAGCTGCCGTAGTTGCCTTGCTTTGTGCCATGTTTACGACCTTGATGTTGATGATGCTGTACAGACAGCGAGTTATTTTTCCAGATTTTCAGAGAAATTGCTGGATATTTTTTTCTTGCCCAACATTAACACAATGCTGTGACGTCCGCATGTGGTCAGGCGTAGATGCTCACGTCGCTACTCGGAATCGGCATATTCACCGCCACCGTATCCGCTGGCAAACCAGCGGCAATCAGCTCTTGGGCGGTGGCCGGGCGTCCATTTGCTTGTCCACCTTGTTGACCCTGTCCCTGGCCTGCCTGCCCTTGCTGGGCAAACTGTGATGCATCGCGGGAATTCTGTCCCTGGCCAGACGACACCTGGGCATCCGCCAGGCGAATGCCGTTGTCAGCCAGCATGGCGCTCAGGCGGGGCAGGCCCTGCTCCAGCGCCTGACGGGTTTCGGCCACACCGGAAACAAACGACAGCTGGGCAGAACCATCATTACCCATTTTCAGCGAAATTTCCACCGGCCCCATATCAGGCGGGGTGACTTGCAGCTGGGCGGTTTCCAGCCGGCTGTTCATCATCACCACCACTTGCTGGCCCACGTCATCGGCCCACTGCGGCTGTCCCACCGGGGTTGGAATGGTGATCACATGTGCTGGCACACCGCGCTGGGCGCTGGGCACGGCCACTTGAATCTGCCGGCCATCGCTGGCCAGCGGAGCGGTACTGGTGGTGGCTTCGGCGACGGTTTCCTTGAGTGCCTGGGTAAAATCTGCCGCATCCTGGCGAGATTTTTGTCCGTTGGCGGCAAGTTCTGCCGCTGTTCTGGACGGCAATTCGGTGGCCACGGCCAGTTCAACGCGCGGTTTTTGCTCAGATGAGGTCAAGGCGGGGGGCTGCTGGCCGGTGGCCGGCGCGGGTGCGGTTGCCAGCTTGGGGTCCACCCAGGCGGCGCTGGTGTTGGCAGCAGCGGCAGATTCTGTGTCGCTGGCTTCACTGGATGGCGCAGCCACGGTGGTGGTGCCTGGCACTTGGACCAAGGCTGGTGACGTGATGGTTTGCGACGTGGCGGCTTGCTCGGCATCGGCACTCACCAGCAGATCGGTGGAAACGCCTAGCTCAGGCTGGGCCGATCCTTCGGTCACGGCATCAGGATCGCGCGCCGGGGCGGGAATCCGGGCAGGCAAAGGCAGCAGGGCCGCCGCGCTCAGCATGGCGGCCAGATTGGTATCCGGGGTGGGGGTGGGGGTTGTTGCTTCCTGGGTGATTTCAGGGGTGTTTTTCAGGGCTTTCAGCTTGCGGGCCAGCGGTGACAGCGCGGCATCTTCGCTTTGCAAGGTGCTTTTGTTCAGCGTGTCACCCAGCAACGTGTCCAGTTCGCCCAGTTGTCCGCCCAGCAGGCTGGAAAACAGGTCGATGGCCCCCGCGTTTGCGCTGCCCGGCTGCTTGAACAAAGAGGTGGACGGCGTCGCCGTGGGTGCATTCGAGATAATTTTGATGGTCATTGCAAGCGCCCCTGAGGAAGGTTTTGGCGTAGCCAAGCAATTTGCATTCCAGATGATTTTTCACGTTCTGGACTTGGATTCCCGGAAAATCCGGGCGGCAAATTCATCCGTTTGTTTTTGCTCCCGTTTGGCTTCGCGCAAACGGGCTCGCATATCTTCCTGCTCCTGGAGTTTTTCCAGGGCTTTCAGTTTTTTTCGTGCCGCCTGCCAGGCGTCGGTTGCCTGCTGATAGGCGTTCTGGCTACTGTCCACTTCCTGGCGCTGTACGGCAATGGCTTCCTGCAAACGCTCGATAAACTTCTGATAATCCACCCACTGGCCGGCGGCCATGCCTTGTTCGCCCTGAGCAATTCGCCGATGCAGATAATCCGCCAGAAACTGCGCCAGCTGCTGCAGGCGCTGACGCGCTGTTTCCATACGCTGACGGGCGTAGTTCATCACTTGGGCAGCGTCATCACATTTTTCAGTGGCCAGGCGAATCAACAGCTGATACTTGCTGACGGCCATGCAAACTTCCTGACTCGTTGGTTCCCGCCATAGCGGGATGTAAGGTTTGGCAGCGTGCTGCCTGAATCACTGACCATGCCGGAAAGCCATGCCGGCATGGGTTAACGCTGCTCAGGATACTAACACATTGCCCAGCAGGAACTGGGTGTTGTCCAGATCGTAAGACTCGTCCATGGCCTGCATCAGGAAGGTTTCCATGGTCGGGTGCAAACGGATTGCCTCGTCCAGCATGCGGTCAGAGCCGGACACATAGGCCCCGACGTTGATCAGGTCGCGGTTGCGCTGGTAGCGCGAATACAGTTGCTTGAAATTCCGTGCGGTTTCCAGCTGCTGCTTGCTGACAATATCCACCATCACCCGGCTGATCGACTGTTCAATGTCAATGGCCGGGTAGTGGCCAGACTCGGCCAGCAAGCGCGACAGCACAAAGTGACCATCCAGAATGGCCCGCGCCGAATCGGCAATCGGGTCTTGCTGGTCATCGCCTTCGGATAGCACGGTATAAAACCCGGTAATCGAGCCGCCATTGCCGCCATTGCCCGCCCGCTCAATCAGCTGTGGCAGTTTGGCAAATACTGACGGCGGGTAGCCCTTGGTGACTGGCGGTTCGCCAATCGCCAGGGCGATTTCCCGCTGTGCCATCGCATAACGGGTGACTGAGTCCATCAGCAGTAGCACTGACAAACCCTGATCGCGAAAATATTCAGCCAGCGCGGTGGCATAAGCCGCGCCATGCAAACGCATCAGCGGCGGCGAATCAGCCGGGGCGGCCACCACCACCGAACGGGCCAGGCCTTCTTCGCTCAGAATGTTCTCGATGAAGTCCTTGACTTCACGGCCCCGTTCGCCAATCAGCCCAACCACCACTACGTCGGCCTTGGTGAACCGGGCCATCATTCCCAGCAGCACGCTCTTACCCACGCCAGAGCCGGCAAACAGGCCCAGCCGCTGGCCGCGTCCCACGGTCAGCAGGCCATTGATGGCCTTGACACCGACATCCAGCACATCACGCACCGGGGTGCGTCCCAGCGGATTGATCGGCTGGGCATACAGCGGGTAATAGGCATCGGGGTGAATCGGACCCAGGCCATCCAGGGGTCGTCCCAGCGAATCAAGAATGCGTCCAAGCAGGCTGGCCCCTACCGGCACCTGACGGCCAAACGGGCCATTGGCATTCAGTGGAATCTGCTGGTGTTCGTATTGCGGGGGGTGATGGGAAATCAGCGCAGAAACCGGCGTGCCTGGCACCAGGCCATGCACATTGGTCACCGGCATCAGATACAGATTATCGCCAGAAAAGCCCACCACTTCGGCTTCCACCCGATGATGTGGGTCGATTTCAATCACGCAGGCGCTGCCCACCGGCAAACGCAGGCCAACGGCTTCCATGACCATGCCGGTAACACGGGTCAACCGGCCTTTGGGTTGCCAGAGCACGGCTTCATCCAGGGTCTGCTCACAGGCCCCCAGATACGCCAGCCAGCGATCAAGCGCCGACATCGGCGTCGGCTCCCAGGGTGGCCAGCAGGGCTTTCCAGCGGGTCTGCAGGGTCAGGTCAAGGCTGGCAGACGGCATGTCCACCAGGCAACCGCCCTGCGTGATGCTGGCGTCTTCAACAAACTGCCACAGGGTATCCGGGGTTTGCGTCGGCAAGAATGTTCGCAGGGCGGCAATATCTGCCGGATGGGCGCGCACCGTGGCGCGGGCCACTTCGGTGGGAATCACTTGCAGGGCCTGCTTGATCACGGCCAGCACGGCATCAGGCTTGGTGGCGAGTTGGTCGTGCAGCAGTTTTTCCACGGCATTCACCGCCAGCTTGAGCAGCGCCGGGGCAATTTCCACTTCCAGCTCGCTCAGATTGGCCTGAAAGGCATCCTGCAACTGGGCAAAGGCCTGCACCTGCTGGTCAAATTGCTGCTGTGCCTGGTCGAATGCCTGTTGATGACCCGCTTCAGCGCCTCGCGCCAGACCTTCGGCGTGGCCGGCATCATAGCCTGCCTGATACGCTTCCTGGTGGATGGCTTCCAGCTCGGCCGCCGTTGGCCATTGCGGTTCAGGCTCTTCCGGGATGTCGGGTTCCGGCTCAGCGTCAGGTTCATCACTGGCATCATCCACGCCAGCATCAGCGTTTTCGCCGTCCAGGATCGGATCTGGTGCCAGCAACGCGGAAGCTTCATCGGCATCCACCTGCATTGAGGCGGGCAGCGACGGTTCAGCCGCTACCGCCGCCCTGGCCGCGGGGTCGTCCACGCCGGCTGCCGCCAGCAAGGCGCTCAGGTCCATGTTGGATGGCAAGGTGACCTTGGGCGCGATGGCAGCCGTCGTCCTGGCCAGGCGGGAGTTGGGTGTACCCTGGCCAAACGAGGCAAATTGCAGGGTTTGCAGCTGCTGTCCCTGCAGGTCGCCAGCGGAAATGATTTTACTCGACAACGCCTTCTTCCCCGCTCTTGCCGGTCAGCACGATCTGACCATCGTCGGCGAGCTTGCGCACGATCTTGAGAATTTCCTTCTGTTCGGCTTCCACTTCGGACACCTTGACCGGGCCTTTGGCCTCGAAGTCGTCCTTGAGCATTTCTGCCGCCCGCGAAGACATGTTCTTGAAGATCTTGTCCTTGAGCTCCTGACTGGTGCCTTTGAGCGCGGTAATCAGCGACTCTGGCGAAATTTCGCGCAGGATTACCTGGATCGAACGGTTGTCCAGATCGCACAGGTTTTCGAACACGAACATCTTGTCCTGAATGCGTTGCGCCAGTTCCGGATCGTATTCGCGGATCGAGCCCAGCGCCGAGGCTTCGTAGGAACTGCCCATGAAGTTGAGGATTTCGGCGGTCATCTGCACGCCGCCAATGGCGCTCTTCTTCATCCGGTCCGAACCCGACAGCAGTTGGGTCAGCACGTCGTTCAACTCGCGGATCGCCTGCGGCTGCACGCCTTCCAGCGTGGCAATCCGCAGCAGCACGTCGTTGCGCAGCCGTTCGGAGAAATGCTGCATGATCGCGCTGGACTGATCGGGTTCGAGGTGAACCAGAATGGTCGAGATGATCTGCGGGTGTTCGTTGCGAATCAGGTCGGCAGCCGAGGACGGGTCCATCCACTTCAGGCTTTCGATACCCGAGTTGTCGTTGCCGGCAAAAATCTTGTCCAGCAGGTTGGAGGCCTTGTCTTCGCCCAGGGCTTCCACCAGCACCTGACGCAGGTATTCGTCAGCGGCACCAATCGAGGCGCGCATCTTGGCTTCGTCACGGAACAGCTGGATCGACGTGGCGATTTCATCAATGCTCAGATTGGTGATCTGGGTCATGTTGGTACTGATTTTCTGCACTTCTTTCGGGCCAAGGTATTTGAATACCTCGACCGCATCCTGCTGTCCAATGCTGAACAGCAGGACTGCGCTACGGCGCACGCCGGCATCACTCATCGCTAATCCACTCCTTGATGATCTGGGCAGCCATGCGCGGATCGTTGCGGATGATCTCGCGTGCAGCCTCAAGGTTGGCCGCGTATTCACGGCGCTGCAGTTCTACGTCGTCAACCACTTCGTCGCCTTCTTCACCAGTCAGCTCTTCGCCTTCGATAGCCGGGCCATCCGGGTATTCTTCTTCCGGCACTGGCGGGTTGATCACCTCGCGCACGATCGGACGGATGATGCCGAAGATCAGGTAGAGCAGCACCAGCAGCAGCAGGCCCCATTTGGCGATGTCAAAGATATTTTCGGTGACAAAGTCGATGGCGCGCTGTTCCAGCGCCGGGCGGGCGGTGTTGTCGGCAAAGGCGGCGTTAACCACGTTCAGGGTGTCACCCCGCGTCGGGTTATACCCCATGGCTTCCTTGACCAGATTGTTGATCTGGCCCAGCTCCTGCTGGGTCAGCGGAACAAACTTGCTCTCGCCATTGTTGTCGACTTTTTTCTTGTAGTTCACCACCACGGCAGCCGACACCCGCTTGATTGCCCCCACCGGCAGCTTGGTGTGCTGGATGGTGCGGTCCACTTCGTAGTTGACCGTGGAGTCTTTCTTGCTGGATTTGTCTGGTGCAGCCTGACCGTTGGCGGTGATCCCGGCTTGCGTGCCCGGCGGCAGGGTAATTGGCGCAGCAGCAGCATTGGGAGGCTGGTTGGACAAGGCACCCGGCACGCCCCCTGGGCCAATCGGTTCGCGCTCGGTGCTTTCGTGCATCTGCTGGCTGCGGATGGCGGCGGCATTGGGCGGCGAATTGGGGGTGTAGTTTTCCGAGGTTTGCTCACGCTGGGCGAAATCCAGCTCGGCGGTCACTTCGGCGCGGGCGTTGCCCTTGCCAAAGATTGGCTCAAGGATGGTTTCGATGCGCTTGATGTAAGTTTGTTCGATTTCCTTGACGTAGGTCAGCTGGCGCTGGTCCAGACCATTCTGGTTTTGCTGGTTCAGCTCACCCATCGACGACAGCAGATTGCCTTCCTGGTCGACAATGGTGATGTTGCGTGGCGGCAGCCCAGGTACGGCAGACGATACCAGATTCATGATGCCGTGAATCTGGGTGGCGTCAATCAGGCGGCCAGGGTTGAGGTTAAGCACCACCGATGCCGTAGGTTTTTGCTGTTCGCGCAGAAAAACGCTGTTTTTGGGGATGGCCAGGTGCACTCGGGCCGCTTCCACCGTGCTCAGCGCCTGAATGGTGCGCGCCAGTTCGCCTTCCACCGAGCGCTGGTAGTTCACCTGTTCGGCAAACTGACTGATGCCGAACTTCTGGTTGTCCATCAATTCGAAACCCACGCCGCTGGCCTTGGGCAGGCCTTGCGAGGCGAGCTTTAGCCGGGTTTCGTATACTTTCTCGGCGGGCACGGCAATCGTGCCCCCCGGAGAAAGCTCGTAGGGAACGTTCATCTGCTGCAATGCAGTGGTGATCTGCCCGCCGTCCTTGTCAGACACATTGCTGAACAGGACTTTCCAGGTGGGTTCACGCATCCACAGTGCGGTGCCAATGACCAGGGCGGCAATCGCGGCTAAACCCACGTAGAGCAGGGTGCGTTTGTTTGTCGGGAGTTCCCGGAAACGCTCCATGCTTTCACGCACGCGATTCTGTCTCAGGTTATTGCCTTGTTCTGCAATCTCTGCCATAAAAATCTACATGTAGTTGCCACCCGCTAAGGGCAGAAAAGCCACCGTGTCTGCTGCCGGAAAAACCGGTGCTTACACCTGCGTGTTCATGATTTCCTGGTAAGCCGTGACCAGCTTGTTCCGCACCTGAACCATGGTCTGGAACGACAGGCTTGCCTTCTGCAACGAAATCATCACGTCGTGCAGATTCACGTTTTCGTCACCCAGCTCGAAACGTTTTTGCAGGTCTTGCGAGGTTTGCTGAACCGTATTGACTTGCTCGATCGACGAGCGCAGCACTTCCGCAAAGTCTACGCCAGGCGGTATGGCGGCAGCAGGGTCTGGCGCGCGTCCGGAAGCCAGGGCCGAAACGCCGCGCATTTCACCTAAAACCTGATCAATGCCTTGTACAGACATGCTGTTCTCCTGACATTTGATGAGCCGGCAGGGTTTCTGCCGGAGATTGTTCTTGCGCTCCGGATGGAGCGGTGTCTTCTTCGCGGTAACGCTGTAATTTGTAGCGCAAGGTCCGTTCGCTGATGCCCAGTTTCTCGGCGGCCAACTTGCGCACCCCGTTGACGGTAGCCAGCGTATCAAGGATATGCCGCTTTTCCAACAGGTGCATGCTCATATCGTCTTCTGTTGGCGCTGCAGCCCCTTCGCTTTCGCCCGGCGTGGCGTCCGGGGCAGTGCATTCCGGAGGTGACAGAACCTGAAGCATCAGGTCCTGCGGGAGGATGCTTTCTCCACAAGAGAGGATCAATGCCCGTTGCATGACATTTTCCAGCTCACGGATGTTACCGTTCCACTGGTAACCCGTCAAATGCTCGATAGCTGCTGCCGATAGTGCGGGCACCGGGTGTTTTTTGTGTGTCGGGGCATATTTTTCCAGAAAATGCTGCGCCAGCGGCACGATATCACCCTTTCTCTGGCGTAAAGGCGGAATCGTTAGCGGGAACACGTTGATCCGGAAATACAGATCCTCGCGGAATGTGCCTTTCCTGACCTCATCCGCCAAAACCCGGTTGGTGGTGCAGATCACCCGCACATCCAGCTTCAGCGTGCGTGTTCCGCCCACCCGCTCCAGTTCGCGCTCCTGCAGCACCCGCAGTAATTTGGCCTGCAGCGCCAGCGGCATTTCCGAAACTTCGTCCAGCAACAAGGTGCCGCCCTGCGCTTGTTCAAACTTGCCGGCAAAACTGGTGCTGGCACCGGTGAAGGCCCCCTTTTCGTGGCCGAACAGGGTGGACTCCAGCAGGTTTTCCGGAATCGCCGCACAGTTGACCGCCACAAACGGTGCATCCGCACGCATGGAATGCCGATGCAGGAAGCGTGCCACAACCTCCTTGCCTACCCCGCTTTCACCATTGAGCAGCACGGTGGCGTCAGTCACCGCCACCCGGCTGGCCAGACGCAATACCTCCTGCATGCTGGCATCCTGCGCCACCATGTCCGGCTCGGCCCGGCTGCGCGGCTTGAGAATGTGGCGCTCTACTTCGGTAATCAGTCCATCCGGCTCAAATGGTTTGAGCAGATAGTGTGATGCACCGTTGCGCAGCAACTCGATGGCGCGCTCGATCACGCCGTAGGCGGTCATCAGAATGAATGGGATGCCAGGGTGGCGGCTGCGCAGCTCGGCAAACAGCTGATAGCCATCCATGGGCTGCATCTGCGCATCCGACAGCACCAGGCCCACCAGCTCGCGCTTCAGGCACGCCAGCGCCTGGTGGCCATCTGCGGCCTCCAGCGTGGCGTAGCCGGCCAGGCTCAGGGTATCAATTATCGCTTCACGCAGGTCGGCGTCGTCTTCAACGACCAGCACCGGCAGTGCGTGGCGAGCTTCATCGCGCATGCAGAAGGTCTCCGTCCACTCGAATGAACCGGCCCAAGCCGGAGAATTACGTGAGTTTACTTAATGCGGCGGCCAAGTGGTACGCTTTTCACATAATGCGATCAAACGTGAGGCAATATTGGTCAATGGCAGCACTTCGTTTACCCCGCCCAGGGCAATCGATTCCTTGGGCATGCCAAACACCACGCAGCTGGCTTCATCTTGGGCCAGATTATAGCCGCCGCATTGTTTCATTTCCGCCATGCCGCGCGCGCCGTCACGACCCATGCCCGTCAGGATTACGCCAATCGCCGCACGTCCCAGCACATTGGCCGCAGAACGGAACAAGACATCCACTGAAGGCCGATGTCGATTCACCTCTGGCGCGTCCGACAGGCGCAGGCTCAGCCCACCGCCTGATGCGGTAATCAGCACATGTGAATGACCAGGGGCAATATACACCGTCCCTGCCTTGAGCACATCGCCCTGTTCGGCCTCTTTGACTCGCAAGGCCGCCAGCGTGTCCAGCCGGCTGGCAAACGAGCGGGTGAACATTTCCGGCATATGCTGTACCACCACAATCGGCGGCATGCTCACCGGCAGCTGGCACAACAGGGTTTTCAGTGCCTCGGTGCCACCGGTGGACGCGCCCACCACCACCACGGTGCCACTGGCCCGGCGTTCGCCAGGCTGAAACGGCAGCACGATATCGGCGGTGTGGCTGGGGGTCAGGGTAAAACTGGCCGGCAGGCGGGGAGAAGAAGCCGTCATAAGGGCAATCCTTGGCGCCAGTTGCGTAAAAATACTGTCAGCGCGGCGCTGTCCAGTGGTTTGCTGATCCAGTAGCCCTGCACATGGTCACAGCCATGCTGACGCAGAAACTGCCATTGCTCGGGGGTTTCCACCCCTTCGGCCACCACTTCCAGGCGCAGATTGTGGCCCAGATGAATGATTGCCGTGGTAATTGCGGCATCGTCCTGGTTCCTGGCGATATCGCAGACAAACGATCGATCAATCTTCAGGCGATCAATCGGAAACCGCTTCAGATAAGACAGGCTGGAATACCCGGTCCCAAAGTCATCAATCGACAAAATCAACCCCATCTCTTTCAATTCACGCAGGCTGGCAATCACCTGATCCGCTTCACCCATCACCAGGCTTTCCGTCACTTCCAGCTCCAGTCGCTGCGGCGGCAGGCCACTGAGGGCCAGCGCGCGGGACACGCAATCCTTGACCCCGGCGCGGAACTGATGGGCCGATAGATTCACCGCCACCGGCACATCGGTCAGGCCTTCGCGCTGCCAGCGCTGGGCTTCCTGACAGGCTTCCAGCATCACCCATTCGCCAATCGCAACAATCATGCCGGTATCTTCCGCCACCGGAATGAACTTGCTGGGTGCCACCAGCCCCAGGGTAGGATGCTGCCAGCGAATCAGCGCCTCCATCCCCACCAGCTGGCCGGTGGCCATATTGATCTGCGGCTGGTAATGCAGGCAAAACTCATGGCGCGACAAGGCACGGCGCAGGCTGTGCTCCAGCTGCAGGAACTCGCTGGCGCGGAGATTCAGCGCCTCGGTAAAAAACTGCACATTATTGCGGCCTTGCGATTTGGCGTGGTACAGCGCCGCATCGGCATGTTGCAGCAGGGTGTCGGCATTGCCGCCATCCTGGGGAAACACGCTGATCCCGATGGATACGGTGGGGGCCAACTCGGTGCCGGCCACCCACAGTGGCTGCAGCAAGGCGTCCTGAATCAGTGCGGCGCGGCGGGCCAGCTCGGTGGGCTGGTCGATGCCGGTCAGCACCAGCACAAATTCGTCACTGCCATAGCGGCACAGCAAGTCCTCGCGGCCCAGCCCGGTGTGCAAGCGGGCGGCCACCTGGCGCAGCAGCTGATGGCCCAGGGTGTCGTTGATGTTCTTGAAGCGGTCAAGGTCGATGAACAGCACCCCCAGGCCGCGATGGGTGTAGCGATGCCCGTTCAGCATATCTGGAAGGCATTGCTGGAGCAAGACCCGGTTGGGCAAATCCGTCAGGCTGTCAAAGTGCACCAGTTGATGCACGCGCGCTTCTGCTTCCTTGCGCGCCGAAATATCGGCAAACATACCAATATAATAGCTGATATGCCCATCGGTTTCGCGCACGGTGGTCAGCGATGCCCATTGCGGGTAGTTTTCCCCCTGGCTGTTGACGCCCCACAGCTCGCCATGCCAGCCGCCTTCCTGCTCGGCAGTGCGCCACAGCTGCTGATAAAATGCTTCGTCGTGGTGAGGTGAGGTCAGGCAGCGCACCGGCTGGCCCAGCACACTGTCGGCGCGCAGGCCGGTCATCCGGCAAAACGCCGGGTTGACTGCCACCAGCCGGCGCTTGGCGTCGGCAATGAACACCCCTTCCCGGCTGCATTCAAACACCGTGGCGGCCAGCCTGAGTTGATCCTGCGCCGCCTTGCTGGCGGTGACATCCTGAATCGAGCCAAACACCCGCACCACCCCACGTCGGGCGCTATGCTCACTGCGCCCTTGCAGATACAGCACCCGGTCGGGCACCCGTGTGTTGCCAGCCAGGTCCAGCTCCAGCTCAAACTCGGACAGCGTGCCGGCCATGGCCGCCTGCAACTGGCGGCTCAGTTGTTCGGCCTGTTGAGCCGGCAGACGCGCCTGCAACGCGTCAAATGACGGTGCCTGCTGGTCACGAGCCAACCCAAGCAGGGCAAACATTTCTTCCGTCCAGAACACCTCATGGCGCAGGCTGTCGATTTCCCAGCCACCCACCTGGGCCGCGCGCTGGGTTTGCGCCATCAGCAAGGACTGACGGGCAGAATCGGTCATGTCGCGCACGGTAATCACCACCCCGTGCGAGGGGTCGCCAGGCTGGCCACACGGGTCGTAACGCACATCGACATACCGCCGGCCCTGTGCCGGGTACACCATCCAGCGCTGAAAATGCAACGCTTCACCGGCCAGCGCCCGCTGCAGCCCGTCGCGCATGCTTTCCACAAACAGGGTCTGGCCAAACACTTCGGCAATGCTGCGCACCACCACCTGCTCCGGGCGCAGGCCAAAGCGGCTGCTCATCGCCTGGTTGGCCAGCACAATCACCAGATTGGCATCGATAAACGACATGGCGTCCGAGCTGCTGGCCACCAGATGTTCATGCCGCTGCAACATGGCTTCGGTTTGTTTGCGCGCCGAAATATCACTGAGCACACCCAGCATGTGCTGGGGCACGCCATGCGCGTCGCGCTCAATCAGCAAGCCGCGAATCAGCACCCAGCGATAGTGGCCCTGGTCGGTGCGCAGCCGGTATTCATGGCGCAACCGCCCGGTTTTGGAGCGCCAGCAGGTGTCCAGTGCGTGGCGCAGGCCGGCGCGGTCTTCGGGGTGTACCCGTTCGCGCAGGGCCTCCCAGGGGTCGGATGGCAGCGCGCTCAGTTCCAGCAAGGTACGCAGCTGGGCAGAACAGCGCAACTGGCGGGTAGGCAGCCAGCACTCGAACAGCACATCGCCCACCGCCCGTTGCCAGTCGGCCTGCGCCAGCCCCAATGGCCAGTTGCTGGCCTGTGCATCGTCATCGGCGTCTTCGTCCCAAAGCGCTGGCGGGCTGTCAGTGTGCATCTGTGCCCCCTGGCGTGCCGCGCTGTGCCGCTTGATTGCTGGGACACAGCTGCGCCAGCATGGCCGCCATCGCCTGTTCCAGCAGGTGGATCATGTCGACAAACCCTTCTGGCCCGCCGTAATACGGATCGGGCACGTCCTGCCCCTCCAGCCAGGCGCACATCAGCTGCAGTTTGTGCTGATGGTCTGCCGGGCAGCGGCGTTGCAGCTCGGCCAGGTTTTGCCGGTCGGCTACGATAATCCAGTCAAAACGGGCAAAGTCGATCGCGTTCACCTGGCGCGCGCGCAAGGCGGTCAGGTCGTAACCGGCCTGTCTGGCGCTGGCGATGGCGCGCGGGTCGGGGGCTTCCCCAACGTGGTAAGCGTGCGTGCCAGCAGAGTCCAGTGTCACCCGTCCGCCCAGGCCACGGGCGTGCGCCTGGGCGCGGGCAATGGCTTCGGCGGTGGGTGAGCGGCAGATATTCCCCATGCAGACCAGCAGGATTTGGGTGGGCGGATGGCGCGATGACATGAAGGTTCCTTGCCGTGCAAACGGCGTATGCCATACTGGGGCATGGCAGGTAAAACTGATGCTTATTAACTATAGTACACAAAATAAAATATCATGGTCATAATTTAGTCATCCCAAAAGCGCGACTCAGCCAGCGTGGCCTCCAGCGCCGCCACCGTGGTGAGCTGACGCACCTGCTGCAACAAAGGCTGTGCCGCCGGAAATACCCGGCTGACCAGCGCCAGCCATTGCTTGAGCCGTGCCTGGGGATACTGGCTGTCGGCCCGATGACATAACAGCTGAAAAAACTGCTGTGCCACCGGCTGCATCTGCGACCAGTTGCGTGCTTGATACGGCAGCCCCCGTTGCTGGCAGGCAATTTGCCAGGCCAGGTCGGGGCGCGCCACCAACCCACGGCCAATCATGATATCGGCGCTGCCGCTGGCCTGACGGCAGGCCAGGGCATCCTCCAGCGACCAGATTTCACCATTGGCCACCACATTGATCGCTACCGCCTGACGGATGCGGGCAATCCATGGCCAGTGCGCCGGCGGGCGATAACCTTCCAGTTTGGTGCGCGCATGCACCACCAGCTCTGCCGCGCCACCCTCGGCCAGCGCGCGGGCGCAGTCCAGCGTCAGTGAGGTGTCGTCGTAGCCCAGTCGCATTTTGGCGGTGACCGGCACCCCGGCGGGCACAGCTTCCCTGACGGCCCGGACAATCTGCTGCAAGCGTGCCGGCTCACGCAACAGCACCGCGCCACCGCAATGACGATTGACCGTGGGAGCAGGGCAGCCAAAGTTCAGATCCACTGCCAGCGCACCCAGTTCCGCTGCCCGGGCGGCATTGTCCGCCAGGCAGGCGGGATCAGACCCCAGTAGCTGTACGCTGACCGGCACGCCAACCGCCGTGCGTCCGCCCTGCAGTAATTCCGGGCAGAGTCGATAAAAGGTTTTGCTGGGCAGCAGATGGCTGGTAACCCGGACAAACTCGGTGACACACTGGTCGATGCCGCCCATGCTGGTCAGCAGTTCGCGCATCAGGTCGTCGACCAGCCCCTCCATCGGGGCCAACAGGATTCTCATGGCAACATTCCAGGCCGCGTTGCCGGGCCAATAACCGAACGGGCGATTGTACCCGCGCCCTCAGCGAATACCGACAGCCCGCATGCAGATTTTTTACATTGACCATTTTTCCTTGCCCCTGCCGCCCGGCCATCGTTTTCCGATGGAAAAATACGCGCTGTTGCGCCAGGCCGTGGCCGAATTTGCCCAGCCCCTGCTGGCCGAACCAGACGCTGCCAGCGCTATTGAACTGGCATTGGCGCATGATCCCGACTATATCAGTCAGGTATTCAGCGGCACTCTCAGCGCAGCTGCCCAGCGTGAAATCGGTTTTCCCTGGTCGGCTGCGCTGGTGGAGCGCAGCCGCCGCTCGGTGGGGGCCACCATTGCCGCCTGTCGCAGCGCCTTGTGGAGCGGCTGCGGTGTCAATCTGGCCGGCGGTACGCACCACGCCAGCCGGCAGACCGGCAGCGGGTTTTGCGTGTTCAACGATCTGGTGGTGGCGTTGCGGCTGATGCAGCAGGAAGGACGGATCCGCCGTGGGCTGGTGATTGACCTGGACGTGCATCAGGGCAATGGCACGGCGGCGCTGTGCCAGGACGATCCGAGTATTTACACATTCTCCATGCATGGTGCCGGCAACTTTCCGTTTCGCAAGGTGGCCAGCGATTGGGATATCGAATTGCCTGACCATACCGGTGATGGCCCTTATCTGGCGGCTTTGTCAGCTGCCCTGCCAGCATTATTTGCCCAGGCTCGCCCGGATTTGGTGATCTATCTGGCTGGCGCGGATCCTTTGGCTGCCGATCGCTTGGGCAAACTCAGTCTGAGCGCCGACGGGCTGGCGCAACGCGACCGGCTGGTGCTGGATGCGTGCGCGCAGCACGCCATGCCGGTGGCGTTATGTATGGGGGGCGGCTATGCCCAACCAATCAGCGCCAGTGTGGCGGTGCAGACGGAAACCGTGCGGGAAACCTGCCGCCGTTATGCGCATTCGAGGTGATTGGGATTTTTTTGCAAAAAAAAGCTGGAAATTTTTGCTTAAACCCCATATACCGTACTCAGTAGCTGCATTAAGTATTTCTACGTACAGGACCTGATGATGATATCTGCTCCGGCAGTGACCCTGAGCCAAGCCACGTTGGCAGGCGGATGTTTCTGGTGTCTGGAGGCGGTGTTTACCCGCTTGCGCGGCGTTCATGACGTGCGCTCGGGTTACATCGGCGGCCATACCCAGAATCCCACCTACCCGGATATTTGCCAGGGTGATACTGGCCATGCCGAGGCAGTGCAGATTGTCTTTGACGCAAACATCATTGATTTCAGTATGTTGCTTGAGGTGTTCTTTGCCACGCATGACCCTACCACCTTAAACCGGCAGGGTCATGACGTTGGCAGCCAATACCGCT
Organism: Aquaspirillum sp. LM1; assembly: GCF_002002905.1. Classification (NCBI taxonomy): domain Bacteria; kingdom Pseudomonadati; phylum Pseudomonadota; class Betaproteobacteria; order Neisseriales; family Aquaspirillaceae; genus Aquaspirillum; species Aquaspirillum sp. LM1. The sequence goes on along the minus strand of NZ_CP019509.1, from coordinate 2,333,680 downwards.
CAGCCGTGTTTTACCACGATGCCCGGCAACGGGAAGCCGCCCATCAGGCCATTGCCAACCTGACTGAAAACGGTGTGTGGCCTGACCCGGTGGTGACGCAGGTGGTCGAGGCTGGGGTGTTTTACCCGGCAGAAATGACGCACTACCGCTACTTTGATCGCCATCCGCAGCAGCCTTACTGCATGGCGGTGGTTGGACCAAAAGTTGCAAAATTACAACAGTATTTTATCCACGCGATTCGCACGGAAGGATAACCGACACACAGAGCGACTGTGTTGTGGCGTCAGCTCTGCAGCCTTAGCGGCTGTCAGCGGGCGTCAAAATAAATTGCCAGTGGGGCTTCCCCAGGCAAGGCACATCGGGTATGATGGTAAGTTCTATGGCGGGTCTCCCCGCATTGCAAGGTGGTGAACCTGGTCAGGTCCGGAAGGAAGCAGCCACAGCCGCTTATTGCAAGTGCCGGGGGTCAGGCTCGCCACCTTCCCCTCTTGTATTCCCCGAAACGTGCGTATGCCTGAATACGACACGCTTTTGCGCGTTAACGAAACTTTTCGTCGCATTCCGTTGTCGTCATCTTCCCCGCTGGTTAAAATATTAAGTGGAAGTACGTAGTTGTGGAAACTTCCAGCTAAAAATACAGTCAAGCTCACTATGTGTTTGGAATTTTTCCAAATCTGACTTATAACCTGAGTACGGGGCGTACGCTACCAACGACGAGAGGAAATGTTATGAAACTGTTTGAAAAAATCCCGAACCCACGGGAAATCCGCCGCAAGCTGGGCCTGAACCAGCAAGAATTCTGGAGCAAGATCGGGGTAACCCAATCGGGTGGCTCCCGCTACGAATCGGGCCGCAACATGCCCAAGCCGGTTCGTGAACTGCTCCGTCTGGTGCATATCGAGCAGGTGGATCTGTCCAAGGTCAAGCGCGAAGATTTTGAAATCATCGAGTATCTCAAGGACACCCATCCGGATCTGTACAAGAGCCTGCGTAAAGCCGTCAAGGCCCAGGCCGACATGCAATCCGACGCTGTCACCTCGGCTTGAGCCGGCATGGTGCCGGAGAGGGTTTGCTCAGTTGACTGGCCGGAGCCCGCAGCCCGGCATGGCTATCCTGTCATGCCAGACTGTTACACACCGCCCAGCAATAGCAGGCCATCATCAGCACCCAACGCCTGACTTCAGCCCGCACACGTCACGCACTGCGCATATTCAGGGGCAAAACGGAGAGCAGCCAAGCTTGTTTTTCGTGCTGAGTATTGCCAGCGCATGATTGAATGCGCAATGGCCTGTGATTCGATGACATCTTCCTTGCCCGGTTGGCCCCGTGGCCAGGCAGATGATCCAGCGGACACAGGCCATTGTGCGTTTATCATGCCACCCAGACGATACCGTCTGCAGCAGGCTGCGCCATGCCACCCCTGCAAACCGGATGCTTGCCGCTCAAATCGACGGCATAGCAACTGTCTCAGTCACCGGACCGGTTTCATTCGAGCGCACCAGCATCACCGGCACCGAGGCTTTTTTCATGATGCCTTCAGCCACACTGCCCATCAGCAGATGCATCAGCCCGGAAAACCCGTGAGTGCCCATCACAATCAGTTCGGCATGCTCGGCCTCTGCTTCCTGCACCAGCACCTCGGCCATTTTGTCGCCCCAGCTTTCCAGCAGGGTGGCATTGCACGGCAGGCCGGCGGCTTCCACCAGCGACGACGAGGCATTCAACACCGCTTCCCCGGTGGCCTTGATATTGCTCTGTAGTTCAGACGCATCGAGAAACTCGGTGCCGCCCCAGCCAAACTGGGCCAAATCCACCACATGGGCCAGCAACAGGGTAGCCCCGGTGTGCTTGGCCAGACGCATGGCTTCTTCCAGTGCCCGACGCGACGTGCTGCTGTCGTCAACCGGGACAAAAATCCGTTGATACATGGCTCACTCCTTGAAAATGGCATGCTGCGCCCACAGAACAGGCCACGCCCGCCACAGCGGCCAGATTGTGCCAGACCCCTGTGCAGCATGGATGAAACCCTTTCATCGCATGCAAACGCCACAGAACAGGCTTTCAGTCTAGCAAAGCCAGCCCTTGGCCTGTTGATTTAACACAAGGCCACGCATACACTCGATCGTATTTTCCACCCTGACTGGAGTTAACCTTGGCCCGTGTCAAGCTGACCCTGCCGGACGCCTGCCATTTCCAGACCGAAGTGGCTGTGCGGATCGGCGACATCAATTATGGCGGCCACCTTGGCAATGATGCCGTGTTGTCGCTCGCCCATGAAGCGCGCCTGCAATACTTTAAATCGCTGGGCTACAGCGAAATCGACATTGAAGGCGTGGGCATTGTGCTGGCCGACGCCGTGGTGGTGTACCGCGCCGAGGCCTTTCATGGTGAACAACTGACCGTGCGCATCGCCCTGGGCGACTTCAATCCCTACGGCTTTGACATGTTCTACCAGCTGGACAATCAGGCTAGTGGAAAAGAAATTGCCCGCATCAAGACCGGTATTGTGTTTTTTGACTACCAAACCCGTAAAATTGCCCCTATTCCGTCGCGTTTTCTTGAGCGCGCCGGCTTGACCGAACTGGCTGTCCCAAAGGAATCTGCATGAAAAACTACGCCCCCAACAGCCCGCAGGCAATTGCCCGCATCCTGTGTATGTTCATGATGGGAGACGGGGTGATGGACCCGCGTGAACTGGACAGCTTTGAGCGTCTGAGCCTGTTTTCCCTGCTCAACCTGGAACGCAAGCAGTTCCTGACCATTTTTCACGACTACTGCAACGACATCAGCGATGAAGCCGAGCCCGATGGCAGCATCCACCTGATCGACCGCGCCCGCGCCGACCTGCTGCTGGACGAAGTGAGCGACCCGCAAAAACGCCTGCTCACCTGCGCCATCGCGCTTGACCTGTGCAAGGCCGACGACACCATCAGCGAGCCGGAAATGGCCCTGCTGCAATACATGATGGCCAAATGGCACATCACCCTGGATACCCTGGAAGAAGAATTCATTCGGCAATAATCCATGCACACCCTGTTTAGCGGCACCGAACACTATGTGGCCACCGATGACCTGATGATGGCGGTCAATGCGGCCATCACCCTGCAACGCCCGCTGCTGGTCAAGGGCGAGCCAGGCACCGGCAAAACCATGCTGGCCGAAGAAGTGGCCAGGGCGCTGGGACGAGAACTGATTGTCTGGCCAATCAAATCCACCAGCAAGGCCCAGCAGGGCCTGTACGAGTACGACGCCGTGTCCCGCCTGCGTGACGCCCAGCTGGGCGACAGCCGCAGCCGCGACGTGGGCGAGTACATCATCAAGGGCAAGCTGTGGGAAGCATTCGACGCCGACCAGGCACCGGTGCTGCTGATCGACGAAATCGACAAGGCCGACATCGAGTTTCCCAACGACCTGCTGCGCGAACTCGACCAGATGGAGTTTTACGTCTACGAAATCCGCCAGCAGGTGCGCGCACGCCAGCGGCCAATTATCCTGATTACCAGCAATAACGAAAAAGAACTGCCCGACGCCTTTTTGCGCCGCTGCTTTTTTCACTACATCCGCTTTCCCGACGCCGACACCCTGCGCCAGATCATCCAGGTACATTACCCCGACCTGCGCGAGCAACTGATTGCCGAAGCGCTGGAAGTGTTTCTGGCCGTGCGCGAATTGCCCGGCCTGAAGAAAAAACCCTCCACCTCGGAACTGCTCGACTGGCTGCGCCTGCTGGCCGACGAACGTTTGACCCCCAGCAGCGCCCCGCTGGCGGCCAGCCTGGCCGGCAGCAGCGCGCCGCCACACGCGGGTGCCCTGCTGAAAAACGAGCAGGACCAGCATCTGCTCGACCGCTTGATCGGGCTGATGAAAAACCGTCGTTAACACAACACCAAGCAACCCCGCTCAGCTTGCGCACACGGCCCTGGCGGCGATTTCACTGACCCTGAATCGCCGCCAGGGCCGTTGTCGTGGAGGGTGGTCAGCGCTCAATACTGCACCGTCACCTTGGCTGACACTGCCTCAGCCTGGCAAGCCAGTATCCAGCCCTCGGCCAGTTCGGCAGTACTCAGCGCACCATTTTCCCGCAGCCGTACCTGCCCGGAAGTCACCCGGCACTTGCATGCCCCACACGCCCCTGAGCGGCAGGCGCTGGGCGGCTGCAGACCATGCTGCTCCATGGCCGTCAGCAATACCTCTCCAGCTGCCACTGGCAACTGGTGGGTGTGGCCATCCAGCGTCACCTGCAGTGTGCTGGCTACGCCACCAGGGGTGGGAGTGCCAACCTGGGCAGGCTGAAACTGCTCCTGATAAATCCGGCTGGCCGGCATGCCAGCCGCCAGCAAGGCACGCGCCAGTTCAGCCATCAGCGCCTGTGGGCCGCACAGCATGGCATTGGCGTGCGTCCAGCCCTGCACCCGAGGCAGCAGCGCCAGGCGGTCCAGCCGGCCATCCTGTGTATCCAGATGCCAGTGTACCGACAGCCGCTGTGGGTAGTCGCGCTGCAACTGGGCAATTTCCCTGGCAAAAATCACCGCATCGGCCTGGCGATTGGCGTAAATCAGCCGGATGTTTGCCTGGCCGTCATGCAAGGCGGCGCGCAGAATCGAATACACCGGGGTGATGCCGCTGCCTGCGGCAATCAGCAGCAGATCATGTGCCAGCGACGGGGCCACAAACTGCCCTGCCGGTGCCCGCACGCGCAAGTGGTCTCCCGCTTGCAATTGGTCGTTCAACCAGTTTGACGCCTGGCCACCAGCCACCCGCTTGACGGTCAACTGCCAGTCCGCATCGTGCGGCGCGCTGGACAGCGAATAACAGCGCCACACTGGCGCTGACGCCAAGGGCACCGCCACGGTCAGAAACTGGCCAGGCAAAAATGTTGCTCCCTCTGCTTGTGCCGGTCGGCGCAAGCGGATATGGCAGACTTGGGCACGGGGGTCACGTTGTACTGCCAGCACCTGCAGCGACATCAGCATTGGCGCTGCCAGCGGTGCTCGCGCCGCTTGCGGGCCGGACGATGTCGCGCTGGCGGCCTGCGCTGGCGTGCTACCGCGTACCAGCGCCCACGCCTGACGGCGGTTAAACAGCAGCAACCAGGCCAGATGCCCGCCCACCAAAGCCAGTGCGGCATTGGCCAGTGCCTCGTGAACTTCATCGCTCTCGCTCAACCAGCGGCTGAGGGTATGCGCGCTGAATTCGCCTCCCGAATCTGCCTGTGCGGCAGGAATCAGCCTGGCCATGCCATCAGACAGCGCGGCACGGTTGTCCACCAGGGTCAGCCCCAGCCCCAGCGTGGCAGCAAAGCCCAGCAAGGCACTCAGGGTAACCATCCGCCCCAGCGCCCCTACTGGCTTGCGCCAGGCCGGCCCCGATGGCCACAGGCGTGGAAACCCCCTGGCCTTGAACAGCGCCAGCAGCAGGCGTAGCCCCAGTAACAGCAACAAGCCATAGCCCAGCCAGACATGCGCCAGCTCGGCATCTTCGCCGGTCAGATATGCGGCGGCAAACACCAGGGCCAGCACCCAGTGATAAAAACGAAAACGGGAAAACGGCTTCATGACAGATCAGCTCCTGCACAGTCAAGGTATCGCCATCAGCTTAAAGCGCTGAGCTTAACCGGGGATTAGCGGCGTCCACAAAGCACAAAATCCCTGAGTATCAAGAGGGTTAATCTACTGTTAAGTTTTCTCGACCAGGATAGCCAGACTGACTATGTACCAGGGAGTTTTCGATGAAGTGTTTCATTGTCATGGGATTACTGCTGTCGGCCAGCCTGGCCCAGGCCAACCCTGCCTTGCTGAAAGACTATGAACAGCAGGTGCGCCAAGCCAACCCAGCGTTTGCCGGGTTTGCTGCCGAACGTGGCAAGGCCTTGTATTTTCGTGAATCCAGTGCCAGCGGCAAGCCGATGCAGTGCGCCACCTGCCACAGCAGCGACCCGCGCCAGCCGGGTAAAACCCCCGCGTTTCGCCCGATTGAGCCGCTTGCCCCGGCAGTGACCCCCACCCGGTTTACCGACAGCAAGAAAGTGGAAAAATGGTTTCGCCGCAATTGTGATGATGTGCTGAAACGTGAATGCACCGCGCAGGAAAAAGGTGATTTCATCAGCTGGATCGTTACCGTGAAATAATCCCTGGCCCGCTGATTGCCCAACCTTTCACCCCGATTGATTCATGCATTCAAGAGCACACCATGACCTGGACACGCGCCCCGATATTCTTGCTGGCCATGACCCTGTGCAGCAGCCTGGCTTACGCCGATGATGATGACCACCACCATGGCTATGGCAAACGCCCGAAGCAGCTCAGCGTGGGCCAGGTGCCTGCTGTGTGGAAAACCGAATGTACCAGCTGCCATATGGCTTATCCACCCGGCCTGTTACCCGCTGCGGCCTGGCAGCAGCAGATGGACACGCTGAAAAACCATTACGGCAGCAATGCCACGCTGGATAAAAAAGACGAACAGGCGATTCGCACCTTTCTGGCGGCGGCATCGGCGGTAAACCGTTTGCCGCTGGAGCCATCGCGCAAGGCGGGCGAGCCGCCACGGATTACCACCACCGCCTGGTTTGTCCGCAAGCACGACGAGGTGCGCGCTGAGGTATGGCGGCGTCAGTCTGTTGGCAGTGCCGCCAACTGCCTGGCCTGCCACAGCGGCGCAGAAAAAGGGGATTTTGACGAGGACCGGGTCAAAATCCCGCGTTGAGCGGACTGGTCGAAGTCCGCACAAGCACAGAGGCCCCGACGCTCACCGCGTCGGGGCCTCTGTGCCGTGAGCCTGTCACCCGCCTAGCGGGTGGCATGGCTTATACCTTGAACGCAGGCAGTTTGGCTGCTACCGCCTGATTTTGCAGGCGCACATACTGCGGCAGGCCATTGGCAAACGGCGGGAAGGCTTCGCCCTGAATCAGCGGTGACAGGTAACGGCGGCAGGCGTCGGTGATATGGAAGCCATCGGCGCTGATAAACTCAGCCGGCATGAATTTTTCCACATTGGCCACGTCCTTCAGCTCAGCCACGCCGATATGCCAGGTATACGGGCTGTCGGCTTCGCGCACCACCGTCGGCATCACCGAATTGGCACCGTCAAGCGCCAGTTCCACCGCCTTCTGGCCCAGCGCATACGCCTGATCCACGTCCACTTGCGAGGCAATATGGCGGGCAGCGCGCTGCAGGTAGTCGGCCACTGCCCAGTGATATTTGTAGCCCAGTTTTTCCTTGACCAGATTGGCCACCACCGGTGCCACCCCGCCGAGCTGGGCATGGCCAAAGGCGTCTTTCAGCCCGGTTTCGGCCACAAAGCTGCCGTCCGGATTGCGGATGCCTTCCGACACGCCCACCACGCAGTAGCCGTATTCCTTGACGCAGGCGTCCACCTTGGCCAGGAAGGCGGTTTCGTCAAAACGCACTTCCGGGAACAACAGGATATGCGGCGGCTCGCCGGCCGCTTCGCTGGCCAGGCCACAGGCAGCGGTAATCCAGCCGGCGTGGCGGCCCATCACTTCGAGGATGAACACCTTGGTCGAGGTTTTGGCCATCGAGGCGACATCGTAGCCGGCTTCGCGGATCGAGGTGGCCACGTATTTGGCTACCGAGCCAAAGCCGGGGCAGCAATCGGTGATTGGCAAGTCGTTATCGACGGTTTTTGGCACATGGATGGCCTGGATCGGGTAGCCCAGGGTTTCCGACAGCTGCGACACTTTCAGGCAGGTGTCTGCCGAGTCGCCGCCGCCGTTGTAAAAGAAATAGCCAATATTGTGTGCCTTGAACACCTCAATCAACCGCTCGTATTCGGCCTTGTGGCTTTCCAGGCTTTTCAGCTTGTAGCGGCACGAGCCAAACGCACCGCCAGGGGTGTGTTTGAGCGCGGCGATATCGGCGTCGGATTCCAGGCTGGTGTCGATCAGGTCTTCGGTCAGCGCGCCAATAATGCCATTGCGGCCCGCATACACCGTGCCGATTTTGTCAGCATGGCGACGGGCGGTTTCAATTACCCCGGCTGCCGAGGCATTGATGACGGCGGTGACGCCACCGGATTGAGCGTAGAAAGCATTTTTCAAGGTCATGACAGAGCAGGCCCACAGGCAGTTCACAATCCGGCGATTGTAGCAAAAAGCCCCGCCGGGCAGGAGCCAGACGGGGCTTTTTGTGCCAGGCAGCACGCACTAAGGCGCACCGCGCAGACGAGAGGCGCGGAATCAGGCACCCAGTGCGCGGAACACCGCGTCGCGGATGCCATCCACCGAACCCACGCCCGGCACCTTGACATACTTCGGCGCAGTGGCGTCGCCGCTGGCGGCCATCTTGGAGTAATACCCTACCAGCACTTCGGTTTGTTCGTGGTACACGGCCAGACGCTTGAGCACGGTTTCTTCGCTGTCGTCATCGCGCTGGATCAGCGCTTCGCCGGTTTCGTCGTCCACGCCTTCCACCTTGGGCGGATTGAACTTGATGTGGTAGGTGCGGCCCGACCCCACATGCACGCGGCGGCCCGACATGCGTTCAACAATTTCGCTGTCCGGCACGTCGATTTCCACCACGTAGTCGATGGTCACGCCAGCGGCCTGCATGGCGTCAGCCTGCGGCAGGGTGCGCGGAAAACCGTCAAACAAAAAGCCGTTGGCGCAGTCCGGCTGGGCAATGCGGTCCTTGACCAGGCCGATGATGATTTCATCCGACACCAGACCACCGGCATCCATGATCTTTTTGGCTTCCAGGCCCAGCGGGGTGCCGGCCTTGACGGCGGCGCGCAGCATGTCGCCAGTGGAAATTTGCGGAATGCCGAATTTATCTTTGATGAAATTGGCCTGGGTGCCCTTGCCGGCGCCCGGTGCGCCCAACAGAATCAGTTTCATTGAGTGAGACTCCACTTGTAGGATTGGCGGTCGTTATGATTATGAGTGAAACAGGGCGCGCACGCGGGCGAGGTCTTCTGGGGTGTCCACCCCGCCTGGCGGCGCCTGGTCAACCACGCCAACCGCGATGGCGTGGCCGTGCCACAGTACGCGCAATTGTTCCAGCGCTTCGATGGCTTCCAGCGCAGACGGTGCCAGTTCACGGTAGTGACGCAGAAAGCCGGCGCGGTAAGCATACATCCCGATATGGCGCAGAACGGGTAGATCTGGCGGCAGCGCGTCGGTGCGGTGGGCAAACGCGTCGCGGGCGTAGGGAATCGGAGCCCGACTAAAGTAAAGCGCATGACCGTGGCGGTCAAGCACCACTTTGACGATATTTGGATTAAACATGTCTGCCGCATCATGGATGGGATGCGCCAGCGTGGCCATCGGCGCTTCGCCAGCGGCCATCAGCGCGGCCAGCTGGTCGATCAGCGCCGGGTCGATCAGCGGCTCGTCGCCTTGCACATTCACCACGATGTCATCGTCGGCCAGCGCCAGCAGGTCGGCCATTTCTGCCAGCCGGTCGGTGCCGGACGGATGGTCGGCGCGGGTCAGCCGGGCGGTCACGTCATGTTCGGCGCAGGCGTGCAGGATACGCGCGTGGTCGGTGGCCACCACCACCTCGCGCGCGCCGCTTTTGGCCGCCTGCTGCGCCACGCGCACCACCATCGGCAGGCCGGCAATGTCGGCCAGGGGTTTGTCGGGCAGGCGGGTAGAGTGCAGCCGGGCCGGAATCACCACCCGAAAATCAGCCACCGCGCACCTCTTCGCTGGCCGGCAGTTCACGGGCGTCGCTTTCCAGCATCACCGGAATGCCATCGCGAATCGGGTAAGCCAGGCGGTCGGCCTTGCAGATCAGTTCCTGCGCGGGCTTGTCAAACACCAGCGGGCCTTTGCAGACCGGGCAGACCAGAATTTCAAGCAGCTTGCTGTCCATGGAGCAGTTCTTTCAGCGTGGAAACCAGCCAGTCGGCCAGTTCGGGGTCGAGCTGGGCGGTGACTGGCAAAACCCAGAGTTTACCATTATCGAGCGCTCGCCATTTAACCGCGTCCTTGCTGGTGATTACAATCGCATCGGCGTCGTCGGGCAGGTCGGCGGCGGTAAAGGCATGGTGATCGGCAAATGCCAGGCAGCGCGCTGGCGTCAGCCCTTGCTGGCGCAGGGTGGCAAAAAAGCGTTGCGGATGGCCGATGCCGGCCAGCGCCACCAGCCGTTGTCCGGCAAATGCGGCAGCCTGGGCGGTCTGCTCAGGCTGGGCCAGCCGGTACAGCGCACCGGGCTGCAAATGCATATGAAAACAGCGCGGATGCACCGGCAACCCGGCTGGCCTTGTCTCGCCATTGATCACAATCGCGTCCACCTGCGCCAGCCGGCTGACCGGCTCGCGCAGCGGCCCGGCAGGCAGCAGCCGGCCCGTGCCAAAACCACGCCCGCCATCCACCACCGCCAGCTCGATGTCGCGCGCCAGTGCGTAGTGTTGCAGGCCATCGTCGGCCAGAATGACATTGACCTCGGGGTGGGCGGCCAGCAGCGCGCGCCCAGCCTCGCTGCGCCGGCGGCCAATCGCCACGGCAAAGCCGGCCTGGGCGTAGAGCAGCGGCTCATCGCCCACCAGGGCCGGGCTGTCTTCGGCTCCGACTGACTGCGCCTGCCGCGCTGTGCCGCCATAACCCCGGCTGATCACGCCGGGGTGTAGCCCGGCAGCGTGCAGTTTAGCCAGCAGCGCCAGCGTCAATGGGGTTTTCCCCGCACCGCCAACATGGATATTGCCGACCACCACCACTGGCACCGGCAGCTGCTCACGGCGCAGCAGGCCGCAGGCAAATGCGGCGCGACGCAGAGCCGCCAGCGCGGCAAACAGCCAGGATAGCGGAATGGTCCAGAGTGCCAGCCATGGGTCGCGCCGGCCATGCCAGAAGGCTTGCAGACGCTCAGAGAAGGTGTTGGGAGTATCGGACATAGTGTGAGATGGCAGCGCGGCAGATGCCTGGGTGCAGCGTGAGCGGAGCAGAAAAAACCGCCTGGCAAGGCATCTGTGTGCGATTTACCCAGCAGGCTAGGCGCATGAGGGACGCGCTGATTTATTCAGAAAAACCGTTTTTGCCAAAAACAAAACCCAGTAAAATCAACACCCTGGATTCCCGCCTTCGCGGGAATGACGATTTTTTCAGCGTATCCTGAGATAAAGCAACCAGGCTGGGCTGGCCGCTTTATCCCGACGGCTTACTGCGCTGCCGGTGCCTGGGTGGCGAAGGTCAGCTTGCTCAGGCTGGACTGGCGGGCGGCTTCCATCACCGACACCACCGCCTGATGCGGCGCCTTGCCATCGGCCTGAATCACCACCACCGGGTCGGCCTGGCTGCCAGCAGCGGCTTTCAGCGCGTCGGCCAGCGCCGGGCTGGCCACAGCCTGATCGTTTACCCGGTATTCACCGGCTGGATTGACCGCCACGCGGATTTCCAGGGGTTTTTCCAGTGGGGCATCGGCGCTGGCGGTGGGCAGGTTGATCTTGAGTTCGGCAAAGCGATTGTAGGTAGTGGTGACCATCAAAAAGATCAGGATCACCAGCAGCAGGTCAATCAGCGGGATGAAGTTGATTTCCGGCTCTTCGCGCTTGCGGCCTCGGCTGAAGTTCATGCCGATCTCCTTAACGGTCGCGGTCGCCGTGGACCACGTCCACCAGATGAATGGCCTGCTGTTCCATGCCCACCAGCAGCGCATCCACCTTGGCGCGGAAATGGCGATAAAAGATCATGCTGGGAATCGCCACCACCAGGCCAAAGGCGGTGTTGTACAGCGCCACGGAAATACCGTGCGCCAGCTGCTGCGGGTTGGTACCGGTCGGAGTGGTGGCACCAAACAGTTCGATCATGCCAATCACCGTGCCCAGCAGGCCCAGCAGCGGGGCCATGGCGGCAATGGTGCCCAACGTGGTCAGAAAGCGTTCCAGCTCATGGGCGACGGCGCGACCAGTTTCTTCAATCGCTTCTTTCATCACTTCACGGCTGGCGTGGTGGTTTTTCAGCCCGGCGGCCAGAATGCGCGCCAGCGGCGCGCCATTGGCCAACTGTTCGGCCAGGCTGCGCGATTCGCCGGCCTGCAGCCGGGTGAGCACGTCTTCCAGCAAACCGGCAGGGGCAACCAGGCTTTGCCGCAGACTGTAAAAGCGCTCGAAGATGATGGCCAGCGACAGCACCGATGCCAGAATGATGGTCCAGATTGGCCAGCCGGCCGCTTCGATGATCGACAACACGCAAGACCCCTTTGAAGTGCGTAGACAGTACAATCTTCTTACTCTACGCTAAGGTTTTGCTTGCGGCAACCCAGTTGACGCAATTGCCCGACCGAACACAGGGCTGATAGGCCCATGTGCAGATAAACAAATGGTTTTTCAGGGTTTTTTCCAGCCATCCACATAATCTGTGGATAACCATGTGGACAAACCTTGGGCGAACGGCTAAACCCCGCGTCTGGCAAGGCTTTTTTCTGGATTGCCCATTTGCTGGGCAGTTGGAACAATTGCTTTAAAAACAAATACTTGATAAATACACCCCCGGTTCATGACAAACCCCTCTTGACAGATTGATTACAAGGAAAAGGGGTGTGGATGACTTGACAAAGCGCAAGGATGCCCAATGCAGGCTGTTTTTCCCGAACTGGTCAGCGTGACCGAACTCAATCGCCTGGCCCGTGGCCTGCTGGAACGTGGCTTGCCCCCCCTATGGGTCAGCGGTGAAATTTCCAACCTCACCCTGGCTGCCAGCGGCCACGCGTATTTTTCACTGAAAGACAAGGGCGGGCAGATTCGCGCGGTGATGTTCCGGGGCCGGCTGGCCGGCCTGCCGTTCCGGCTGCGTGAAGGCTTGCAGGTGGAAGCTTTTGGCCAGGTGTCCTTATATGAGGCGCGGGGCGACTACCAGATTCAGCTGGACATGCTGCGCGAAGCCGGGCTGGGCCGCCTGTTCGAGGCATTCGAGCGACTCAAGCAAAAGCTGGGGGCCGAAGGACTGTTTGACCCGGCACGCAAGCGGGCGCTGCCGGCATTTCCGCGCCGGATCGGCATTATCTCTTCCGCCAGCGGTGCCGCCCTGCGCGACGTGGTCAGCACCCTGCGCCGGCGCATGCCCAGCATTCCGGTGCAGCTCTACCCCACCCTGGTGCAGGGTGAGGCGGCCCCCCGGCAGATTGTGGCTGCGCTGGAGCAGGCCGCGCTGCGCGCCGAAGTGGACGTGCTGATTGTCTGTCGCGGTGGCGGCAGCATTGAAGATTTATGGGCATTCAACGACGAAGCGGTGGCGCGTGCGCTGGCCGCCTGCCCGATTCCCACCGTCAGCGGCGTTGGCCATGAAACCGATTTCACCATTGCCGATTTTGTCGCCGACCTGCGTGCGCCCACCCCAACCGGCGCAGCCGAACGGGTGTGCCCCGACCGGCAGGCGCTGGCTGCCGAACTGGAACAACGCCACACCCGGCTGGCGCGCGCCATGCAGCGCAGCCTGCACACCCGCATGCAACGGCTGGACGGCCTGGCGGGCCGGCTGATTCACCCTGGCGAGCGGCTGCGTCAGCAAGCGCAATTGCTGCAGCGCGACCAGCAGCGCCTGAGCCTGCAGATGCAGCGCAGCCTGGAGCGCGCACGCTGGCAGCTGACGCGCTTGAGCGAACGCCACGCCCGCCTGCGCCCACAACCGGCCCGACACCAGGCGATGCTGGCGCATCTGGCCGACCGTCTACACCTGGCCATGCAACGACAGCTGGGCCAGCAGCGCCAGCAACAGCAGCATCTGGCCGAACGCCTGGCGGCGCTCAACCCGAATGCCGTGCTGAAACGTGGCTACGCCATGGTAGAAAACCGCAAGGGCCAGCCGGTGCGCAGCCCGGCCCAGCTCAAACAGGGCGAGCGGATCATCTTGCGCCTGGCCGAGGGACATACCGAGGCGGAAGTGCGCCATCCGGATGGCGGGCAGGGCAGTTTCGGGTTTTAAGCGGGAACTCGGGCGATACCCATAACGCATCGGGTGGCATCACCCTGGGCGCGTGCCGGCCAGGCTACACCCGGAAATGCTGCACTTCCTGGCGCAGGGTCAGCGCCATTTGGGTCATCTGCCCGGCGGACACCGCCGCATGCTGGGCGGCCGCCTGGTTGGCATCGGCCATTTCCACCACCTGATGGGTGTGCAGGCCAATCAGCTGGGCGCTGTCGTTTTGCGCGTCCAGCCGCTGCTTGATGGTATCCATCATCCCGGCAATCTGCTGGGCCCCCTGTTGCAGGGCGTGGATGGCGTCGCCCACTTGCCGGGTGGCGGCCACCCCCTGATCGACCCGGCTGACCGCGCTGTGCATGCTGCTGACGGCGGTCCGGCTGCTGCGCTGCATGCGTTCGATCATGCCACCCACTTCGTGCGTGGCGTGGCTGGTGCGCTCGGCCAGCTTGCGCACCTCGTCGGCCACCACAGCAAAGCCGCGTCCTTGTTCGCCAGCGCGGGCAGCTTCAATGGCGGCGTTCAGCGCCAGCAGATTGGTTTGCCCGGCAATCTCGTCAATCACGCTGACAATGGCGGAAATCTGCTCGACCTGCTGCTGGGCACTGCTCAGCGTGCTGGCGGCGGTGGACAGGGTGTCTGCCACCTGGCTGACTTCTTCAATTGCGTGTGCCACATCCTGCTGGCTGCGCTGCGCCTGCGCTGCCGACTGGGCGGTGAGCTGCTGGGCCTGGCGGGTGTCGTCGGCAATTTCGGCAATCCCCTGGTTGAGCAGGTCGATTTCCTGGGAGATATGCTGGGCAGCCAGGCTTTGCTGCTGTGAATCCTGCGCCACCCGGTGCGCACTGTCGCTGACCCCACGGGCGGCATCATCCACTTGCTGGGCGCTGTCCAGCGTGGTGCGCAGCGCCTGCTGAAACGCCTCAAGCAGGCGATTGAACGCCAGCGCCAGTGCGCCCATTTCATCGCGCCGTTGTGCCGGCAGCCGGCAGGTCAGGTCGCGCTGCTGGCTGATGCCGTTCACCTGGCTGGCCAGCGCGCCCAGTGGCTGGCTGACCAACCGGCGACTGCTCAGCGCCATGGCCGCCACCAGCAGCACCAGCAATACCCCCAGCCCGGCCAGCAGCCAGAACAGGATCAACTGGTTTTCTGCATTGATTTCATCGTGCAGTTCATCGCTGACCAACAGCCAGCGCCAGTCTTGGTAAGCCGCGTAGCGCAGCAGGTGGGGCGATGACGTTCCGGCAGGCGTCACGCTGCGGGCCCCCTGAGGGGCTTCCAGCATCGGCGCGTAGACCGGCTGGTCGCGGCTGTCGCGCAAAGCCAGGGCATTTTTGCCGGTCAGGCTGGGATGCAGCACAAACTGCCCGCGTTGCGGGCCATCCAGCGCCAGCACATGCAGCTGGCCACTGTCGCCCACTCTGACCTTGGCCAGCCGCGCCTTGAGATTGACGATGTCCTGGGTGATGTCCACCCCGACAAAAGTCGCGCCGATCACCTCGCCCTGGGCGTTTTCCAGCGGGGTATAACGCGCCATATAGTCGCGGGAAAACAATTGGGATTTGCCAATATACGGCAGGCCGGCCATCAGGCTTTGATATGCCGGGCTGCCAGGATCCAGTGCCGTGCCCAGCGCCCGCTCGCCATCGGTTTGCCGCAATGAAGTGCTGACCCGAATCAGCTGCTCGCCATGGCGGACAAATACCGTGGCCACCGCACTGGTGCGGGCGGTGAACCGGTCTACTTCGTCAACGCGATTGTTCAGCACGGTGTTGTCCAGCCTGAGCACGCCGGTGCGGGCCGGCCCCGTGGCCAGGGTCTGCGTGTTGTCCAGGGTGAACTGGCCAATCAGCTCGGCTTCAAACATGCGGGCAAATTGATCGACGCTGCCCTTGAGCGCCTGGTTATACGCATCCAGCATGTTCAATGCATCTTCCAGCCGCTGCGCCTGCACCTTGTCGCTGCGCGCCAGCAACCGCTCGCCCAACTGGCTGGACACCCCCAGCGCAAAGCTTGCGCCCAGCGCCAGCAATAGCAGGCCCTGCGCCACGGCCAATTTGCCCCCGATTTTCATCTGTGCTTCTCCTCGCGTCCTCGTTGATGGCGGCCCGATCTGTCGCCGGGTAGCCGTGCTGCAGGGTAGCGGGGGCGGGCAGCGCCCACAATCGCGGGAAACCCGTAAAGGAAAACCCCTACAGCGCTTGCGCGTCCCCTGGCGGCAGTTTGCGCCAGCGGGTCTTTCAACTGGCTTTCAGCCAGGGCAAATGGGGTGCAATCTATAGCGGGCTAAGGAGGCGCTGATCTGGTTGGCGCAATCAATGTGTCAAGGGCGGGACACGCCCGGTCAGCTTGTGCAGAGACTTCGCCTGAAGCTGGGGCGTTGGGCCAGGAGCCCGCCGAAGCGACGCCTTCCGGCTTGATGCCGGGATGCGCGCCGTAGGCATCCCCTGCCTTCAGACAGGGAAGGATGTCAATCAGGTGCCTTGGTGGCCTGATGGCGCGATTGCCCTGAAGTGTTGCGCCACCGGAGCGCGTGCATCCGTTATCATGTCTGCCCTTGTCTGCCCTGGCTTAAAGCCGTTTACGCGATGAACAACCTTGTTGCACTGGATACCTCAACCGAATACCTCAGCCTGACGGTGGCGGCGGGCAGCGTGCTGCGCAGCCACCACGCCCATGTAGGCCAGCAGCATGCCGAAGCCACCCTGCCCACCCTGCACCGTTTGCTGGCCGAGCAGGGCCTCAGCGCGCAGGCGCTGGAGGCGATTGCCTTTGGCAATGGGCCGGGGGCGTTTACCGGCTTGCGCATTGGCTGCGGGCTGGCGCAGGGGCTGGCGCTGGCGCTTGGCATTCCGGTGATTCCCGTATCCACCCTGGCGGTGCTGGCGGCCAGCGTGCCGGCCAGCCGGGTGCTGGCCTGCCTGGATGCGCGGATGGGGCAGGTGTACTACGCCGGCTATGTTGACGGCGAGGAAGTGCTGGCCCCTGGCCTGTACACCCCGGACGACGTGCCCTTGCCGTCGGGCGAGGGCTGGTGGCTGGTGGGCAGCGGCGCAGCGGCGCATCCGCAAGCCTTGCAAACCCGGCTGGGTGGTTGCCTGGCCGGCGTGGATGGCCAGGCAACCCCGCACGCCGAGGCGCTGATTGCCCTGGCGCGCAGTGGCCGCTGGCCGGCGTGCGCACCAGAGGCCGCCGAGCTGTGCTATGTGCGCGACAAGGTGGCGCTGAAAACCCACGAACGGCTGAACGCATGAGCGCGCTGGTCAGGCTGGACGCCAGCGCCGTGGACGCGCTGGCCGCGCTGGCAGCCGAGGTGGCGGATTATCCGTGGCGGGCAGCCCAGTTTGCCGACTCGCTGGCGGCAGGCCATCAACTGCTTGGCCTGCAGGCGGCGGATGGCGCGCTGCTGGGGTTTGCTGTGTGGTCACAGGTGCTGGACGACGCCGAACTGCTGGATATTGGCGTGACTCCAGCTTGCCGCCGGCAAGGTCTGGGTCAGCGTTTGCTGGATGCCGTGATGGCGGAGGCACAAGCCCAGGGAGCCCAGCGGCTGCTACTGGAAGTACGGGCGGGCAATCTGGCCGCGCAGGCGCTGTACCAGCGCGCCGGCTTCCAGCTGTCTGGCCGGCGCAAGGGCTATTACCCGGCGGCGGGTGGCCGCGAAGACGCTTGTCTGATGGATGTCGGCCTGACACAGGCCAGGAAGGAGCCGTCATGATGGCGCGACAGACGCTGATTCTCGAGGCACTGGGGCTGGGGCCGCGCTGGCTGCCGCGCCTGCCGCTGGCGACCCCTAGTCTGGCAGCCCCTAGTGATGACGCAGGTGCGTGCGCGGCGGCAGCGGACGTGGTAGCAGAACCCTGCCTCCCAGCTCCGATTGTCACGCCAGACACGCCCCCTGCGTCAGTGGCTGACCTCCCATCCGTCTACGCGCCGCCCGACACAGACGCAGCCCAGCCGGCTGACGCGCTGACCATGCCTGAAGTGGCGCAGCGCATCACCGCGCCGGCAGAGGATGCACCGGCACTGGCCGAACCGGACAGGCTGCTGGCCAGCCTGCCACTGGACGAGCCGAGTGTGGACTTGATGCCCGCGCCGCCCGAGTCTTTGCCCAGCTGGGCGCAACTTCAGGCCCAGGTGGCCGCCTGCCAGCGTTGCCGGCTCAGCCAGTCGCGCACGCAAACCGTATTTGGCCGGGGCAACCCGGCGGCGCGCTGGCTGTTTGTGGGCGAAGCACCAGGTGAGCAGGAAGACCTGCAAGGTCTGCCGTTTGTCGGCCCGGCGGGCAAGCTGCTGGACAATATGCTGGCTGCGCTGGGGCTGGACCGCGAGCAGGATATTTATATCGCCAATGTGCTGAAATGCCGCCCGCCAAAAAACCGCAACCCGCAAGGCGATGAAATTGCGGCTTGCCAGCCCTATCTGCGCCAGCAGATTGCCCTGCAACAGCCGGCGGTGATTGTGGCGCTGGGCCGCTTTGCCGCGCAAACCCTGCTGGATAGCGAAGCCAGCATTGGCAGCCTGCGTGGCCGGGTACACCAGTACGCTGGCGTGCCGCTGGTGGTCAGCTACCATCCGGCTTACTTGCTGCGCAGCCTGCCGGAAAAAGCCAAGGCCTGGCAGGATCTGCTGCGTGCCAGACAGGTGGCGCAGACCGGCGGCTGAACAGGCGGAATTCATCTCCGCCCTCTCCCGCCGCCACATTCCCCAGCCAGTCGGCAATCTTGCTACCATGCTGGCAGACGAGATTGTCCAAGGAGCTGTCATGCTGCGCCCCAACCCTGCCGACTGGCTGGCCTATCACGCCCAGGTCCGCCCCGCTGCACCCGCACTGCTGGCACCTGCGGAGTTGCTACGCTGGTCGTATGCCGAATTTCACCAGCGGGTGGAGCGGCTGGCGGCTGGCCTGTGCGCTGCCGGCGTAACCACCGGAGACCGGCTGGCGGTGCTGGCGGAAAACCGCAGCGATACGCTGACCTTGCTGTTTGCCTGCGCCCGGCTGGGAGCCATGCTGATGCCGCTGAACTGGCGGCTGACCGTGCCGGAATTGCAGTTTCAGCTGGACGACGCCCGGCCACGCTATCTGTTTCATGACGCCACCCACGCGGCGCTGGCCGCGCCCTTGTCTGGGGTTCTGCGGGTGGCGTTGACCGAGCTGGACAGCTGGCTGGGCCAGGCGCGGTTGCCAACAACCGACATCAACCCGGAAACCCCGTTGCTGTTGCTGTACACCTCGGGCACCACCGGTCAGCCCAAGGGCGCGCTGCTGTCGCAGCGCATGCTGGCCGCCAATGCCGACAATACCGCGCTGTCGTGGGATCTCTCCGCCGCCGATCGCAGCACGGCCCATGCGCCGTTTTTCCATACTGGCGGGCTGAACGTGCTGACCCTGCCGCTGCTGCAGCGCGGTGGGCTGGTGGTGGTGCTCCCGCGCTTCGACCCGGCAGCCGTACTGGCGGCAGTGGGCCAGTGGCAGCTGACCGTGCTGTTTGCCGTACCCACCATGTTCCAGTTGCTGGCCGACCACCCCGATTTTGCCGGGGCTGACCTGCGCAGCCTGCGCTTTTGCATGTCTGGCGGCGCGCCCTGCCCGCTGCCGCTGATGGCGCGCTGGGCCGAGCGCGGGCTCACCTTCAAGCAGGGCTACGGACTGACCGAAGCCGGGGTGAACTGCCTGACCCTGCCGGAAGATTACGCCGTGTCGCATCGCGGCTCGGTGGGGTTTCCCAATTGGGGCACCCAGGCGCGCATTGTGGACGAACACGGCCAGGAGGTCGGGCCGGAGCAGGTGGGCGAGCTCTGGCTGGCCGGCCCCACCTTGTGCTCGGGTTACTGGCAGCGCCCGGACGCCAGCGCCGCGCTGTTTGCCGGGCCGTGGCTGCAAACCGGCGATCTGTTCCGCCGCGATGCCGATGGCTTTCATTACGTGGTTGACCGTAAAAAAGACCTGTATATCAGCGGCGGCGAAAACGTCTACCCTGCCGAGGTGGAAGCCGCCATTCAGCGCCAGCCCGGCGTGGTGGCCGCAGCGGTGATTGGTATTCCCGATCCGCGCTGGGGCGAGGTGGGCTGCGCCTTTGTGCAAATGGCGGCAGGCCACACGCTGGATGTCGTTGCCTTGCAGGCGGCGTTGAGCCACTGTCTGGCCCGGTTCAAATGCCCGCGTGAGCTGCGCCAGCTGGACGCGCTGCCGCTGAATTCGTCCGGCAAGGTGCAAAAAGCCGAACTGCGCCGGCGCTGGGCCGCCGGGGAATAAACCGCGAACAGGCGGGCAGCGAGCGCCTAGAGAACCCCTTAAACAGCCCTGTTTTCCAGCGTTTTCCCGGCGTTCATGGCACAATAACGTATCATGCCTGTTCGCCTTGCCCGTCATCTGCTGCACCACCATCGCACCCCGCAAGCCAATCGCCAACTGGGCGCGATGCTGGCGTGGATTGCCGGTGCCGCCAATGCCAGCGGGTTTCTGGTGGTACATCAATATACCTCCCACATGACCGGCATGGTGTCCACCCTGGCCGATGCGCTGGTGCTGCAACAACAACGGCTGATCTGGACCACCCTGGTGTCGCTGGGCTGCTTTCTGGCCGGCAGCGTGTTGTGCACCCTGAGCATTCAGTGGGCGCGACGGTGGCGGCTGCGCAGCGAATATGCGCTGGTGCTGGTGATCCAGGCCTGCCTGATGCTGCTGTTTGGCATCCTGGCCAGCCGTATGTTTCCCAAGGTGGCACTCACCCTGTCGATGACCGCCTGGCTGCTGTGCCTGATGATGGGCTGGCAAAACGCCATGATCACCAAATTGTCCCACGCCGAAATCCGCACCACCCATGTCACCGGCTTGCTCACCGATATCGGCATTGGCCTGGGTCGTTGCCTGGGGCCAGCGCTGGAGCGGGAGGCGCGCCAGCGGGTGCTGGGCAAGCTGGCGGTGCAGGGCATGATTTTGCTGATGTTTTTTTGTGGCGGGGTATGCGGGGCGCTGGTGTTTCAGCGGGTGGGGGTGATTGCCACCGTACCATTGGCGCTGGCCTTGCTGCTGATGGGGCTGGTACCGGTCTGGGATGACCTGTGCCTGTACTGGCGCTGGCGACGCATGCACCGGCACGATCAGGCACTGCGCTGAGCGGGTGATCGGGCGCGCCAGCCTGGCGGCCAGACGGGTTTCCCACCGGGCAATGTCCCGGTTTTTTGAGGGTTTGCGGAGTATTCATGATTGCAATTATTGGCGGCAGCAGCCTGTCGCAGCTGGCCAGCTTACAAACCACACACCGCCAGGTGGTGCGCACGCCGTATGGCGAGCCCTCATGTGCGCTGACCTTTGGCCAGTTGTCCGGGCGCAATGTGGTGTTTCTGGCCCGACATGGCTATGGCCATATGCACGCCCCGCACGAAATCAACTACCGGGCCAATCTGTGGGCGCTCAAGGCGCAGCAGGTGCGCCATGTGCTGGCCATCGGTTCGGTGGGCGGCATCCACCCCGGACTGGCCCCTGGTGCGCTGGCTATCCCTGACCAATTGCTCGACTATACTTGGGGCCGCAAGCACACCTTTTTTGAAGGGCCAGACTCACCCGTGGTGCATGTGGACTTTACCCAGCCCTACACCCCTGGCCTGCGCCAGTGCCTGCTGGACGGCGCATTGCAGGCCGGGCTGGACGTGCTGGATGGCGGCACCTACGCCTGCACCCAGGGCCCCCGGCTGGAAACCGCTGCCGAAATTGCCCGACTGCGCCGCGACGGTGCCGACATGGTGGGCATGACCGGCATGCCGGAAGCCGTGCTGGCGCGCGAGTTGAAACTGGACTACGCCTGTGTGGCAGTGGTGGCCAACGATGCTGCCGGCTGTGGCACCAGCACCGGCCAGATCGACTTTACTGCCGCTGGCGTGGTGATGGAACAGGCGATGGTCAAGGTGGAGCGCCTGCTGGCCACCACGCTGGCGCTGGGCCTGTATCACTGAGCCGCATGGCCGATCACACGCATACCAAGGAGACAGACCGATCATGGCGATACGACCGATCCTGAAAATGGGCGATGCCCGGCTGCTCAGCCAGGCACGCCCGATTGAAGATTTTACCGCCCCGGCATTGCAGCAACTGCTGGAAGACCTGCGCGACACCATGGCCGCCCACAACGGTGCCGGCCTGGCTGCGCCGCAGATTGGCGAGCCCTGGCAGGTGGTGATTTTTGGCAGCGGCAAGGCCAATCTCCGCTACCCAGATGCCGAGCCGGTGCCGCCCACCGTGCTGATCAACCCTACCGTGACCCCGATGGGCGCGACCATGGACGACGACTGGGAAGGCTGCCTGTCCATCCCCGGCCTGCGCGGCGTGGTGCCGCGCTACGCCGAAGTGCGTTATCAGGGCTTTGATGCCCAGGGCCAGCCGATTGACCGCACGGTATCCGGGTTTCACGCCAGGGTGGTGCAGCATGAGTGCGACCACCTGTGGGGCATGCTCTACCCGATGCGGATGAAGGACATCAGCCAGCTGGGATTCACCGAGGTGTTGTTCCCTGAATTGCTGGAGTAATGGCGCAGGTGGTTTCTTGGCCCGTGGTGCCGGGCGTGAGCACCGCGTGCGGCGAGCATGCGTTTCCACGCCCGCCGCACTCGCCGCTCAGGCGGCACAGTGTTCCGTATCAAAATGGCGCACCAGCGTGCCCATTTCCTCGGCCTTCAGCGACAGATCCCGGATCAGGCCACCTGCCTGGGCAATTTCCTGTGTTGATACTTCAATCCGGTGGCTGATGTTCAGCATGCGCTCGGACAGTTCGCGTGCGGCGGCAGACTGCTGGGTGTTGGTGCTGGCAATGCTGCGCATCATCTGGTCCACCTCGGCGCTGGCGTGGAGAATTTCGTTCAGGCTGCTGGCCGTGTCGCTCAGATGCTGTTCACCCTGGCTGGTGCGCTGCCCCACCTGTGCCATGCTGGCCACGGCAGAATCGGTCACCACGCGGATATTGGCGACAATCTGGTTGATTTCAGCGGTGCTGTGGCCGGTACGCTCGGCCAGCCGGCGCACTTCGTCGGCCACCACGGCAAAGCCGCGCCCTTGCTCGCCAGCGCGGGCAGCTTCGATGGCGGCATTGAGTGCCAGCAAATTGGTCTGGTCGGCAATCTCGCGGATGGTGTCGGTTACCGTGCCGATATTCACCACCGCCTGATACAGCTCCTGAATGGTCAGTTGCGCGTGCTGTACGGTGCGCGCCGCTTCGCGGGTTTCCTCGCACGACTGTGCCATCTGGCTGGCTCCGCTGCTGGCCACTGCCCGCGCCTGGCCCGCCGCGCCGGCAGCGCTGCCGGCGTGTTCGGCCACTTGCGACACCGAAATGCTCATTTGCTCAACCGCGCTGGAGACCCCGGTCACCTCGCTGGACTGCTGGGCAAAGCGCTCCATCAGCTGTGACATCAGCTGGTGCAGGCCCTGGCTGTGAGAATGCATCAGCGTGGCGGCCTGAGTCAGGTCGTCGATCATCACCTTGACATGCACCTGCATGGTGGCCAGGCCGGCTTCCACCTGACCAATTTCGTCGCGGCGGTCGATGCGCACCCGGTTGCTTAGCCGGCCTTCGGCAATCCGGTCCAGGGTCTGGGCAATGGCGCGCATGCGCTGGTTGGAGGCAAAGCCGCGCAGCAGCAGGCCAGCCGACACGGCGGCACCCAGCAGCATGGCCAGCCAGTCCTGGCCCTGGCCATGATGCAGGGCCAGCATCAGCAGCAGGCTATTGAAGGTGAGCAGCGCGGCCAGATTGACTCGGGCGTCGGTAAGCACTGGCAGCCGGCGGCGTTTGGGCAGCCGGCCATCACGGCCCAGTTTTTGGTAAAGCGCTTCAGCCTGGCTGATGTCCTGACGCGCCGCCGGGGTGCGCACCGACATATAGCCGGTGGTCACGCCATCCTGCTTGACCGGCACAATAAAGGCCGACACCCAGTAATGGTCGCCGTTTTTACAGCGGTTCTTGACCACCCCCTGCCAGGTTTCCCCGGCCTTGAGCTGCTGCCACATGTCTTCGAACACACAAGGTGGCATGTCTGGGTGGCGCAGAATATTCTGGCTGGCCCCGATCAGTTCGCTGCGTTCAAACCCGGACATTTCAACAAAGGCGTCGTTGGCGTAGGTGATGACCCCACGCAGATTGGTTTTGGTGACAATGGTGCCGTGGGTAAACGGCTTTTCATGCTGGGAGACCGGTAAGTTCAGTTTCATGGCGGCGCGCTCTTTCGTGTATTCATCGTGGTGCTGGCCTTGGAGCCAGGGGGGAACCACCGTATGCCAGCCTTGCCCAGCGTGAAGCCAGGCCGTCAGGCGGCGGGATGAATCAAAGCTGACAATCTGTCTGTCCCGCGCCATGCCAAATGAAAGGTTTGCGACATTTGGTCTAGGACGTCAGCCCAGTGCAGAGGGCCAGCTCATCGCCGCAAGCGGCGATCCACGTACCGACAGAGGCTGACAGGGTGGTGTCTGCCCGGCCATGCGGGTAACGCTTACCCCATATTCAGCAATTTCCTTGCCTGAAATTCGCCTATAAAAACAGATGTATAACGATATTATTGTCTGAATCAGACCGGTATCGTGCATGAAAAGCGGTCTTGACTGGATAAACCGTATAACAGCCATGGCGCGCGATTACTTTGAGAGGGAACGAATAAGCGATGCGGGGCGTGCTGAAGGAAGGATAAAGCAGTCAGAAAATGGTGCGGCGCACAATAAGCAGGCAGGCGGTCACCTCAACATGGGGCGACCGGCGGGCACATTGACCCATGCGTTTTTGCTGCGGCAGATGCGATGATGAGCGGCTTGATCGGCGCTGATCAGGCGTGTTCAAACACCTCGGCCAATGTCTTGGCATCCAGTACCCGATCACTCCACTGCTCCAGTTGTCCGGAACTTGCGGCACAGATTCGAGCGACGCAGTCAGCAGGCAGTACGCCAAAGCGGCGGGTGAGCAAGCGTTGCAGCAACAGGGCTTCGCCTTCTTGCCGACCTTCTTGGCGACCCTCTTGCCGACCTTGCTGCTGACCTTTCTGCAAGCCCTCCTGCCACCCCACCAGCTTGCCACGCTGCTCATACTGCTGCGCCCACTGGTCAAACCGTTCGGCCAAGGTCATCTTCAGCTCCTTCAAGTCGCGCACCTTGGGCAAGGCCAGGGTGTGTTTGCTTTGTCTTAACAGCACGGCCCGGATCCAGATGGCAAACGTGCGTTTCAGCTCTGGCTTGCCTTCCAGCCATTCGTTCAACAGATCAATCAGTTGCAGCAGTGCCTGTTCGTTTTCCGGATGTTCTACCCGGATGATGGCCGCCACCAGGTTTTTCAGCTCAGCCAGATCGGCGTCGGTGTAGCGGTTTTCGTCGATCAGCAGGTATTCCAGCTTGGGCAGGTGTTTGGCCACCAGGCCGGGGGCTTTGGGAATCAGATCGGCGATGTCGGTGGCGGCCCGCCAGTTGCCCTGGCCGTTATACAGCACAATCGGCAGCACGGGCGGCAACCGCCGGCCTGGCAGTACGTCGCCGCGCCGGATCAGGTCCTGATAGAGCAGGCCAAGGTAAGTCATCATCCGCACCGCCATCCACGGGTCGGCAGTGCTCTGAAATTCAATCAGCAGATAAAGATACACCCATTCACCGTCGGCCTTGACTCGCCAGACCACATCATCGGCGCGGTCGCGCAGGTCGTCGGTGACGTAGCTGCCGGGGATTTTTTCCAGGGTGGTGTAATCCAGGCTGTGCAGCCAGTCGTCGGGGATGAATCCCAGCACCAGGTCACGCACCACTTCGGGGGCGGAGAACAGCAGCTTGTAGGAGGCGTCGGTGTCGTGGGGCATGGGGGTATTGTAGCGGTCAGCGGGAGGCGATGAGCAAAAAAGCAACCCCTGCAACCCCAATCGTTATCCCCATCCTCACGGGGATAACGATTTTTTCAGTGCTTCGCTTTCTAGCGGGTGCGTTCCGCTTCGGCGTACTGGCTGATGGCCTTCACCACCGAACGCGCGCCTTCCAGAATTTGTGCCAGGGTGTCGCCAGCTTCGCGGGTCAGGCTCACACTTTGCCCGGCCTGCTGCTGAATGGCGGCCATATTGTCCACTGCCAGGCTGGTTTGCTGCTGGATGTCGGATACCATCTTGCTGATTTGCGCCGTGGACGACGAGGTGCGTTCGGCCAGCTTGCGCACTTCGTCGGCCACCACGGCAAAGCCGCGTCCTTGCTCGCCGGCGCGGGCGGCTTCAATCGCGGCGTTCAGCGCCAGCAGATTGGTCTGGTCGGCAATGTCCTTGATGGTCTGTACGATTGAGGTGATTTGTTCGGAGCGCTGGCCCAGCGCCTGCACATTCTGCCCGGCCTGCTCAATGCTGCCGGCCATGTCTTCGATGGCGGCAGCATTGCGGCGGATATTGTCTGCGCCGGTGCCGGACAGCGCTTCGGTTTCTTGCGCCACTTCGTAGGCAAACCGTGCGCTTTCGCTTTCCTTGCGCTGGGTTTGCACCCGCTCGGTAATGTCGGTGGCAAATTTCACCACCGACACCACGGTCTTGCCGTCGTGGCCAAACACCGGGTTATAGCTGGCCTCCAGCCAGCGCTCGGAGCCATCCTTGGCCACCCGCTTGATCTGGCCGGCAAACACTTCCCCGCGCGCCAGATGCTGCCAGTGCGCCTGGTATTCTGCGCTGTTGACAAATTCGCTGTCGCAAAACATGCGGTGATGCTTGCCTTTCACTTCGTCCAGACGATAGCCCAGCGTGGCCAGAAAATTGTCATTGGCGGCCAGAATCAGTCCATCTGGGGTGAATTCGATCACCGCCATCGCCCGATTGATGGCGTTGAGCTTGGCCTGACGAATGGCTTCGGCATTGACCTGTTCGGTAATGTCGGTGGCAAACTTGATATACGACTGCACCGCTCCGTGGCTGTCCAGAATGGGGTTGTAAGTGGCTTCCAGCCAGATCACCTGGCCTTTGGCGGTCTGGCGTTTGACCCGACCGCTGAAATACTCCCCCCGGCGCAAACGCTCCCAGAAGCGCTGGTAGTCCGGATTGGCAATGTCTTCACGCACACAAAACAGGCTGTGCGGCTTGCCCAGCACCTCAGCTTCACTGCTGTAGTCCAGCGCGCTCAGGAAGTTGCGGTTGGCCGACAACACCTTGCCCTCATGGTCAAAACGGATGATCGCAGTGGAACGATCCAGCGCAGCCATCACGGCGTGCTGCTGTTGCAATTCCTGTTGTGCACTGGCGTAGGCTTGCTTGAGTCGGGCATTGAACATGGCGGGGCGCTTTGGCAGAAGATTGAATAGTTTTAGCTATGACGAAATGTTAAGTCATGCACCGATTAAAAATTCTAGCATAGCGCATTCCCCTGCTACACAGCTTTTGCATCACCTGCCGCAAGATAAGGTGATGTAAAAACCGTAGATGCCTATCAGTTTCATGCCGACGATATTGGCATGTCTGCTCACCTGAAACTTTCCTGTTCTCCGCTCCCGCTCAGTTCACTCCGTGATGTGCTGGCCTACAATCTGCGCCGCCGCCGGGTGGCGCAAGGTTTATCCCAGGAACAGCTCGGCTTTGTCGCCCAGCTGGACCGTACCTTCATCAGTCAGGTAGAGCGCGCCAGGGTGAATATTTCTCTGGACAATATCGAGAAGCTTGCCTTGGCGCTGGAGCTGGACGCCTGCCAGTTGCTGGCCCCGCCATGCTCGTGCCTGCCTCATGAAGACATTGGCAGAATACGGCGACGACGCTGAGCCGGCGCAACATGCGGCAACGCCCACCCTGGCATCATGCCAGAGTGGGCGCTGGGTCCGGTCTGTGCATTCTGGCAATGCGCTGGCGGCCTTAACCGCGCCGATCCCCGGTATCAAACCGTCTGACCATCTCCTGCACTTGGTCGGCCTTGGTGGCCAGTTCGGCAATCAGCGTGCCGGCCTGGGCAATTTCCTGGGTGGATGCCTCAATCCGCGTGCTGATATTGATCGTGCGTTCGGCCAGGTCGTGGGCGGTGGCCGATTGCTGCACATTGGTGTCGGCAATGCCACGCATCATCTGCTCCACTGCCCGGCTGGCCTGCAGGATGTCATCCAGGCTGCGGGCGGTGTCGGCCAGGTGGATTTCGCTTTGCTCCGAACTGTCGCCCACTTTGCGCATATTGGCGACAGCCGAGTCGGTGACCACACGGATGCTGGCAACAATCTGGTTGATTTCGGCGGTGCTGTGGCCGGTGCGCTCGGCCAGCCGGCGCACTTCGTCGGCCACCACGGCAAAGCCGCGTCCCTGCTCGCCAGCACGGGCAGCCTCAATCGCGGCGTTCAGCGCCAGCAGATTGGTCTGGTCGGCAATCTCGCGGATGGTGTCGGTGACAGTACTGATCTTGATCACCGACTGATACAGATCCTGGATGGTGGCCTGGGCCGCGCTGACATTCTGGGCGGCTTCACGGGTTCCCTCGCGCGACTGCGCCATATGGCCAGCACCCACCTGGGCGACGCCGGTGGCCTGGCCGGCGGCTACGGCGGCGCTGCCGGCGTGTTCGGCCACTTGTGAGACCGAGACGCTCATTTCTTCCACTGCGCCAGATACACCGGCCACTTCATGCGATTGCTGGGCAAAGCGCTCCATCAGCTGTGACATTAGCTGATGCAGGCCGGTGCTGTGGGTGTGCATCAGGCTGGCGGCATTGGACAGGTCGTCGATCATCACCTTGATATGCACTTGCATGGTGGCCAGACCGGCTTCGATGCGGCCGATTTCGTCAAAGCGGTCGGTGTCCAGCTGACTGGTCAGCCGGCCTTCGGCAATCCGGTCGAGGGTGTGGATGATGTGTTGCTGGCGGGCGCGACCGCGGTAGGCGCGCCAGTCCATCA
The DNA here is from genome assembly GCF_002002905.1 of Aquaspirillum sp. LM1. Classification (NCBI taxonomy): domain Bacteria; kingdom Pseudomonadati; phylum Pseudomonadota; class Betaproteobacteria; order Neisseriales; family Aquaspirillaceae; genus Aquaspirillum; species Aquaspirillum sp. LM1. The sequence goes on along the minus strand of NZ_CP019509.1, from coordinate 2,304,952 downwards.
GCGCCATGATGCTCAGGCCCAGCGGCAGACAGGTCAGTTTCAGCCATTGCGGTTCGGCCAGGGCAGCCACAGCAATCAGCAGGTTGAGGGCGGCCATCGAGATCATGCGGATGGCAAACACCGACAGGGCAGCCTGGCGTTTGGCTGGCAGCTGGCCGTCCTTGCCAATTTTCTGGTAGAGCGCTTCGGCCTGGGCGATGTCCTGACGGCTGGCCGGGGAGCGCACCGACATATAGCCAATAATCTGGCCTTGCTGCTTGACCGGCACGATAAATGCCGACACCCAGTAGTGGTCGCCGTTTTTACAGCGGTTTTTGACCATGCCTTTCCAGGTGTGGCCGTTTTTTAGTGTGCGCCACATATCGGCAAAAGCAGCCGGGGGCATGTCGGGGTGGCGGACGATGTTCTGGTTGCTGCCCAGCAGTTCTTCGCGCTCAAAACCGGACAGTTGGACAAAGGCATCGTTGGCGTAGGTGATCACGCCTTTGAGGTCGGTTTTGGTGACAATCGTGCCACGGGTGAAGGGTTTTTCGGTTTGGGTGACAGGAAGATTTATTTTCATTTTTGTAAAAGATAACGCCCAATCGTTGACTGCGGCAGGGAACGTCTGTCTGCAGCCGAGGTGAAAGCCAAAGAAAAATCAAGCAAGTCTGGGGAAGCCGGCATGACTCACCGCACAAGGAATATCCGGTTCAGCTTGATCCTGACTAATGACCTTTTGTTCATTACGTATGGCCAATCTGACGGGAAACCTGCTTGCCCATGGTGTATTCCAGCGCGGTATTTTTATCCGCCATGTCAATTTTGACATTGCTGGATAGCCCAATGCGCAGGCCAGAATGCGTAGCAAGCGCGTTGGCTTGCTATTACTGTCTTGAGTGTCGGTTTTTCAAACAAACAATTGAATAACATGCTTTGTGTTAATGGTGTTAACGTACTTGCGTGGCCACATAGTAGCTAACAATCCAGCAGAATCAACCGTATGCAATGCCAAAGCGCGCTATTTTTGATGTAAGAGTCTGGGGTGACCTTGATCTAAGTCAAATGAATGTCAATGACAGCAAAGGCAGGAGAGATATCCGTAGAAATACGGATAAAACCGCTAAAAGAAGCCGGAATTTAGAATTATGCGATAATATAATATTATCGTCATAATAATTTGAGCATACGCATTAAGGATAAGTTGGTGGCGGCAAGTGACAAGCCCCTTCGTGCTCATCGCCCAATCGGCAGGGGGGTGTGAAGCGATTTGGCGTCACTGCGGCGGCTCAGCCCCCTGTTAGCCCAGTGTGCCTGCCACATTGTCACCAGATTCCGCACGACAGTCGCCGGGCTGCCCGTGTATGCTCTGCATCCGCCAGTGTGTCTTTCACAACCCAGGGTTTTTGACGTTTTCAGACAATTATGCGGCTGACTCTCGACGCACTCACTGTTCTCGATGCTATCGATCGCAATGGCAGCTTTGCCGCCGCGGCCGAGGAACTGCATCGCGTGCCGTCGGCAATGACCTATGCGGTGCAAAAGCTGGAACAGGACCTCGGCGTCAGTATTTTTGACCGGCGCGGCCACCGCGCCAAACTCACGCCGGTGGGTCAGGCCTTGCTGCGCGATGGCCGTCATCTGCTCAATGCCGCCATGGCGCTGGAACAGCGGGTCAAGCGGCTGGCTTCTGGCTGGGAAACCGAGCTGCGCATTGCCGTCAGCGACCTGATTCCGCTGGCCGGCGTGCTGGCGCTGGTGCAAGGCTTTGACCAGCAAGCCGCCGGCACCCAGATCCGTCTCAGCCGCGAAGTGTTTGGCGGCAACTGGGACGCGCTGCTGGAGCCACGCGTCGATCTGGTGATTGGCGCGCCGGGTGATGGCCCGCCCGGTGCCTACCGCACTGCTCGCATGGGCGATGTTTCCTTTGTTTTTGCCGTGGCACCGAAACATCCGCTGGCCCAGCATCGCGGGCCGCTGAGCCTGGAGCAGGTGCGCGCCTGGCGGGCGGTGGTGGCGGCAGATTCGTCGCGCCGTCTGCCTCCGCGCAGCTCACCCTTGCTGGCCGGCCAGGATATCCTCACCGTTCCGGATATGGACGCCAAGCTGGCGGCCCAGCAAGCTGGGCTGGGCGTTGGCTTTTTGCCGCGCTGGCTGGCGCTGCCGGCGATTGAGTCCGGTGCGTTGCAACTGTGCCAGGTGGAACACCCCAATCCGCCCGCGCCGGTGTACTACGCCTGGCGCGAACGTCGGCCAGGGCGAGCGCTGTCCTGGTTTCTGGCCCAGCTGGCCCTGCCCGAGGTCAGCACCCGTCTGCTGGGAGGTGTGCCATGACGGCACTGGCCGTACTCGGCGAGACCCCGGCACTGGGCTGGCTGGCAGAACGGGCGTTTCGTCAGGGCGGGGTGGTGCTGCGCGGGCATGACTGGCAGGATGCCATGCTGCTCAACGGCCTGCGCTGCCTGCTGATTGGCGAAGGATTGTTTGCTGCACCACCGTTGCACCAGGTGCTGCGTCCCGGCGATGTGGTGCTGGACGTCTCTACCGACTGGTTTGAACAGCGGCCACAGCGGGAAAGCCGGGTGCACGATCTGGGTGGGCATTATCTGGAACTGGCCGGGCCGCTGGCACCGTGGGGTGGGCAATACGGTTTTGCCCTCGCCGTGGGCGGCCAGCCCCAGGCTGACCCCGCCGCCCAGCAGTGGCTGGACCGTCTGGCCCCCTTGCCGCGCAGTTGGACCTGGGTGGGCGGCGCAGGCGCGGCAGCATTCACCCGTGTGGTGGCCGAAGCATTTCAGTACGCCTGGCTGGGTGAGCCCAGCATACCGTGTTCGCCACAGGCGGTATGGATGCAGGTGCGCGAACGTCACTTGCAACTGGCCGAGCGCCTGTTGCAGGCGGCGCAGCGCTATCTGGCGCTACGCCCGGACGAAATAGCGTTTGCCACCTTGCTGGCGCAGTTTCTGGTGGAAGCGGTCAGCCTGGGCCGCGAAGCCGACGCCTTGCTGCGCGACTGGCTACAGGCGCAGATGCCGCCCGCGCCCAACCCGGCTGCGCCGGGCTGATTGTCCCGCGCGTCGGCCCCACGGAATGCCGGGCGAACAGCCAGAGCGCCCCACGCCATTTTCTCATGGCCCACCGCGCGCGCTTTGAACAGGCGCTTAGCCGCCCGTCTTGGCCATGATCCGCACCACCTTGCCCGGCGTTTCCAGAAATTCATGCCGTTCCGGCTTCAGCTCAATCGCCTGGCGGATCACCGCTTCCAGATCTGCATCGCTGATGCCGGCGCGCAGCAACGGGCGTAGCGCCAGGCTTTCTTCCTGACCCAGACACATATACAGCGTGCCATCCACCGACAGCCGCACCCGATTGCAGGTGGCGCAAAAATGCTGGGAAATCGGGGTGATCACCCCCAGGGTGAACCGGCCATCGGCGGTTGACCAGTAGCTGGCCGGGCCGCCGCCCAGGGTAGCGGTTTGCGGACGCAGACCAAAGCTGTCGCGCAGTCGGGCCAGCACGGGTTGCAGATCCAGATACTGCGCGCTGCGGCCCGTGTCGCCCATCGGCATGGTTTCGATCAGGCGCAAGATAAACTGGTGCTCGATGCAGAAGCCCACCATCGCCTCGATGTCATCGTGGTTTACTCCCTGCATGGCCACCATATTGATTTTGATTGGCGTCAGCCCGGCTTGCTTGGCCGCCATCAGGCCATCAAGAATTTGCGGCAGGCTGTCGCGCCCGGTGACTTCGGTGATGCAGTCGCGGCGCAGCGAATCCAGGCTGACATTCAGCCGGCTGACGCCAGCCGCTTTCAGCGCCGGGGCATGGCGGGCCAGTTGCGTGGCATTGGTGGACAGGGACAAATCGTCCAGGCCAGGTAGGGCAGAAAGTCGCGCTGCCAGCGTACTGATATCCCGGCGCAGCAGTGGCTCGCCGCCAGTCAGCCGCACCCGACGGGTGCCCAGACGGGTAAACGCGCCGATCACCCGCTCAATCTCATCGAAGGTCAGCCAGTGTTCTGGTTCTTCGAAGTCTTTGAATCCTTTTGGAATACAGTAGCTGCAACGCAGATCGCAACGGTCGGTCACCGAAAGGCGCACATAGTCGATGCGCCGGCCAAAACGGTCTTCTAGCATGGGGGCTTCCGCGAACAAATCATCACAGCCCGGATGGGCCGGCCTATTAAGCAAGAAATACACCATGCATTGAGCCGAACGTGTGCGCCAATACAAGGGTTGCTTCATTGTAGCCACGCTGACCCATGCTGGGCGCATCAGACAAAATTGACCCGCCCGGCATGGGTCGGGATAATTGCCGTGCTGGCCTGACTGCGCATTGCGCCAACCGTCGGGCCTGCCGTGGCGGTTGGCTGTTTCCAACTGGCCGGTTTGCCGGAAATCCCATCCGGCGCATCCTCAAGGTACTGTTTCCCCATGTTTGAATCCCTGTTCCAGCTGCGCGCCGCGCAGACCTCGGTACGCACTGAAATGCTTGCCGGCCTCACCACCTTCCTGACCATGGCCTCCATCCTGTTCGTCAACCCGGAAATCCTGGCGCAGGCCGGCATGGACCATGGCGCGGTGTTTGTGGCCACCTGCCTGGCTGCCGCCATCGGCTCGGCGGTGATGGGGCTGCTGGCCAACTACCCGATTGCCCAGGCACCAGGCATGGGCATTAATGCGTTTTTCACCTTTGGCCTGGTCAAGGGGCTGGGGATGTCATGGCAGACCGCGCTGGGTGCGGTGTTTGTCTCTGGCGTGCTGTTCATGCTGGTCAGCGTGACCCGGCTGCGCGAAGGCTTTGTTAATGGGATTCCGCTGTCGCTCAAGCAAGCCATTTCCGCTGGTGTCGGGCTGTTCATTGCGCTGATTGCGCTGCAACAGGCCGGCGTGGTGGTGGCCAATCCGGATACCCTGGTGGGGCTGGGCGATTTGCACAAGCCGCAGCCCTTGCTGGCGCTGGCCGGTTTTGCGCTGATTGTCACCCTGGAGCGCTGGCGCGTGCCGGGGGCGATTTTGCTGGGGATTCTGGTGATTACTACCGTATCGGTGCTGCTCGGCCTGACGCCATACACCGGGGTGTTTGCCTTGCCGCCCTCGCTGGCACCCACCTGGCTGCAGCTGGATATTCCCGGCGCGCTGGCCCCGGCAGTGTTGAGCGTGGTGCTGGGGTTCTTTTTGATGAGCCTGACCGAAACCTCAGGCACGCTGATTGCCGTGGCGCAACGCGGCCCGTTTCTGGACGCTCAGGGCCGGCTGCCACGGCTGAACCGGGCGCTGCTGGCCGACAGCACGGCCATCAGTGTGGGCGCGCTGCTTGGCACGTCGAGCACCACGTCGTATCTGGAAAGCAGCACGGGCATTGCCGCTGGCGGGCGCACCGGGCTGACCGCCGTGACGGTGGCGGTGCTGTTTCTGGCCAGCCTGTTCTTTGCCCCGCTGGCCGCCACCATTCCGGTATGGGCCACTGCGCCAGCGCTGGTGTATGTGGCCATGCTGATGCTCAAGGGCTTTGCCCTGCTGAACTGGGATGATATTACTGAAGCTGCACCAGCGCTGCTGTGTGCGCTGACCATGGCCTTCACCTTTTCGATTGCCGATGGCATTGCCTTTGGTGCCATTGCCTTTGTCGCGCTGAACCTGGCCGCTGGCCGGCGTCAGCAGATTGGCTGGCCGGTAGCGCTGATTGCCGGGGTGTTTGTGCTCAAGTATGTGCTGGGCTGAATGGCGGCGTCAGGCGGTGGCACTCGGCCAGCGCCCGCCGCTGACCCGCTGATGGCCGGCCAGATCCTGCCAGGATGCCACCTCGGCAAAGCCGGCCTGGTGCAAGATGGCCTGCACCGCATCAGCTTGCTGCCAGCCATGTTCAATCAGCAGCCAGCCTCCTGGCAAAAGATGGGCAGGCGCACCGGCGGCCAGTTGGCGGATGGCGCTCAGGCCATCGGCAAAGTCGGTCAGCGCACTGGCTGGCTCAAAGCGTAAATCCCCCTGCTGCAAGTGCGGGTCATCCGCTGCAATATAGGGTGGGTTGGACACCAGCAGGGCAAAGCGCTCGCCGGTCACGGCGGCAAACCAGTCGGACAGCCGCCAGGTCACCTGCAGGCCCAGGCGCTGGCCATTGGCTTCGGCCTGGGCCAGCGCCGCAGCGGAGACATCCAGCGCCCAGACGTCGGCATCGGGCCGGGCATGCGCCAGCGCCAGCGCCACTGCCCCGCTGCCGGTGCCCAGATCCAGCACGCGCGCGCTGGCTGGCAGGCGCAGCAAGGCCTGCTCGACCAGCGTTTCCGTATCCGGGCGCGGAATCAGCACGGCTGGCGACACCTGCAAATCCAGACCAAAAAACTCGCGCTCGCCCAGCAAATAGGCCATCGGCTCGCCCGCCAGCCGGCGTGCGCACAGCTGGGCAAAATGGGCCGATACCTCGGCGCTGGCTTCACGCTCCGGCCAGGTTAACTGGGTGACGCGATTGCCGCCGCCAGCGGCGTCCAGCAGCAGTTGTGCTTCCAGCCGGGGCAGGCCGGCGTGCTGGGTCAGTTCGGCCAGTGTGGTCATAGCAAAAACACCGAAGCCAGGCCAAGAAAGATGAAAAAGCCGCCAGAGTCGGTGCAGGCGGTGATCATCACCGACGAACCCATGGCCGGGTCACGGCCAAAGCGCACCATCAGCATTGGAATCATCACCCCCATGGTGGCCGCCAGCATCAGGTTCAGCGTCATGGCGCAGGTCATCACTACCCCGAGCGAAAAACTGCCGTACAGCAGGCTGGCAATCAGGCCAATAATCCCGCCCCACACCAGGCCATTGACGGTGGAAACGCCCAGCTCCTTGCGCCACAGTCGCATGGCGCTGCTGGTTTGCAGCTGGCCCAGTGCCAGTGCGCGAACAATCATGGTGGTGGTCTGGTTGCCGGAGTTGCCGCCAATCCCGGCCACAATCGGCATCAATGCTGCCAGCGCCACCAGTTTTTCAATCGCGCCTTCAAATACGCCAATCACCCGGCTGGCAACAAACGCAGTCACCAGATTGATGGCCAGCCAGGCCCAGCGGTTTTTCACCGAATCCCACACGCTGGCAAACAGATCTTCTTCTTCTTTCAGGCCGGCCATGGAGAGCACTTCGCTGTCGGATTCCTCGCGGATCACGTCCACCATCTCATCCACGGTCAGCCGGCCAATCAGCTCGCCAGCGGCGTTGACCACCGGCGCAGAAATCAGGTCATAGCGTTCAAACGCCTGGGCGGCGTCGCCGCTGTCGTCTTCTGGGCGGAAGGTCACCACATCGCGGGCCATCATGGTTTCCACCAGCGCGTCCGGATCGGATACCAGCAGGGTTTTCAGCGACAACACACCCTGTACCCGGTCGGCTTCATCCACCACAAAAATCTTGTCGGTATGGTCGGGAAGTTCGTCAAAACGGCGCAGGTAACGCAGCACCACTTCCAGTGTCACGTCGGCGCGAATTTTTACCAGCTCGAAATCCATCAGGCTGCCTACCTGATCTTCGGGGTAGGACAGCGCCGACTGCAGCTGCTCGCGCTCCTTGCTGTCCAGCCCATCCATCACCTCGTACACCACCTGCTGCGGCAGATCGGGGGCGAGGTCGGCCAATTCGTCGGCGTCCAGCTGTTCGGCGGCGGCCACCAGCTCGTGGGTGTCCATCACCTCAATCAGCGATTCGCGCACCGCGTCGGACACTTCCAGCAGGATATCGCCGTCGCGCTCGGCCTTGACCAGATCCCACACCACCAGCCGGTCTTCCAGCGGCAGCGATTCAAGAATATAGGCCACGTCAGCCGTGTGCAGCTGGTCGAGCTTTTTTTGCAGGGCGTGATGGTTTTGTTTGTGGACGAGGTTTTCCACCAGGGTATGCTTGGGCATATCCTGCTTGTGGACAAGGTTTTCCACCAGGCGGTGCTTGTGCAGCAGCGCCAGAACTTGCTGCAGGCTGCTCTGCAGGCTTTCCGGGTTTTTCGGGGTGTCGAAAGCGTTCATGCGCACATCCTCCTCCCTGCCCCGACAACACGGGCATGCAGAGGATGCGGTGTGGCGGGAATTTAGCGGGGAAGCTCAGTTGAGGTGTTCAAAAGGCGGTAACTGGGTAAGTCCATATGTCGTATCCGGGCGATGGCCCGAGCAATTCAACAGAAGGCAGGAATATAGCACTGACGGGCGTTTCCTGCCAGTCAGGCGGAACAGGCAAAAGCCCCGCGACACTGGGTTTCAGTGTAGCGAGGCCAGGGGTCAGGCGTGTGACAGGAAACGCCAGGCCGTGGTGGAGGGCGTGTCTTCCCACGGCCCGACCCATGGCATCAGGCTGCGCTTACCGGCTGCGGGCCAGGAAGCTGTTGACCCGGTGCGCGGCCAGCCCCGCCGTTCAGGGCGGGGAAGGATAGCGCGTTCAAGCCTACAAATACGAACTGATGCCGACCGGCCAACAGCAGCGCGACATGCGCCGCTTTGCTGGCTCGTGCCGGTTCGTCTTCAACAAGGCGCTGGCGTTGCAGAAGGCACGCTACGAGCGTGGAGAGAAGAAACTGGGCTATGCGGGCCTGTGCAAGCTGCTCACCGAGTGGCGCAACAGCACAGAAACGGCATGGCTGGCCGATGCGCCCGTTCATCCGCTGCAGCAGACGCTCAAGGACCTGGAGCGTGCTTACGCCAACTTCTTCGCCAGACGGGCCGACTTTCCGCGTTTCAAGAAGAAGGGCCAGTCCGACAGCTTTCGCTATCCAGACCCGAAACAGATCAAGCTCGATCAGGCCAACAGCCGAATTTTCCTGCCCAAGCTCGGCTGGCTGCGCTACCGCAACAGCCGGGAAGTATTGGGTGCGGTGAAAAACGTCACCGTCAGCCAGTCCTGCGGCAAATGGTCCGTGTCGATCCAGACCGAACGCGAGGTCGAGCAGCCAATTCCAAAGGGCGGTACAGTCGGCATCGACATGGGTATTGCACGGTTCGCCACGCTCTCGGATGGCACGTTCCATGCCCCGCTCAACAGCTTCAAGCGACACGAAGCCCGCTTGCGCAAAGCGCAGCAGGCCATGAGCCGCAAGACCAAATTCAGCAGCAACTGGAAAAAGGCGAAAGCCCGCGTCCAGCGCATCCATTCCCGCATCGGCAACGCCCGCCGCGATTATCTGCACAAAGCCACAACCACGATCAGCCAAAACCACGCGATGGTGTGTCTTGAGGACTTGCAGGTGAGGAACATGTCCAAATCGTCGGCAGGCAGCCCCGAAACACCGGGCAAGAACGTTCGGGCCAAGTCCGGCCTGAACAAGTCCATCCTCGATCAAGGCTGGTTCGAATTCCGTCGCCAACTGGACTACAAGCTGGCGTGGAACGGTGGGCATCTCATCGCCGTGCCGGCGCAGAACACCAGCCGCACCTGTCCGTGCTGCGGCCATGTGTCGGCGGACAACCGCCAGACGCAAGCCCGGTTCCAGTGTGTTGAGTGCGGTTTTAAGGAAAACGCCGATGTGGTCGGCGCGATCAACATCCTGTCTTGCGGGATGCAATTATTGCGAGACGAAGGGCAGGACACGGCGGACGCTTCCGCCGGGCGGGAAACCGCAGCCCGGATCGCCTGTGAAGTGAGCGGAGCAGTCATGCCGCCAGCAGCAGGAACCCGCCGAAGCGACTCATGCCGGCTCGATGCCGGGATGAGCGCCGTAGGAATCCCCCGACTTTAGGCGGGGGAGGATGTCAACGGCACATTGGCCGACTGGCTGCCATGGGTGCCTTGTGGAATGGCCTGGGCGGCAAATTCGCTGATTACGTCTTTCTGGAAAACCTGGAGCTGCCAAATCGGCCATGCCGATGGTGACTATTGCCATCAGACCGATGTCCGGATTGTTGGCCACTCTAAAAATCTGTCATGGCAACAGCAAACCCACTAACCTTGCACCCAGCCGACCAAGGGCAGGGTCTTGTCGTGGGCCTCTGTGCCCTGAGATGTGGCCAGCGAGGCTGGCAACAGGCGTTGCAGCGCCGCCACATACTGCTGCAAGGCAGCCAGCCCGACTGGGGTCAGCACAAAAAAGGATTGTGGCCGGCCTACGCCGGTTTCCTTACGCACGGCCACATAGTCAGCGGCCAGCAGTTTTTTCAGGTGAGCATCCAGATTACCGTCGGACACGCCCAGCTGACGTTTAAGGTCACTGAAAGTCTGTTCGCCAGCACCCGCCAGAAACGCCACCAACTGGGTGCGCAAGGGTTGATGGAGCAAGGGATCAAGGGGTTCCATGAACATGTTATCCAAAGGTGATGGAAACGCTGAAAAACCGTCATCCCTACACCAATGGGGATGACGGCTGCGGATTTTTCCGGAGGGATTCTTGCCGAAACAAATTTTCTGAATCAACCCACGTCTCTTCAGCGCAGATCAAATTGCGCCGCCAGCGTGGCCGGACTCACTCCATCCAGACGGCCAGCCGGATGGCCGGGTTCCTGGCCAGGCAAGGAGAAGCGGATATTACCGCTGATCTTGTCACGGCCATTGAACCAAGTGCTGCCATCAAAACTCACCTGGTCGCGGTAAATCAGCACATCCTGCTTGACTCGCACCGTCAGGGTGCTCTGGTCGGTTTTGCTTAGCAGCGAGCCGGTGACCTGAGTATTCACCGGCAGATCCACCCCGGCGGGGTAGAGCAGGATAAAATCGCGATCGGCTGGCGCGGCCTGGCCGTAGCGCACCACAGGCAGGCGAGACAGTTCGGCAGACGTGGGCGCACCCAGGCCAGTACAGGCGGTCAACAGGGCGGCAGGCAGCAGCAACATCAGGGCAGCAGGTTTCATCAGAGGTTCTCCAGTGGACGGCTCAGGGCGCACGTTTCCTGGCCGGACAGGGCGCGGCAGCAAACGGGCAGAAAAAATCGTGGGATCAAGCCAGGCGGGCTTATTCAGGGCGCAACGTCACCACCAGTTGGCCGCGCACCTGCGGCCCCTCGCGGGTCAGCTCGGCCTTCAGAAAAGGAATGCTGATCCAGCGGGTGTCACGGCGCAGCCAGTTTTCCCCTGGGATACGCGCGTCGCCGCTGAGCTTGCCATCCTGCATCAGCACCTCGATGGGTTGTGTCAGGGTCAGCGGCAACTGGGCGGGGGTGGGGCGCGCAAAAATATCGCCTTTCAGTTCAATTTCAACCGGAATCACGGTGCCGGCAGGCAGGGTCACCACCTGGGCCGTCGGCAGGGGGCCGCGCTGCTGGCGAAATTGCTCCAGCGGCATGACTGGCAGGGTGGCCGGCGGGTCGCGATGGATCTGCTGATCAACAGCCATCGGCAACACCAGCACCACGGCCAGCCAGCCCAGCACCTGGGCCAGGCGTTGCCAGGCGGGCCGATGGCGACCACGGTCGAGCATCATCGACAGCAAGGGCAAGCCCAGGCCAAACACGGCAGCGGCCACCCAGCGCATGGTTTCGTAGGGCAGTTTGGCCAGCAGGCTGGCAATGCCGATGAGGATGGTCAGCAAACCGGCCCATTCCAGCAATTCTTCAGAAAACAGCCCGTGCACATACAGGCTGACCCCCAGGAACACCAGCCATACGGTACACACCATATAGCCACCACCATAAAAGAACATGGCAAAAGTGGTCAGCGTGGCCAGGCCCATCAGCAGCCATAGCACCTTGAGCACCTGGCGGTGGATGAACGACCAGGCTTCATCACGGGTTTGCTTGACCCTCTGCGTCCAGCGCCAGTCCAGCATGGCCACACTGGTGAGCACCAGCAGCAGCAGGGCCAGCCAGGCCAGCGCCCGCTGGGTGAGGTCGGGCAACTGCGCCGGGGTCAGAATGGATTCAGACAGAACAAACAGCAGGCCGGCGGGCACACCCCATAGCCAGAGCGAATGGCGCTCGATCCGCAGATTGCGGTGGCCGGCGGTGAGCATGCTGTGGATGGCGTACAGTTGTTGGCTGGGGGCGGGCATGAGCATATCCTTACTCTGTTTTGCAGAGTCTATAACTCTGCAAAACAGAGTGTCAAGCGAAAAGATCACTCATGCAGGATTTTTGCCAAGGGAGCGTATTCTGTCGTGCGGTGCCTGGCGGCAAGAAAACTGGCCGCTGAAGTTTATGGCCCCCATGTGACAAGACCGCCATGGCACTGACGCGCATGACGGTCTTCAACGCTGACTTTGTGGCGGATGCCGGGCAGCACCCCCTGCCAGTGAGCCAGGGTGTCAGGCGACGCCGGCTGGTCTGGTATTGCGCTGGGCAATCAGGCGGGCAATGGCAGACGAATCCAGCTCGCCATCGCCTTGTGCCACCAGCGCATCAATCAGGGCGGCAGCATGGCTGGCGGCTTCCAGGTGGATGCCCAATGCCTCGGCGGTTTCCGCGACAATGCCCATATCCTTTTGATGTAGCCTGGCCTTGAAACCAGGTACAAAGTTGTCATCAATCATGCGCTGGCCGTGTACATCCAGAATCCGGCTGCCGGCAAACCCGCCCAGCAGCGCTTCGCGCACCTTGGCCGGGTCCACCTCGCAGGCGCGGGCAAATTTCATGGCCTCGGCCACCGCTTCGATGGAAACCGCCACCACAATCTGGTTGCAGGCCTTGGCCACCTGCCCGGCACCGGATTCGCCAATGTGGGTGATGGTCTTGCCCATGGCCTGCAGCACCGGGCGCACCCGCTCCAGCGCCTCCGCCTTGCCACCCACCATGATGGTCAGCGTGCCATTGATGGCTCCCACTTCGCCGCCCGATACGGGCGCATCCAGAAAATCCACCCCGGCAATCGCCAGCTGGGCGGCCATTGCCTTGGCGGCGAGTGGCTTGATTGTGCTCATGTCCACTGCCACCAGGCCGGGATGCGCGCCATGAATCACGCCGTGTTCGCCCAGCAATACCTGCTCCACGTCAGGGGTGTCCGATACATTGGTGACCACCACCTCGACCTGGGCTGCCAGTTCTGCCGGGCTGGCGCACAGCTGCGCGCCCTGGGCCAGCAGGTCGCTGACCGTGTCTGGCCGGCGGGCGTACAGAAACAGGGTATGGCCGGCGCGCAGCACATTGGCCGCGCAGGCGCGCCCCATAATGCCCAGCCCGATATAACCGACTTTCATCACAACAGGTCCTCATATGCAAATACTACAGGCCATCTTGGTGCAAGATGGCGGGTTGGGGAGAAGGGGGCTCATGAAGAGGGGGCCGGCGACGGCGTGGGTGACTCTGTTGCGGCGGGCGGTGGGATAAACACCGGAGCCGACTGGGCGGCGGCGAGAATGTCATCAACCATCTGGCTGCCTTTGGACTGCCGCTCCAGATAGTACACAAAGGCCAGAATTTCCGACACGGCCTGATACAGCTCGGCAGGAATGCTTTTGTCCAGGTCTACCTGCATCAGCAGCGACACCAGCTCCGGTGATTCATGCACAAACAGGCCGGCTTCCTGGGCTTTGGCGATAATGGTTTCTGCCAGTTCGCCACGCCCTTTGGCCACCACTCGTGGGGCGGCATGGCCAGTTTTGTAGGCCAGCGCCACGGCGGCGCGGCGTTCACCCATCGGCTTAGTGGCCATTTTCATCTCCCTTTTGTACCGAGAAGGTCAGCAGGGACAAACCGGCATTGGTCAGCGCTTCGCGCAGCCGGGACTGGTTCTGGTCAATGGCGTTGGCGGTTTCGCTTGAGTCAGTTTGAAAGCGGATCATCAGCCCGGCAGACGACAGGCTGATTTTGGCCGCCAGCCCACCCAGATTGGGCAGTTCCAGCGCCAAGCTGGTGCTCCAGTTGCCAAACTGTTCACCGTCGCCATGCGCTTCGCGCTGATCGACCTTTTCCTGTTCAATCCGCCAGTCCATCGGCTGCCCTGGCCAGGCCATGCCTTGCCAGGTAAATTGCTGCTGATCCAGTGCGTCCAGTTGACGATGCACCAGCTGGCCCAATTGGGTGGTGTTGCTGTCATTGCGCAGATTGAACAGCTCGCGGTCGCGCAGCCCGGTGGCGGAACCGGTTTTCACTGCTTCCTGGATGGCGGGATTGTCCAGCGCCGTTGGCTTGCCCAGCTCGGCCAGTTTTTCTGGCAATTTCAGTACGGCTTGTGGTTCCTGGCGAATGGCGTGCAGGCTGCGGCTGCCTTGTGACCATTCGGCCAGATGCGATTCGTAAAATACCCCGCTGCGGCTGACCGCCTGCTTGAGCAGCTGCGCCATGCCTGCCGTGGGCAGTGTGTCCATCTGCTCAAACAGCGGGACAAGCGCTGCCGCTTTGCTTGGCTGGGCCGCTTTGTCACCGCCCAGCAGCGATGCCAGCGCAGCCGGAAAGCGTGCCACCGCGCTGCTGCTGGCGCTGGTTGCGGCAGAGGCTTTTTCGCCAGCAGCGGTTGCATTGGATGGTGCGCCTGCCGCCGGGACATTCGGTGCATTAACCCGCACCGGCACTTCTGCGCTGGCGATACCGCTGGGCAGCGGCGGCTTGGCCGCTGCTGCGCCGCCAGTCGTTGCCGGTTGGGCAGCAGAAGGGGCAGCATCCGCAGGCGCTGCCGCCGCCATGGCATTGGCCAGCGCCGATGTGACCGTGGCAATGCCGGTGCCGGGGCGGGAATACATCTGCGGCAAGCCCCCACCTCCTGCGTCAGGCGTCTCTTCACTGCCGCTTGCGACAAACAGCAGGGTAGACAGATAACGGGTGGCCGGGCTCAGCAATACCTTGCTGGACGAATCCGGCATGTGCATGGGCGCTTTCGCGTCCATGGCAAACGACAGCTTGGGCTCAATGGTGGCGACCACCAGCTTGATTGACCCCCCGGCTTCGCCAGCAAAGGCATGGCGGCGATCCAGGTTCAGCGTCATCAGCTTGTCTTTGACCAGCACGGTAAAGCGGTTGCTGCCGTAGGTATCGACAATCTTGGCGGTGATTTCTTCGCCCACTTCAAAGGTGGGCAAGGCCTTGGGCGGGCCACTGATTTCCAGTGTGGGCCGCCCGGTTTCACGTAAAAATCGGGCGAGCTGAGAAGAATCTGGCTGCAGCGAAGAAGAAACAGGAATCATGACCTGGCCCGCCGATACAATGCAACAATCAATTCGGCTTCACTGCGGGAGATGCCACAGCGAGTGGCTACTTCAGCCGCCGGCATGCCCTGCCGGGCCAGTTCGATGGCCTGGTTATATGGCGTGGCATTGGGCGTCACGGCATTGCCCCCGTGGGGTTGGCCTGCGCCAGCCGGATGCGCTGCCGCCTGGGCATCGCTGTGCTCAAGACGCTCCAGCCGGGCCAGCAGCGTCTTGACATCACGCTGCAAGGCGCTGAGCTGGGTCTGCTGCAGGTCAAAGTAAGTTTGTTCTACACTGCGGGTATACGAGGCGTGCTGACGGCGGGTATACCAGAAGAGTCCACCCACACCGGCCACAGCAGCCACTGCCAGGATGAGGGAAAGCCAGGAGATCAATGCATCCATCGCCTATTCGCCCGTTGAAAAGCGCCGCATCACGCGGCAGGTGAATAAAAAATGGCCTCGCGTACGCAAGGCCATCTCTGAAGCCGGCATGGTGCCAAGCAGCTATCCGGCCAGCATGCAACGGCAGATGAGCCAGACCAGCTTGCCCCGCTCTGAGCCCAAGATTACTTGTACAACTTCAGCAACCTGCCCTGATTGGAGGTCAGGGCAAGCTCGTCAGCCAGTTGATTGCGATACCCTTCGGCCAGTAGTGCGGTTTCCTGGTGAAGATCAATGACTTGCTGAACTAACTGAGTGAATGCCTCATGGCGATCCGCGTCCAGGCTGGCAATATTGACAGGCCGGGCCTGAGTGGCCGCCAAGGCAGAAAAGTATTGGTCTTCCAACTGCAAGAAGGTGTCCCAGTCCGCCTGACTGACGGCTTCATGCGCTTGTTGTGCCAGCGTCAGCACTGCCAGCCAGTCAGCAAACGCACCTTCAGACATGACCGTAGCTCAGCGGGTTATTGCGGTTTTCCGGAGGACTGTCAGGCACTGCAGGGGCGGCAGGTGCAGCCCCCGCCTCTCCCTGCAAGTACCCCGGTTGACCGATGGTTTCCCATGCGTCGCGGATGGGGGTCAGGAGGTTGATCACTTCATCCAGTTTTTCCGGCGTATTTTTCAGGTTGGCTTCAATCAGTGTGTTCGAACAATATTCGTACAATGCGTCCAGATTTTCCGCCAACTCACCACCTACATCTTTGTCCAGGGAACTACGCAACCCTTCCTCCAGAATCGCCACAGCCTTGCTCAGGGCCATGCCTTTTTCTGCAATACGCTTGGCTTCCATGTGCGCACGCGCCTGATTAATGGCGCTGAGCAGGCCATCAAACAACATCAGAATCAGCTTGTGCGGGCTTGCCTGGGCAACCTCGGATTCGAGTGAGGTTTTGCTATAGGCTTCGTAAGGGTTGCGTTTTGTGGACATACCAGTTCCTGGGTGATTTCGAAAACAGCTTACTTGTTGCTGGTCGAGCCAACCAAGGCTTGCAGCTGCGACGACAAGTAGCTGGAAAGCTGATTGTACTTGCCAACCGTAGAATCCATCGCAGTAAACTGCTTGCGCAGAGTTGTTTCCATGCGGCTCAACTTGTCATTCAGGCGCGTGCGCTGATCGTCAATGCGGCTGATGTCGCTGTTCAGGCCATTCTGGCGGGTGACAATGGCACCATTGCTGCTCGACAAAATCGTGGACAGCTTGCCACCCAGATTGTAAGCAAAACCAGTAGCAAAGGAAACCGTGCCACGCGAACCCAGTGTCGCATCATCGACACGGAACTTCAAACCTGTCGCGCCTGAGCCTGTCGCACCGATCAAGCTCATGGAGTCGTCGTCGCTCAGCGCTGTGATCCCCCCAATTTTACCTGCCAAGCTGGTCCCGGTTGCGCTGTTGCCCACGCTAAACCCGTAGGCAGCTGGCAACGTGGACCCAGCTAAGACCTCTACCTTGGAAATACTCCCAGTCTTTCCTGAAGTAATTTCAAATTTATCCGCACCAGAATTATAAGCAACGGTGACCTGACGAGTGCTGGGTAGGCTGGCGTTAATGGCATTTTGCATGCCAGTAGCCATAAAGTTTTTGGAGGCAAAGCCTGGCCCAACCGGCAAATTGGCCGTCACAAGCGTGCCATCAATGTTCAGCTTCAAGGTGTTGTTGGCTGCGGTGAAACTGGTCGGGAAGGTGGCGGCACCAAGCGTGCCGCTCACCAGCTTTGCCTTGCTTGGTGTACTGGTGACCTCAATGCCGTAAGTGCCTGTTTTGGTTAGAGAGTTCGAGTTCAGTGCAGTAAAGCCACTTTGCGAGAACTGGGCGCGTCCCATCAGCAACTGACGTACACCATCGGCATTATTGGTTAATGCTGTGCTCAGCTTGGTACTATCTAAGCTGAGCGTACCATCTTTGGCAAAAGTCACGCCAATATCAACCATGCTGGAGTAGCCCTTGGGGGCACCAGGAACTGGCTGGTTGAACATGCTGCGAACTTCAGTTTGAATGGCGCGAATGGTTGCATCCCCACTGAGCGCACCACCGCCGACTGGCGACTGACCTTTACCTGGAGAAGCACCATAGGCAGACAAGGAACGCAAAGTAGTGTTCATCTCATTGAATGCCTTGACAAAAGACTCCAACTGAGTTTTTACCCCTTCAGAGTCTCGGGTCACGCTAACACTGGTCTTGACACCACTGGTAGATACTTTATTCAGTGTAATGGTCGAACCAGTCAATGCATCAGTAATGGTATTCTGGCTTGCAGAGATTGCCACATCATCAATTTTGTACTGGGCGTTTTGCCCACGCACCAGCTCATTGCCAACCGATCCATTATTGAGAGGATCATAAGCAAACTGGTTATGAATGGAGCCGGAAATCATCGCACGGAAATCTGTTTTACTTCCGGTAGCAGTTGACTCCATCACAACCCGTTTGCCAGTGGGCGTGGACACGATACGCGCATTGACACCTGCATTCGAGCCATTGATATCAGCCACAGCTTGTTCAAGCGTGGCATTGGCACGAATGGTAATATTTTTAGCAGAAGTTGCCGGATCATTGACAAATGTTGCACCTGAACCAACCGTGCCACTGGTGGTGCCAAACTGCACGGTCATGGTGGATGCCGCACCAGGGTTCACCACTGTCGTGTTGGAAGCGTAGGTGCCAATCAGGGTGGCTTTCCCTGCTTTGGCCAACTGGCTGACTTCAATATTGATAGAGCCTACTGCCGAACCAGAGGTCGTGGTGATGGAAGCGACATCACTGTGGCTGGAAGCTCCCTTTGGCTGGTTGAATGCGGTAGCTGTTTGCAATGTTTGCGTTGCCGTCTGGAATGCAGCGACCGCATTTTTCACCGTCCCCCACGCTGAAATCTTGGACTGAGCCTTGACTTCCTTGTTGTTGAGTTGGGTCAATGGCTGAGCTTCAATTGCCATCAACTTGGTGATCATGCCCTCAATGTCAAGCCCTGAGCCAAGGCCGCCTACGGTAAGTCCCATGATAGTCTCCCGAAATGAATGAATTCAGAGTAACCGGCGATGCAGGAAAAGGCAAGCCGGCTGTAGCCAGGCGGGCAGGTTGCGGCTGCATCCACCACACACCTACTTAGTATCGGCGTAAAAGATGTCTACTTGAGCAAGCGCATCGACGTGGAGCGTAAAGAACCATAAAAAAACAAGTGCTTGCGATGAATATCGTCAAGCACTTGTCTGGCTTATCTGGCGTGGCAAGCGCAAAGATAGCATATCGTGAACCGCTCTATGCATAAACACTGGTGCCGTCATCATCATCCAGTTCGTCCAGCTCGCGAATGATTTCCTTTTCCTCACGCTGCACATCGCGCAGTTCCTGGTGCAGGCGAGCGGCTTTTAATGCATCACTGCTTGCATTCTGTTTCTGGCTGCTGGCCAGCGCCTGGACGGCTTGGCTTGATACCGCAACAGTAGGCGCACTGGCCTGAGAAGTAGACAGACTACGAGGAAAATCGTTGTTGCTGACCAGCGTAGACGCGGCTGGTACAAAAGAAGAAGCAGGAATGGTCGACATGAAAAACCTCCTCCAAAACTGGCAAAACGGGCTATTCTCGCAGAAAAACCCAGCAGGCAATGCCCGCCGGGTTTTTCCGTTAGCGACTGGCTAATCCAGTATACAAAATTACTGGAGCAGTTGCAGTGCTGCTTGCGGACGCTGGTTAGCCTGCGACAGCATGGCGGTGCCAGCTTGCTGCAGCACTTGCCAGCGCGACAGGTTGGAGGTTTCTTCGGCAAAGTCAGCGTCACGGATACGGCTACGCGAAGCGGACAGGTTTTCCGAGGTGGATTGCAGGTTTTCTACCGTCATCTGGAAGCGGTTTTGCAGCGCGCCCAAGTTGGAACGGGTGCTGGAGATGCGCGACAGGGCGGCATCAAGCACCGACAGGGCCTTGTTAGCACCCAAGGCAGTGGTAATATCCACACCAGACAGGTCAGAACCCTTCACGCCACCGATCTGGATGCCAGTAGCAGAGACATTGAGCAGGCCACCTGTAGCGCTAGCCAAAGAAGTTTCCAGCGTGTAAGCGCTATCGCTGGTGAACAGCACACGACCGCCCACTGTTGAATTACGGTTAGCGGTGGCACCGCCAACACTCAGGGTAACTTGACCGATGGTGTGACTGGCAGCCGTGCCTGCGTTAGGGGTAATGGTGCCATTACTATCCAACGCACCCTGCAGGGTCATGATGCTGGCGTTACCCCAAGTTGCACCAGCAGTATTCGAGGAAGTGACAGATGCTTCCTGAATCTTGATGTCGCTGCCATCAGCGGCAAACAACTGCACACGATAGGTGCCTGCCGAGCCGGGCAGGTCAACTTTTTGTGCCACCACGCCAGTTTTACCAGAAACATCATTGATGGCGGTTACCAGACCGTCCACATCAGAAGCTGTGCTGCTGGAATAGGCAGAAATCGTTTGGCCATTCAGCTTAAAGTTAACCGAGGCCTGCATGGTGCTTTGAGTGCCCAGCGACAGGAAGGCATAGGTTTCTGCACGAGCAGCCACACCACCAGTGTAGGTGGATTGTGCGTTGACACGAGCAGCGATTTCTTTGGCGGACAAACCATTGATGGTAGCGCCACCACCCAAATCCACCAAACCAGTCTGGCCTTTGGAACGAATGGTCAGAGTTTGTGCCTGCATGCGGTTGATGTTACCCGACGTCGTAGCCGCATCATTTGCAGCCGCAGAAGCAGCGATCATGCTACCGGTCGCGTCAGAATAAGTCGAGCGCTCAAAGCTTGCCATGTCGGCAGCCTTCGAGGAGCCGATGCCGAAGGTGATAGTTTGGTTGGCATTTGCGCCTACCTGGAACTGGGTTTTGGAAAAGTTGCCGTCCAGCAGGTTCTGACCGTTAAATTGAGTGGTGTTGGCAACGCGATCAAATTCAGCAACCAACTGGTTAACTTCGGCCTGAAGGGCACGGCGGTCAGAGGTGCTGTTGGTGTCGTTGGCGGACTGCACGGACAGCACGCGGATGCGTTGCAGGATGTCGGTAGAAGTTTGCAGGGCACCTTCAGCTGTCTGAGCGACCGAGATGCCATCATTGGCGTTGCGACGAGCCTGATTCAGGCCGTTGATCTGGGAGGTCATACGGTCACTAATGGCCAGACCTGCAGCATCATCTTTGGCGCTGTTGATGCGCAGGCCGGAAGACAGGCGTTCCATGGTGGTGGTCAGGCCCACATTGGTGCCAGCCAGTTTACGCTGAGTATTGAGCGAGGAAACGTTCGAATTGATGATCATGATACAACTCCTGATGAAGAGCCTGAAGTGTTGAGTAACCTTGATCGTGCGGATCCGAGCTTTCGCTCATCGTTGCTTTAACGATTCAACCCGCCGTCTTTCCTTATTTCGACTCTCAGCACACAAACTTGAGAGCTCCTGTACATTTTTTTGCATCACCGGGCAACGCTTGCCAGAAGCGCCAAGCCCTAGCGTAGCAGCTCCAAGGCGCGAGAGGCCGAGTTGTTTGCCTGGGCCAACATGGCCACACCCGCCTGCTGCACAACCTGAACACGCGCCAGATTGGAGGTTTCTTCCGCCATATCAGCATCTTTCACCCGGCTTCTGGCAGCAGAAGCATTTTCCACACTGGTAGACAAATTATCCTTGGTGAAATCAAACCGATTTTGCATGACCCCCAAGCCAGCCCGATAGCTGTTTACCCTGGCCAGCACGGCATCCACAACTGCAATCGCAGCCGTACTATTACGGGGATCATCCAGCTTGACCTGCCAGAGCGTGCTGCCCTTGTAAGACGACACCATGGTATTGGGCGCATACGCAAACAGCCCGCCCGATGTGCCAGCCGCTGAGTGAGAAATCGTGTAAGCAGAATCACCAGTCATCAACACTCGCCCCCCCACGGTGGTGTTTCTGAGGGCGGTTGGCAGGCCTCCGGCAGTCAGAGACACGGCAGCACCTACGCTGCCAAAAGAGCCATTCTCCGCATAGAGCCCCTGCACACCCACTGTGCCGGTAGCCCCCCCCGTGCCCAGCGCCACAGACACCTGCGAAAGCTGAATATCCTCACCCTGAACGGCATGCAGCACCACACCCACGCTACCACCAGACAATGCCTGCTTGCTGGCAACCACCCTGGTGCGGACTGATTCATTATTAATGGCAGCAATCACGCCGTCCACATCGGTATCGGCGCGGTCAGCATAAGCCTGAATGGACACGCCATTAAGCTTCAGGCTGACACTGGCAGACTGGCTGCTGGCAAAAGTCATCAGCGCATAGGTTTCTGCTCGTGCAGCCAACAGGCCATCTTTTTGCACCAGTGCATGATTCATACGGTCTGCTACATCTTTGGCCGAGAGCCCTGCCTGCAACACCGCTGCGCCAGTCATACCCCGGCCATTGATCGCCAGATTTTGCGTCTGTAAGCGATTACGCTGCCCGGCGTGACCATCCGAAGTAGCCGTCTGCGCCGCCTGCATTGAGCTGGTCGTGCTGATATCGCTACCCAGCTCGTAGCTGTAAAGATCTTCCACTCGGGATGACTGCACCCCCAAGCCCACCGCTTGCCAGCCCTTGTAGCCCACATGGACAGAGGCCGTCAGCGAAGAGCCATCCAGCAATTTTCGGCTATTAAACTCGGTGTCTTTACTTACCCGGTCAAATTCGGCCACCAACTGATCCACCTCGGCTTGCAGCGAGGCTCTATCCTGCTGGCTATTTGTGCCATTGGCAGCCTGCACTGCCAGCTGGCGAATGCGCTGCAGGACATCCGCAGATTGCTGCAATGCGCCTTCTGCTGTCTGCGCCATTGAGACTGCATCATTAACATTTCTCCGGGCTTGCCCCTGCCCATTGACCTGGGTACTCATGCGATCAGAAATAGCAAGACCTGCGGCATCGTCTGCGGCTGAATTGATGCGTACACCGGAAGCCAGTCGAGCCGTAGTGACCTCTAGGCTTAACCCGCTTCGCCCTAACGCACGACGCGTGAACAGTGAAGCCGCGTTAGAATTGACAATCATAATGATTTCCCAAGTTCAGTTTTGCCGACTCAAATTTTCAATCATGTTAAATTTCAACAGTCGAAGGAACAAGCAGGCAGAAGCAAAACGATTAGACAGTGTCAAGGTTGCGCCACGCTAGCAAGCGCCACACTAGCAAGCGCCACACTAGCAAGCGCCACACCAGCAAGCGCCACACCAGCAAGCGCCACGTGATTTAGCCGCTACACAGTACACCTGATAGGTGTGCTCAAAGTGCCAACAAAAAGCTTATGTTAGCATCTGTGCGGTGTTGCGAATGGAGGCGCACATAGGCTTATCGGCCACAACATCAAAAACTTGAGACCACTTCACTCATAGATGCTCCACCGGACAGATTTCAATCAAAAAATTAGCCAACAAATTGATATTAAAGAAAAAAAGATAAGTTTACACATAACTTCCTTCCCTCTACTTGCTTCGAGCCGGTCACTGCCGTTAAGATGCAATAAAGTTATGACTGAGCTTCTGTTGTGCTTGGGCTTCTAGGGATACGCTGAAAAAAATCGTCATTCCCGCAAAGGCGAGAGCCTAGGATGTTGATTGTGTTGGGTGTTGCTTTTGGCGAAAACGATTTTTCTGGATAAATCAGTGTATCCTTAGTCGAGCAGTAGAGCTTATCCGATGTCACGCAGGCTCGCAGCCCTAAAGATTGCTATTCATGTGATCTTCCTGTACGCATCCGAATACGTCTTATCAATTCAGGTGCTGAAAATAGGTATACCATAAAACCGAATTTTTCAAGAAACATGTTTATAATTAACCAGGGCCTGAAGCGCCAAGCAACTTTCACGATTCTAACTTCCCCGACACTTCTGCATCGCCCGCACCCGTAAAGTGCCCCGGCTGTTGCATGCCGTTAATATCAGGAGCATTACATGGCAATTATGAATTCCACCATCATCGTCAATGGAAAAAGATTTTCATTTGAACAAGCTTCCAATAAAGCCAGAGAATTGCTTGCCAAAAAAGAATTTGCCAAAGCAGAGGAAATTGCCAGGGCAATTGTAAAAGCCCATCCAAATTCCGATATCAGCTTACAACTCCTTGGTGTTGTTTTAGGCGAACAAGGAAATTATGTTGAAGCCGTCAAGTATTGCGAGGCTGCAGTAGCCATTTGCCCTGGCAGTACTCACCAATATAACACATTAGGTATTTATCTTGCTGGCCTTAATGAACTGGACCGTGCAGAGGCCGCATATAAAAAGAGCTTGCAACTTAAACCCAATAATCCAGATGCAGCTTATAATCTTGGTAAATTATTGCTGACCAAACGCAACTATAGTGAAGCAGAAGCCTATTTGCAGCAAGCATTAACCACCGGAGCTCAGGGCGGTAGTGTTTATTATAATCTTGGCGCATGTGCACACCAAGTGGGGAATTATGGACAGGCCATTCTCTGGTTCAAGTTGGCGCACAATGACAACCCAGAAGACATTGAGTCACTTGTCAATATTGGAATTTGCTATCAAGATAGTAGTCAGCACTCTGCTGCGATTGAGTTTTTTGAAAAAGCATTAAAGCTTGACCCTAAAAGATACGACTGCCTGCTGCAATTGGCAGTCTCCCATCTCTCACTTACACGACATGATCTTGCAGAGAAATATCTCAATGAATATCTAGAAAAACCTATTGACAAAAGCGATGAGATTAATGCTTTGATGGTGCTTGCAGGCTTACATAAATCACGAGGGGATAGCAAGCGATCAATTGAAGTAGGGAAAGAGGCAGTGGAAAAATTCCCGGAAGTCAGTGAAAACTTTAGCAATGTTTTGCTTGACATGGTTTACCATGATGAAGTCAGTCAGGAAGAAATGTTTGAATGGGCTAAAAAATATGCTGAATATTATGAAGCGCCATATCAAAATTCTACACCTCATTTCAGCAATACCCCAATCCCGAATCGCAAATTAAGGATTGGCTATATCTCAGCAGATTTTTTTAATCACGCGGTCTCATACTTTGCATTACCCTTGATCTGTAATCACAACAAAGAACTATTTGAAGTTTATACTTACGCAGTACGTGACTATATTGGGCCTGTTAGTGCGCAGTATAAAAAGAATAGCCAATGGGTACCTTTAGTTGGTATGAATGATGAGGATATTTGCAATCGCATTAAATCTGATAAGATTGATATCTTGATTGATCTAGCAGGGCATACCGGTGGCAATCAGTTGCGGGTATTTGCCAGACGCGCAGCACCAGTGCAAGCAACCTGGCTGGGATATCCTTTCACGACAGGGCTATCTAACATGGACTATCGGATTGTGGATGCCATTGTGGAACCTGAGGGATTAGCAGAGCATCTTAGCACAGAGAAATTGATCAGAATCCCTGGTACATTTTGCGCTTATCGCCCTTCTATTGGTGCTCCAGATCGCTTGCTGACGCATGAGCTGGATGTGCTTACTACTCCTGCCAAATTAAATGGCTACGTTACATTTGGATGTTGCAATAACATTGCCAAGCTGACAGATTTTACCTTGGAAATGTGGGCCCGTATTATGAATCAAGCCTCTACTGCCCTGTTGCTAATTGAAGCGCCAGGCATGGATGGTGAGGCCACGCGTAATCAAGTGCATAACCGCTTTCAAAAGCAGGGCATTCCTATGGATCGGGTTGTTTTTACTAATAGAGCAGAAAATCGACAATACTCGCTATACCATAAGATTGACATTGCACTAGATCCATACCCCTGCAATGGGGGCACAACAACGTGCGATGCACTTTTTATGAGCGTTCCCGTCATCAGTCTGAGCGGCACGAGATTTATGTCGAGAATGGGTGCTACTTTCCTGAAAAATATCGGACACCCTGAATGGGTGACAAGTTCTCCGGATGCGTATGTGCAGATTGCGGTGGAGCTAGCATCTGATATTGATCGCCTAGATCAAATTCGCCAATGCTTACGAGCAGAAGTTGAGTGTTCGCCGCTGATGGATGAAACAGGTTTTGCTCGAAAAATGGAACGGGCATACAAGGAAATGTGGTACACATGGTGCACAATGCAGCAGTCCGGCGATGTCTCGGATGCCTTTGGTAAAGCTGTATTAGAAGAGACTTCCCACATTGAAAAGTTGTATGAGAGTCAAGCTTGGCATGAACTTTTGCAAAAATCTTCTGTTTATTTGGAGAGTCACGACAGTGATACGCAAGTCCGCTATATTTATGCTAACGCGCTATGGAAAACAAGTTTTATTTCAGAGGCATTGAATGAGTTTTTCCGTGTATGCAGTGAGCAGCCAGATGTTAATCAATATCTGTATGCTTTAGCCCAATGCTTAAGTGATGCTGGACAAGAAACTGTTGCAGGAGAAATGCTAAAATCGTTGCTAGATCCAGCATATAAGCAGAAAGTTCATTATTATCTTGCTGCATGGCTGATTAAGCAAGGCAAGAGTATGAGCTTGGCCTCACCAGAAGCCAATCGTTTTTTTAATCAAGCTATTGGGTTTTTACAGCACTCACTGGAAGCTATGCCTAGCCACGTAGAAAGCCTGGCTTTATGTGCGGACATTTATTTCTATCGCAATCAATTTGCTTCTGCAGAAGTCATGGCGAGTCGGGCGATCAAACTTAACCCAGAACATCTCCTTGCCAATTTAACGCTGGCAAAGCTGTTGATGAGCCGTAATAATTTCTCGCATGCAAAATCAGTGTTACTAGCAGCTGCTCGGCAGAGGCCAGAAGAGCCGGAAGTTGATTGCTTACTTGCCCAAGTGTACAAATCACTTGGCGATCTTACTTATATGCTTAAGCACAACTCAATGGCTATTCAGAAAGCTCCTGAAAGTATCGAATATTGGAGCCAGTGGCTAGATCATGCTGAACGCACAGGCATCACCACCAAGATGGAATATCAGGAAAAAATCAATTTATTAGTGGAAAAATTTGCCACTCAATCAACCCCACTACACCGAAACATCCCCGATATGAATCGGAAACTTAAAGTTGGCATTTGTTCCAATGCATTTATTGATAGCCATGAGCACAATTTGCGACACAAGGTCTTAGCCTCAATTGACAAGAACAGTTTTGAGACATTTTATTATTACAGTGGCTCACAGTTAGATGAGCAAACTCAGTTTTTGAAAGAAATGTGTGCAGATCATTGGCGCTTCACCCATGGCCTCTCGCATTACGCCATTGTTGCCTACATGCGCGAAGATGAGATTGATATTTTAGTAGACATGTCTGACCATGCAGCACACAATTTTACATATGCTATCATGCAAAAACCAGCCCCCGTTATTATTAACTGGGGACGTGCGGGTCATGTCTCAGGGTTACCGCAAGTAGATTATGTATTGACCGATGCCATCATCGGGGCCGATGCATGGGGGCAAGGCATTTATGAGAAGCCATGGGTGCTGCAAGGAGTTCCATTTATTAGTTACACCCCGTTTGTCAATTACCCCGAGCGGCACAGTATGGCGGTGTTCAATGTGCGGCCGTCTCCCTGCGTAGAGCGTGGGTACATTACATTTGGTAGCGCTTGTAATACCATGGACTTAACCTCAGATACTTTGAATCTTTTGGCCTGTTCATTATCTGCTGTGCCAGAGGCAAAATTGCTATTGAAGAATTCGCAAGTGGCACACAAGGCCCAACATGCATTGCAGGAACTGGGTATTCCCTCTAGTCGGGTACAGTATGTAAATAATGTTTTGGTATGCGAAGAGCTTTTCTATCAGGAAATTGATATTGTATTGGATTGCACACCATGCAGTCAGCATGAAACTTCTATTGATGCTATTTGGATGGGGGTTCCTGTGGTGACCCTTACTGGAGAGCGTGCCACCTCACGTATTGGCGCATCCATCTTGCACCATGTTGGCCACCCAGAATGGACGGCAAACACAGTGGAGCATTTTGTAGATATTGTTAAGATGCTCTCCGGTGATTACCCTGCTCTTGATGCTATTCGCCAACAGTTGCGCCCAGCCTTACAAGCATCTGTGCTCATGGATATGCCTGCCTATGTGCAATCTTGGCAGAATGCTTTGACTCAAATGTGGAGACTTTGGTGCGAGAGTGATGATGGCATGGCTGCACATGATTACTGGAATCATGTGCAGGCCTTGCAGTTATGTGATCATTTGCTGGAAGAGGGGCAGGCTGATCAAGCATGGGAGGGCTATAAGAGTATTTTGGCACACTGGCCAAGTTGTGCAGAGTCGCTGTATGGCCTGGGAATGATTATGCTTGATGAAAACCCAGAGCAAGCAGCTATTTTGTTGGAGCACGCAATGCAAGGCATGCCAGCTACACATCGAAAACGGGAGCTCTGCCTAGCGGCACTGGAAACGGCTCATTCCAAGTGTACAAAGCACTAAATATGTAAGATTTTTTGGTGCAGCATGAGTGTGCTGCACCAATTTTGGTCTCAACCTATCGCATTGGCACTTTTCTTAAAGCTCCAGTGCAGCCGCTTAACACCAGACAAATCCCCTGGGATTTTTTCAAAAAAGCTCGGCGAACTCAGAGAGTTAAGTGCAATGACAGGAGGTCTGGAGAAAGCGCCTATGAAAGGTTTTGTACCATCTACTCTCTCAACGGAAGCGCAGGGCATGCATCTGATCACCCACCTCTCAAATCTTTACCGTGAAGGCTTATTTGAAAACACGGTGGCTACTGCCACATGTTTTTTGAAAGATCATCCGGAGCATATCGAAGCGACTCATATCCTCGGTGCAGCCTATCTGGCACTTGGTCAATATTCAGATGCACAACCGTATCTGGAAAAGTGCATCAGATCAGCCCCTTTTAACAGTGTATACAGAAAGAATATGGGTGACTGTTTTTACAAACAGAATAACCCAATTCAAGCTATTGAGCATTATTCAGTTGCTTGCCATGTAAATTCAGCGGATGAACAAGCATTTTTCAAGCTGGCCACTTGCCAAAGTGAATATGGTCAACATATAAGTGCTGCTTCACCAGAAGCAGACGCTATGTTGCAGCAGGCAATATCAAACTATCTTCATGTTCTTGAACTGAACAAGAAAAATGCTTTTGCGTGGAATAATATTGCGTGTATTTATCTATATAAAAACAAAACAGATGAAGCTGAAATTGCCACAAAAAATGCGCTAAAAATCAATCCAGCCATGCACGAAGCGCTGATTAATCTTAGCATCGTTTTTTTTAAGAGAAACAAAATTACTGCTGCGATCGAATTTACAGAGCGGGCGCTTTCTTTTCAGCCCAACACACCTAATGCATTAAATAATTTGTCTACTTTTTATGGCTACACTGGTGATGCTTACCGAGCCACAGAAGCCAGTCGCCGTGCTGTGATGTTGCAACCAGAAATCAGCGCTTGGCATGATACCTTTCTGCTTAATCAGCTATATTCTGATGTTTATACTGATCAAGAACGTATTGCCGCTTATCAAACTTACCAAAAAGCAGTGGAAGCAGCGCTCCCTGATTCAGCTTTTCGGCCACACCTGAACTCCCCTGAGCCAGACCGACGGTTGAAAGTGGCTTATGTATCAGGCGATTTCAAGAAGCATTCTGCCAGCTATTTTACAGAGAGCTTGTTTGCTTTGCATGATCATGTAAACTTTGAGGTATTTTTATATTACAATAACAATCAAGTAGATACCATTACTGAGCGTTACCAAGAAAAATATGCCGATTCCTGGAGAAATATTTACGGACTCACTCCTGAAATCATTGCAGAGCTTGCCCGAGATGATGGCATTGATATCATGATTGATCTTGCTGGTCACACCAAGCATAACGCATTGGCAGCATTTGCCAGAAAGCCAGCGCCGGTTCAAGCAACATGGTTGGGGTTTCCTGAAACGACAGGATTAAGACATATGGACTATCAGCTAGTTGACCATATTATCGAACCTGAACAACATGCAAAAGCAAAATTTGGGTTCGAGCGTATCTGGCACTTATCTACGCCATTTTGCACCTATACACCGTGCGTTGCCAATCCAGAATGGCAGCATATGGCAGCTTATCAAGTATCATTGCTTCCTGCCACTAAGAATGGCTACATTAGTTTTGGCTCAGCCTGCAATATTATCCGATTGACGCCCACTACTATTAAAATGTGGAGCAGGGTGTTACATGCCATTCCAAAAAGCATTTTGATATTAGAAGCTGTTGGCTTGGATGAGACTGATATTGCAAATACAGTCATTACCCGTTTTGCCAATGAAGGCATTGAGCGTGCTCGTCTCAGGCTATGCCCAAGAGATGGTAAGGCACAGTACTTGCTATATCATGATTTTGATATTGCGCTTGACCCATTTCCAAGTAATGGAGGCACCACTACATTTGATGCTTTATGGATGGGGGTTCCCGTTATTAGTCGACAAGGAGATCGCTTTGCATCCCGAATAGGTGCTTCGATACTGACTCACTTAGGTCAGAAAGAATGGATTGCAAATAATGAAGATCATTTTGTTGATATCGCCAAGTGTCTTGCATCGGATATCGCCTTACTCTCAGTGATTCGGCAGGGCTTGCGTGATAAACTTGCTAACAGTGCATTAATGGATGCACCTTCTTTTGTTCAAGGATTTGAGCACGCGCTACGTAAGATGTGGCATGCATGGTGTAAAAGTGAGCAATCCAACATCGCTAAAGAGTTTGCTGCGCAAAATGAAGCGCTAGATCTTTGTGCCACGCTGTTAGAGCAAGGCGCTTTGCAAGAGGCAGCCAAAGGCTATCAGATTTTATTAGAAAAATGGCCAAGCTGCAGCAAGGCACTTTATGGCTTAGGTATGGTCTTGTTGCTGGAGGACAACTCCAAAGCAGCACAAGAATTATTGCAGCGAGCTGTTTTTGCTTCTCAGATGGAATGCCAACCTCCTGCTGTTCAAGCACAAATCTTGGCCGTACTTGGAAATGCATGTGCTCGCCTCCAGTTATTTGAGGAGGCCATTATGCATTTACAGTACAGTTTGAGCCTGGACGACTCAGCCACTACAGAAATGTGGCTCAAAGAAATTATGAAGCAAGTACCAGAAAAGCAC
Organism: Aquaspirillum sp. LM1; assembly: GCF_002002905.1. Taxonomy (NCBI): domain Bacteria; kingdom Pseudomonadati; phylum Pseudomonadota; class Betaproteobacteria; order Neisseriales; family Aquaspirillaceae; genus Aquaspirillum; species Aquaspirillum sp. LM1. The sequence goes on along the minus strand of NZ_CP019509.1, from coordinate 2,274,494 downwards.
GGCAATTGACCGCTATTTTAAATCATTAGCATGATAATACCATCCTTAAAAAACATCACTCATTATATGGTTTTACCATAATCGTACTTACAATCTAGCATATGGAATATTTCGCATCATGAAAGCCGTCATCCTCGCCGGGGGCTTTGGCACCCGCATCAGTGAAGAATCCCACCTGCGCCCCAAGCCAATGATCGACATTGGTGGCAAGCCCATTCTCTGGCACATCATGAAGATCTATTCCCATTATGGAATCAATGACTTCGTGATCTGCCTGGGCTACAAGGGCTATATGATCAAGGAGTACTTTGCCAACTACTTCCTGCACATGTCTGACGTGACTTTCGACATGAGCAGCAACCAGATGCATGTTCACCACAAAAGCGCCGAACCGTGGAAAGTCACCCTGGTCAACACCGGTGAAAACTCGATGACCGGTGGCCGTCTGCGCCGGGTGCGCGAGTATCTGGATGACAGCGACTTCTGCTTTACCTATGGCGACGGCGTGGCTGACGTGGACATCGGCAAGCTAGTTGAATTCCATCACGCCCACGGCAAGCTGGCCACGGTCACCGCCATTCAGCCGCCAGGCCGCTATGGCGCACTGGCCATGGACGGCAACAGCGTGCTGGGCTTTCAGGAAAAACCCAAAGGTGATGGCGGCTGGATCAATGGCGGTTTTTTTGTGTTGTCACCCAAGGTGCTTGACTACATTGACAGCGACGACACCACTTGGGAACAGGAACCGCTGATTGCGCTGGCCAGCGAAGGCCAACTGCAAGCTTACCAGCACGAAGGCTTCTGGCAGGCAATGGACACCCTGCGCGAGAAAAACCTGCTGGAAGAGCTCTGGCAAAACAAGACTGCCCCGTGGAAAGTGTGGCAGGCATGAGCCAGCACACCCTGCCCAATCCGGCCTTCTGGCGTGGCCGCAAGGTGTTTCTGACCGGGCACACCGGCTTCAAGGGCGGCTGGCTGGCGCTGTGGCTGCAGCAGATGGGGGCAAAAGTCACCGGCTATGCGCTGGCACCCGATACCCTGCCGGCACTGTTCACCCTGGCGGATGTGGCCAACGGCATGCACTCGGTGATCGACGATATCCGCGACGCCCGCGCCGTGGCCGATGCACTGGCCGAAGCCGAAGCGGAAATTGTGCTGCATCTGGCCGCACAACCACTGGTACGCGCCTCCTACGCCGACCCGCTGACCACCTACGCTACCAATGTGATGGGTACGGCCAATGTGCTGGAAGCCTCACGCAGGGTGCCGTCGGTCAAAGTGGTGCAGGTGATCACCACCGACAAGTGCTACGACAACCGCGAGTGGGAATACCCCTACCGGGAAACCGACCGGCTGGGCGGGCATGACCCGTACAGCAACAGCAAGGCCTGCGCCGAGCTGGTGGTGGACAGCTATCGCCGTTCGTTCATGACTGACGCCGGCATTCAGCTGGCTTCGGCGCGGGCTGGCAATGTGATTGGCGGTGGCGACTGGGCCGCCGACCGGATTGTGCCCGACTGCATCCGCGCGCTGCTAGACGAAAAACCCATCGATATCCGCTCGCCTGGGGCGATCCGCCCGTGGCAGCATGTGCTGGAACCCTTGTCCGGTTATCTGGTGCTGGCCGAGCAGCAATATGCCGGCAATCCGGTGGCAGCGGGCGGCTTCAACTTTGGCCCGGAGCCGGGTAATACCGTGCCCGTTGGCGAGCTGGCCGCTGGCATGCTGCGCCATTGGGGCAGCGGTTCGCTGAATATCAGCGGCGATCCGCTCAAGTTGCACGAAGCCGGGACGTTAAAGCTGGATATCAGCAAGGCTCGCCGCCACCTGGGCTGGCAGCCGCGCTGGGATTTCGACAAAACCCTGTTTCACACGGTAGACTGGTATCGTCGAGTGCTTTGTCATGGCGAAGCTGCCCGTCAGGTGTGTCTGGCGCAGATTGCCCAGTACCACGCTGCCGATTCCACTCCAACCCAAGCGTAAATCATCATGTCCCGTCATTGCCGCTTTTGCCATACGCCGCTGACCCACACCTTTGCCGATCTGGGTCTGTCGCCGCTGTCCAACTCCTATGTGAAAGCCGAGCGGCTGAATCAGGGCGAGGTGTTCTACCCGCTGCATGCCTGGGTATGCCCAAACTGCCAGCTGGTGCAGCTGGAAGAATTTGAGCAGGCAGAAAACATCTTCAACGATGAATACGCCTATTTTTCCTCTTACTCCAGCAGCTGGCTGGCCCACGCCAAGCACTACAGCGAGGCGATGACTGCCCGCTTTGGCCTGAATGCCCGCAGTCAGGTGGTGGAAATCGCCAGCAACGACGGCTACCTGCTGCAAAACTTTGTCGCTGCCGGCATCCCTGCGCTGGGTGTGGAGCCCACCGGCAATACCGCCGATGTGGCGATCAGCAAGGGCATTCCCACCTGGGTGAAATTCTTTGGTGTGGCCACCGCTGGCGAGCTGGTTGCCGCCGGCCATGCCGCCGACCTGCTGCTGGGCAACAATGTGCTGGCACATGTGCCGGACATCAATGATTTTGTGGGTGGGCTGAAAGTGGCACTCAAGCCGGGCGGGGTCATCACCATGGAATTCCCCCACCTGCTTAACCTGATTCGCCACAATCAGTTCGACACCATTTACCACGAACACTTTTCCTACCTGTCGCTGCTGGCAGTGGAGCGCATCTTTGCCCGTCATGGTCTGGCGCTGTTTGATGTGGAAGAACTGCCTACCCACGGTGGCTCGCTGCGCATCTTTGCCCAGCACCACAATGGCCCGCATGCCAGCCAGCCTGGCCTGCAATCGGTGCGCGACAAGGAAGCCGCCGCTGGCCTGGCCGAGATTGACACCTACACCCGGTTTTCCGCCCAGGTGGACCAGACCAAGCGCGCGCTGCTGCGCTTCTTGATCGACGCCAAGGAGCAAAGTCTGCGCGTGGCTGGTTACGGCGCACCAGCCAAGGGCAATACCCTGCTCAACTACTGTGGTGTGCGCACCGATCTGATCGACTTTACCGTAGACGCCAGCCCGCACAAGCAAGGTACCTGGTTGCCGGGCACACGCATTCCGGTGTACGCCCCGGAAAAACTGCGTGAAGCCAAGCCGGATATCGTGCTGATCCTGCCGTGGAACCTCAAGGATGAAATCATTGCCGCCCATGGCTATATCCGCGAATGGGGCGGGCGCTTTGCCGTGCCGATTCCGCAGGTGGAGTTTGTCGGGTGAAACTGAGCGAAACACCAATTGCCGGTGCCTGGTTGCTGGAGATCGAGCCCATCCTTGATGAGCGCGGCTTCTTTGCCCGCAGCCTGTGCGTCGATACTCTGGCCGCACATGGCCTGGAAGGGCGCATGTTGCAGCAAAGTGTGTCGTTTAACCAGAAATGCGGCACACTGCGCGGCATGCACTACCAGACCGCACCGCATGAAGAAATCAAGCTGGTGCGCGTCACCCAGGGCCGCATTTACGATGTGATCCTGGATTTGCGCTGCGACTCACCCAGCTATCTGTGCTGGCATGCGGTGGAGCTATCAGCAGACAACCACCACACACTGTACATCCCGAAAGGGGTGGCGCATGGCTTCCAGACCCTGGAAGACCACTCGGAAGTTTTTTATCAGATGGCGCAGGCCTATGTGCCTGGCTACAGCTGCGGCGTACGCTGGAATGACCCCGCCTTTGCCATCGACTGGCCGCTGGCTGAGCCAATCCTGTCTGAGCGTGATGCCAGCTACCCGCTTTACCAGAACTGATTGCTCATGATCGACTTGCACCCTACCGCCCGCATTTCTACCCTGGCGGACATTGAAGATTCTACCCGTGGCACCCGGATTGCGATCGGCGAACAGTCGGTACTGGATGCTTTTGTCAAAATCAAGCCGGCAGGGGGGAGCGGTGATCTGATCATTGGTGCCCGCACGGTGATCAATTCCGGCTGTGTGCTCTACACCGGCAACGGCATCCAGATTGGTGACGATGTAGCGATTGCCGCCAACTGCACCTTTGCTCCGGTCAACCACGAATACCGCCGCCGCGATATTCCCATCCGTCAGCAAGGCTTTCGTCCCAGCAAGGGCGGCATTGTCATTGAAGATGATGTCTGGATTGGTGCCAATTGCGTGATTCTGGATGGTGCCATCCTGCGCCATGGTTGCGTGATTGGTGCTGGCGCAGTCGTGCGCGGCGAAGTGGCTGCCTATTCGATCAATGCTGGCCAGCCTCTGGCGGTGATTGGGTGGCGGGAATGAGTACTGATGTCTTCACCGTACTGGGTGCACAAGGTTTTGTCGGCCAGGCCTTAAGCCAATGGCTGAGTGCGCGCGGCCATGAGGTACATACCCCTGCACGCCAGTTGTCGCCCACTGAACTCAGCGCCAGCCTGCGCGGGCACGTGGTGTACTGCATCGGCCTGACAGCGGATTTTCGCAGCCGGCCATGGGACACCGTGGATGCTCATGTGGGTGTGCTGCGCCAGTTACTGGCCGACGGTCAGTTTGCCTCCCTGACCTATCTGTCCTCCACCCGCGTATACCTGGGTGGCGACACTGGCCATGAAGATGCCCCATTGACCGTTCGGCCAGAAGCACCGGATCAACTGTACAATCTATCCAAGCTGATGGGCGAGTCGCTGTGCCATGCCGCTCACCGTCCAGAAAGACCGGTGCGCGTGGTACGGCTGTCCAATGTGGTGGGCGGCGATCTGACATCAGACAACTTTATTTACGCCCTGCTGCGTGAGGCGCTGGCCACCGGTGCCATCCAGCTCAATAGCAGCCTGGATTCGGCCAAAGACTATATTGCCCTGGCTGATGTCACCAGCATGTTGGAACATATCGCCAGCTATGGCCAGGCGCGCTGCTACAACCTGGCCAGCGGCCAGCAACTAAGCCATCGGGACATTCTGCAGTTTATTTGCAATACAACTAAAGCACATGTTACCATCAATGGCGGAGCTAAAGAGACGCGTTTTCCTTCTATTAATATAGATCGCTTAAAGAAAGAATTTAATTTTACTCCAATATCTCCACTATATACTTTACGTGCATTCCTTAACGAAACAACCTAAACACAAAAAGGATTAAAAATTGAACCATTTACCTGGTGCATTCTTCTGTCTTGAAAACAATGAAGGCTTTTTAAGTGGCATCCAGCAGGCCATTAATAATATTGCTCATAAGGAAGGGATTTATGCTGGCGATAATTTATTTACTTATGGCAGAAACCTTAGCTTTCTTGAAGACACAAAGCTCATGGAAAGCCATGCAAAGCACTCCCAAACTCAAATTGAAGATTCAATTTTATGGCGTATCTATGTCGTTGTGTGGGGGGCGCTCAATGGAATGCGGCTTGGAGAGGGGGATTTTGTTGAATGTGCTTGCTACAAAGGTATGACAGCAAGAATTGTATGCGATTATTTGGACTTTAGCCAACATCCGGATCGCCACTATTATTTATATGATCTTTTTGATCATGACCCTAGTTTGCCACATCATGCCATGCCAGAGCATAGTAAACAGCTATACGCATGGGTAAAAGATCGGTTTTCCGATGTGCCAAACGCAACTGTTACACAAGGTAAAGTCCCTGAGATATTGGAGGTTGTATCACCCAAGAAAATTGCATTCATGCATCTCGACTTGAATAACGCTGAGCCAGAAGTTGCAGCTCTAGACATGCTTTTTGATAGAATGGTCCCAGGAGCAGTCTTGATTCTTGATGATTATGGTTGGATTGGATATCGAGGACAAAAATTGGCCGAAGACCCTTGGTTCGCACAGCGTGGCTATCGTGTGCTCGAATTGCCTACTGGCCAAGGTTTAATCATTAAGTGAGAAAATCATGATTCAGATTGATATGGAAAATGGCTGGGTCAGCGAAACCACCGCTGCCGGCGAACAGCGCTACCCGATCGGCACCGCCGAAGCGTTTTCGGTGATTTCCAAAGCCTGGCTGCGCAGCGGCTGGGACAATAAATATGTGTATTCGTTTGCCTGGATGGGGCGCCCAGTTATTCAGCTGCCGGAAGATATGCTGCGTATTCAGGAAGTGATTTATCAGGTCAAACCCGATGTGCTGATCGAAACCGGGATTGCTCATGGTGGGTCACTGATTTTTTACGCCAGCCTTTTCAAAGCAATGGGCAAGGGGCGTGTGGTTGGCGTGGATATTGAGATCCGTCCGCACAATCGTGCGGCCATTGAAGCGCATGAATTGTACGAATACCTGACTCTGATCGAAGGTAGTTCGACGGCCCCAGAGATTGTGGAGCAAGTAAAACAGCAGATCAAGCCGGGGGATACGGTCATGGTGGTGCTGGATTCCTGCCACAGCAAGGAACATGTGCTGGGTGAACTGGAAGCCTACGCTCCGCTGGTGACCCAGGGTTCTTACATTGTGGCAACCGATGGTATCATGCACTGGCTGGGTAATGCTCCCCGTACTGAAGCCGACTGGAGCTGGAATAACCCAAAAAATGCAGCAGATGAGTTTGTTGCCCAGCACCCCGAATTTAATAATACGCAGCCGAGCTTTCCGTTTAACGAAGGTAATATTACCGAGATGGTCACTTACTGGCCGGGCGCTTGGTTGAAGAAAAAGGCATAAATACCTCTAAGGATACGCTGAAAAAATCGTCATTCCCGCGAAGGCGGGAATCCAGGATGTTGATTTTGCTGGGTTTTGCTTTTGGCAAACACGATTTTTCTGAATAAATCAGCGCGTCCCTAATGACCTGTATGCCTGACGCAGCGCGCAGTTATGCAGGTCATTAGCTGTTGCATCCCGTGTGATCATATTCCCTTCGTAGCTGGCCACTCTTCTGGGCAAGAGACGTGATGCGTGGTCTGATTGAGACCGCTCCTTGAAAGCGGAGCAATCAACATGAGTGAAGGCCACGCCCAGGCTCGAACCACCCCTCGTACGCGAGCGGAGATCAAGAACTCAGCCGCATCGTTGCTTGAGTTGGCAAAACGCTACACATCAGCGTGGCAACCGCACGCAAGTGGAGGCGATTGTCGTGGCCTTGCGAAGTCTGACGCTCCTGGCACTGGATGACCTGGTCGCTGTGGTGCGCGAATTCATCAACCCGGATGTCTCGCGCTCTGGACTGGATCGCTGCTTGCGTCCTCATGGCGTGGCCAACCTGCGTCAACTGCAAGCCCAGGCGCTGGCTGATGCCGGCCAGATCCAGCCGCCAGTCAAAACCTTCAAGGATGATGAGCCAGGTTTCCTGCACATGGATATCAAGTATTTACCGCAGATGCCCGACGAGAAAGCGCGGCGCTACCTGTTTGTGGCCATCGACCGCGCCACCCGCTGGGTGTTCATGCATATCTATGCAGACCAAAGTGAGCGCAGCAGCGTGGACTTTTTAAACCGGCTGGAACGTGCTGCACCGATGAAGATCGTCAGGTTGCTCACTGACAACGGCAGCCAGTTCACCGACCGCTTCACCAGCAAAAAGCGTGAGCCAACCGGGTGCCACGTCTTTGATGCTCGTTGCACGGCGCTGAATATTGAGCACCGCCTGTGCCCGCCGCGCCACCCACAGACAAACGGCATGGTTGAGCGCTTCAATGGCCGAATCAGTGAGGTGGTGAACCAGACCCGATTTGCTTCAGCGGCTGAGTTGGAGACGATGCTTGAGCGCTATGTGAACACTTACAACCAGCAGATTCCGCTGCGTGCGCTCAATCATCTTTCGCCCGTGCAGGCGCTGAAAGAATGGCAGAAGAAAAAACCTGAATTGTTCAAGAAGCGCATTTACAATCAGGCGGGACTTGACAGCTACTAGGCGGTCATCGCGCAACGACAGGATTCGTAATAGCTCCAGGCCGATGATTGAGGCCAATAAAGCGAACCGACTCATGTGCTCTTGAGAACCACTTGCTCTGCGCGCTGAAAAGAGAGGATGTCAAAGTACCAGCTTGGCCCCAATCAGCGCCATCATTAGCGCCAGCGCCGGACGCAGCCATTGTTCCGCCACCCGGCGGGTCATGTGGCTGCCCAGCCAGATGCCTGGCAGGGAACCCATCAGCAGCTGCACCAGCAGGCCGTAGTCCATATGTCCCATGCTGGCGTGGCCCAGGCCAGCCACCAGTGTCAGCGGTACCGCGTGGGCAATCTCGGTGCCAACCAGACGGGCAATCGGCAGCAGCGGATACAGGGCGAAAATGGCCAGGGTGCCCAGCGCGCCGGCACCAATCGAACTGAGGGTGACAATCACGCCAAGCACCACGCCAGTGGCAATGGTGGCTTTCACTGGCAGCACGCCCTCCGGGCGCGGCGGCATGATCTTGCTCAGCTGGCGCAAAATATACGGCTTGAACAGGATGGCCACGGCGGTCAGCATCAGCGCCACACCCAGCATCAGCTTGATCAAGCGCTCCACATACTGGGTTTCCAGGTGCAGGCCATGCAGCACGGTCACCGTCAGCAGCGCCGCTGGCATGCTGCCCAGCGCCAGATAGCCGGTAATTTTCCAGTCGATCTGCTTGTGCTGGTGGTGCACCCACACCCCGCCCATCTTGGTGATACAGGCATACAGCAGATCGGTTCCCACTGCCGTGGCCGGATTGATGCCAAACCACAGCAGAATGGGCGTCATCAGCGACCCGCCGCCTACCCCGGTCAGCCCCACCACAAACCCGACCACTAGGCCGGCCACCACAAAACCCCATTCCACGGCGTTCTCGCTTCATGCAGATCAATCAAGCCTGCATCGTAGCTGACCGCCGTATAACTTTTTAGATGTTTTGAATTGCAGTTAATTCCAAAACAAACTAATGGACTTTTCCAGGGTGCTGATATTCCAGCATACTGCCAATTCGACAGCGCCTCAGACACAGAATGGCCGCCTTGGCAGCCTGGTGCGGGGGGTTGTGCCAGTCACCCGGTCATGGCACTTGGGGAGGGCGCGCCGATCTGGCGCAAATGTTGCATTGCACTGCTGATACAGATCAAATGTTCTGTTTCTCTGCGCTCGATTGGCGACGGGCATGGCCGCAAGGGCCATGCTTTGGCGTACAATTGAGAATGTGATGCAACATTCTTACGGGGGTTTTATGACATCATTAGCCAAGCTCAAAGCCAACCATCGGGCCGAAGTGGTGGCCATCCACCTGCCCACCGAAGAATGTCAGCGTTTGTCCGCCTTTGGCATGCAGCCTGGCGCGCAGGTTCAGGTATTTCGTCGTGCTGGCCTGGGCGGCCCCTTGCATATTGCCGTCGGCACCACCCAGCTGCTGATGCGCCGTTTGCTGGCCGAATCGATCCACGTCCAGCTGCAGGGGTAAGCCGGTATGTCCACCAGTTGCCCAAAATGCCCGCCAGCAGCTGGCATGCCACCGGTTGCCGCTGCCCGCCAGGCCCGGCGGCTGGCCATTATCGGCTTGCCCAATGCGGGCAAATCCACTTTTTTCAATCGGCTGACCGGCCTGTCGCAGCGAGTGGGCAACTGGCCAGGGCTGACGGTTGAACTGGCCAGCGCCAAAGTGGTGCTGGGCAGCCGGCTGGTAGAAGTAGTGGACTTGCCCGGCATTCATGATCTGAGCGGCTATAGCGAAGACGAAGCGGTGGTGCGCGATGTGCTCTGCCAGAGCGTTTTTGATGGCTTGGTGCTGGTGGTGAACGGCGCGCAGCTGGAGCGTCACTGGCGCCTGGTGCTGCAGCTCAGCACTTTGGGTCTGCCTCTGCTGGTGCTGGTCAATATGCATGATGAAATGCGTCAGCTGGGCATTCGCGCTGACCTGGCACAATTGAGCCAGCGTCTGGGCGCACCGGTAGTGGCAATGAGTGCGCGCAAGGGCGACAACTGGCCGGCAGTGCGAAGCGCGCTGACCTTGCTGGCTGAACAGGCGCCGCTGCGCGAGCATGCCTGCCGCGCCGACCAGGTCAATGTGCCGGCGCTGGCTCCCGGCGCAGTTGAGCAGATGCTGCAGGGGGCCTACCATGTGCCGGCCACCTTGCCGATTACCCTGACCCATCGGCTGGATCAGCTGTTGCTGCACCCATGGCTGGGGTTGCCCATGTTTGCCGTGCTGATGGCGCTGATTTTTCAGGCCACCTATCTGCTGGGTTCTCCACTTCAAGAAGCATTGGGCAGCGGCTTGGAGTGGCTGCAGGCCACGCTGTGGCAGCCTGCTCTGGCCAGCGCACCCGCCTGGTTGCAAAGCCTGCTGCTGGAAGGTATCTGGCAGGGGGTATCCACGGTGCTGACCTTTATCCCCATTTTATTTGTGTTTTTTGTGCTGATGGCCGTGGTCGAAGACAGCGGTTATCTGGCGCGGGCGGCATTCTTGATGGATGCCAGCATGACCCGGCTTGGGCTGGATGGGCGCAGCTTTGTCATGCACCTGATGGGCTTTGGCTGCAATGTGCCGGCTATTCTGGGCACCCGGATCATGCGCGAGCGCAAGCTGCGTCTGCTGACCATGCTGGTGATTCCGTTTTCGGTATGCTCGGCACGCCTGCAGGTGTTTCTGTTTTTTGTCTCCACTCTGTTTTCCGCTCAGGCTGCACCGTGGGTGTTGCTGAGTCTGTATCTGGTCAGTTTTCTGGTGGCCATGTTCACCGCCTGGCTGTTCAAGCGCGCGTTGCCACATCGGGAATCGCTGGTGATGGAAATGCCGCCGTACCGGCTGCCAGCCATGGCCTATCTGTTTACCCGCGCCAGCGGTGAAGTCAAAGCCTTTTTGCAGCTGGCCTCTACCTTTATCCTGGTCGGTGTGGTGCTGATCTGGGCGCTGACCCATCTGCCGATGAATGGCGACGCCACCCTGGCCACCCGCTTGGGCGATGCGCTAGCCCCAGTGCTGGATCCATTGGGCATTCGCCACGAGCTGGCGGTGGCGCTGATGGTCGGGGTGGTGGCCAAGGAAATTCTGCTGGGTGGCATGGCGGTGATTTATGGTGTGCCGGAATCCGGCCTGGCCCAGGTCATCAGCCAGCAGCTGGATTGGGTGGCAGCGTACAGCTTTATGCTGTTTACCCTGATTTATGTACCGTGCTTGTCTACCATTGCCGCCATTCGCAAGGAGTCACGCAGCAATGGCTTTGCGGCATTGTCGGTGGGGTATTCCCTGCTGCTGGCCTGGTGCGTGGCAGGTGGGTTTTATCAGTTGGCGCATCACTGGCTGGGCCGCGCCTGAGCCAGGATGGGCATGTACCGGCAGCGGGCCTTGCGCTACACTGCCGGGACTTTCTGCGCTAACCCTCTTGCAAGGTTGTCATGTCCGAGCCCGATGCATTGCCGCTGGCCAATCAAGAAATTGACCTGGACGCGGCGTTTCAATCCGCCATCAATCATCATCAGGCCGGGCGGCTTAGCCAGGCCGAGATGTTGTACCGAGTGGTCTTGCAGTGGTTGCCCGCGCATCCGGATGCCAACCATAATCTGGGGGTGATTGCTGTCCAGCTGGGCAACCCCGAGCAGGCGCTGCCCCTGTTTCATGCCGCATTGACCGAGCAACTGGGCAATGGCCGTTTCTGGATCAGCTATATTGATGCGTTGCTGCGCACCCAGCGCCTGGACGAGGCTGGGCAATGGCTGGCTCAGGGGCGTCAGGCCGGCCTGGCAGGCCCAGAGGTGGAACAACTGGCCCAGCGTCTGGATGAAGCCATGTTGCTGCGACTGGCCAGCAAAAAAGGCCGGGTCAGAAAACCAACCAAAATGGGCAAAAACGGCAGCATTCCGGAAATTGCCGAGCAACAACAGCTGGTTGCTTTGTTCAATAGCGGCCAACTGGCACAGTGCGAGCAATCGGCTCGGCACATGATCGCCCATTACCCCAAGCATGCACTGGGCTGGAAAACCCTGGGGGCCGTGCTCACCCAGCAGGGATGTAACCAGGAAGGCCTGCAGGCCATGCGTCAGGCCAGCATGCTGGAACCTGGCGACTGCGAGTTGCTTAGCAATATGGGCGTGGTGCTGACCCAGCTGGCGCAATATGAAGAAGCCGAGCACTGCTATCGCCGGGCGCTGAAGATCAAGCCCAAGCTGGCCAGCACCCACGCCTATCTGGGTGATGTGCTGTTTTTGCAGCAGCGCTATCCGCAAGCAGAAAATCACTGCCGCAAGGCAATTGAGCTGGATCCCGAATTTGCCGTGGCCTACCATAATCTGGGTTCGGTATTGCGTGCTTCCAGTCGGGTAATGGAAGCTGAACGCACACTGCGCAAGGCGCTGTCGCTGAGCTGGAATTACCCAGCAGCGCACGCCAACCTGGCCAATGCGCTCAAGGATCAGTCCTATCTGGTCGAGGCTGACAAGCATCTGCGCATTGCGTTGGAGATGCAGCCACACAACCGGCATATTCGCAGCAGCCTGCTGTTTACCGGTATTTATAGTCACGCCATGTCAGCCAGCCAACTGGCCGAAGAGCACAAAGCCTACGGGCAGATGATTGCTGCGCAGGCCGGCCCGCATGCACCGTTGTTGCGCAATCTGCCGGCCAGCCCGAAACGGATTGGATTTGTCTCGGCGGATTTGTTTCGTCATTCCGTCAGCTATTTTGTCGAGCCAGTATGGGATGGTTTGCGTGAGCAGGGGTTTGTGGTGCTGGCCTATTACAATGGCAAGCAATACGACGATGTCAGTGCCCGCCTGCACCGCAAATGTGATGTCTGGCGCGAAGTGGCTGAGTTGTCTAACGACCAGTTGGTGGCACAAATTCAAGCCGATGAAGTGGATGTGCTGATTGACCTATCTGGTCACACCGGAGGTAACCGCCTGCCTGTGTTTGCCCGTCAACCGGCCCCCTTGCAGATCACCTGGCTAGGCCATCCGGCGACTACTGGTATTCCAGCCATTCAATGGCGCATTACCGATCACCATGCGGAGCCGGAAGGCCTGACCGAGCATCTGAACAGTGAACAGCTTTACCGTATGCCCGAAGTATTCTGCTGCTATCAGCCGATTGCTTCTCCCGAACCCGCCAGACAACTGCCCCATGATGAATCAGGGGTATTTACCTTAGGTTGCTTCAATAATTTTGCCAAGGTGACCCCACCGGTCATTGAATGCTGGGGCGAACTGCTGCGACAGTTGCCCCGGGCGCGCTTGCTGCTGGAAATTCACGGTGCCGAAGAAGACGCATTTGCCGACGACATCCGCCTGCGCTTTGTGGCTGCTGGTGCCCGGCCTGAGCAAGTGGATATTCTGCCGCGCCGGGCGGGGCAGCAGTATGTGTTGTATCGCCAAGTTGATCTGGCGCTGGATCCCTTCCCGTGTTGCGGGGGGACCACCAGTTGCGACAGCCTGTGGATGGGGGTGCCGTTTGTCACTCTGGCAGGCGATAGCTTTGTGTCACGCATGGGGGTGACGCTGCTGCATAATGTTGGGCTGGCGGAGTTGATTGCACAGGATGTTGCTGGGTATCAGGCGCTGGTGCTGGCACTGGCCAAGGATCTGCCGCGTTTGCGGGCTCTGCGTGAGGGATTGCGTGAGCGGGTGCAGGCGAGCCCCTTGATGGATGGGCCACGGTTTGCCCGCCATTTTGCCCAGGGCCTGCTACAGATGTGGCAAGCTCGGATTTAAGCAGACACAGTAGGGGTTGTCTGTTTGTTATCGGCAGCAGAACCGATTTTTTTTAGTTGCAAGTTTTGCCGAGACCGGCAAAACTTGCCGGGTGAATGGCTGGCGTGGCGTGTGCCGCCAGCAGAGATGGCAAGGGTTTTAAAAAACCTCTTGCAAAACAATGCACTGAAGAACTATTGATCGCAACAGTCAGGCTGGCCCATTAATTGCTAATCGTGATGTTGCCGACGGAGTTTAGAACCATGCTCGATAAAATTGCCAAACATTTCGACTTTCAGCAAAAAGCGCTGGGCTTGCGTGCATACCGCACGGAAGTGCTGTCGAGTAACATCGCCAACTCTGATACGCCTTACTACAAGGCGGTCGATTTTGACTTCAAGGACGCCATGACCCGCGCCATTGGCGAGAGCCAGTCGTCCATGGCGATGGACAAAACCCACCAAACCCATCTGGATGGCTTTGCCGAGCAGGCAGACAAGGACTTCAAGCTGCAATACCGCAATGAAGTTCAGCCGTCGATTGACGGCAACACCGTCGACATGGACCTGGAACGCTCAGCCTTTGCTGACAATGCGCTGAAGTACCAGTCCACGCTGACCTTCCTGAACCGCCGGATTTCCGGTCTGTCTGACGCCATCAAGGGGTAATTGAATCATGTCACTCTCTAAAGTATTCGATATCGCCGGCGCTGGCATGACCGCACAGTCCATGCGCCTGAACGTGGTATCCAGCAATATCGCCAACGTTGACAGCGCGGTGTCCTCCAACGGGGAACCGTACAAGGGCAAAAAGGTGGTGTTCACGGCGATTCCGATCAATAAGGAAACGCCGCAAGTGGCCACTGTGCGGGTGACCGCCGTGGTGGAAGATCAGTCGCCGGCCCGGATGGTCTATGACCCGAAACATCCGATGGCTGACGCCAAAGGCTATGTGACCATGCCCAACATCAACCCGGTGGAAGAAATGACTGACATGATCTCGTCGGCACGTTCTTACCAGACCAACGTGGAAATGATGAACACGGCCAAGTCGCTGTTGCAGAAAACGCTGTCCATCGGCCAGCAATAACTCACAGGTTAAAACATCATGGCAACCACGTCTTCCGTTACCGACAGCAATCCCTACAACTTTCTGAATGGCGACACCGCCACCACGGCGAAGAAAAGCAGCATTGAAGAAGCGCAAGACCGCTTCATGAAATTGCTGGTGGCGCAGTTGCAGACTCAGGATCCGCTCAATCCGTTGGACAATGCGGCCGTGACCAGCCAGATGGCGCAAATCAGCACCGTACAGGGCATCGAAAAGCTCAATCAGTCGATGACTTCGCTGAGTGAAATGTACAAGAGCAGTCAGTCGGTGGCTGCCGCAGCCCTGATTGGCCATATTGCACTGGCCAGTGGTAGCCAAATGCAACTGGCCAGCGGCAAGGCTGTCGCCGGGGTCGATCTGGCGAAAAATGCCGACAAGGTCACCATCAATGTCAATGATGCTGCTGGCAAGACGGTTTATACTGAAACCCTGACCAATCAGCAGGCTGGCGTTCTGCAGTTCCAGTGGGACGGCAAGGACGATAACGGTAACCAGCTGGCTGATGGCAGCTACAGTATTTCGGTCAATGCGGCGCAGGGAGATACTGCCGTGGAGGCCACGCCGCTGGCTTACTCCACCATCCAGGCCATGTCGTGGAATAATGGCACGCCGGTTCTGCATCTGGCCAATGGCAAGGAAACCAGCATGGATGCCATCCGTCAGCTGATCTGACCTGCATCAAGCCTGATTGTAATCGCCTTAAAAAATACGAACTCGGCACACGCCATCTGAACAAAACGGAGAGTTATTATGGGTTTTCAACAAGGTCTTAGCGGTGTTGGCGCAGCAGCCAAACAGCTTGACGTTATTGGCAACAACGTTGCCAACTCCAGCACGGTGGGTTTCAAGCAATCCCGCGCCGAGTTCGGTGACATGTTTGCCGCCAGCTATTACGGTGTGGCCGCTACCCAGAACGGTATCGGTTCTACCGTGCAGGCTGTGGCCCAGCAAATGAACCAAGGTAATGTTACCATCACCAACAATCAGCTGGATCTGGCGATTTCTGGTAATGGCTTCTTCATCACCAAAACGCCTACTGGCACTGGCTATACCCGTAATGGTCAGTTTCAGGTAGACAAAGACGGCTATATCGTCAATAACGGCGACAAACTGATGGGCTGGGGGACGGTGGCGGGTAGCAATCCGGTCAAGATTCGTGAAGGCGAGCTGCAAGAGCTGAAAATTCAGACTGACACTATTGCACCGCTGGCGTCCGATGGTGGTAGTAGTGCCAGCCCGGCTAATTCGAAAAAGATCACCCTGACCACCACCCTGGACTCGCGCCAGTCGGTGCCGACACCACCTTTCAACGTTGCTGATGCCACCACGTACAATCACTCCACCTCTGCAACGCTGTACGACAGTCTTGGTAATCCGCTGACCATGACCATGTACTACCGTAAGACCGCTAATAATCAGTGGAATGTGTACTCGCGGATCAATAACCCGAACGTGCCCACTTCTGGTTCTGGCTCTGCGGTAGGCGACAACCCGTATATGCTGGGTGGCGGTACCGCAATGAGCCTGTCGTTCAATACTGACGGTACTTTGGCAACGCCTAGTGATGGCGCAGTGTCGTTTGGCACTTACCAGTCTGTGGCCGGGGCCGCACCGCTGACCGTGACGCTGGATATCGGTTCCGGTTTGACTGGAACCACCCAGCATGGCAAAACCTTCAGCGTGCGCGACCTCAACCAGGTTGGCTATGCCGCTGCCGAGTTGACCGGGGTTCAGATTGACAAAACCGGGGTGATCAAAGCGCGCTACACCAACGGCCAGACCAAAGATGTTGGCCAGGTGGTATTGGCCAACTTCAAAAATACCCAGGGCCTGCAATCGGTTGGGGCCAACCGCTGGACCGAAACCCTGGCGTCTGGTTCGCCAACCCTGAATAATCCTGGTTCAAGTAACGTCGGCTACGTACAGTCTGGTGCCGTGGAAGACTCCAACGTTGACCTGACCTCCGAACTGGTCAACATGATTACTGCCCAGCGCTATTATCAGGCCAACGCCCAGACCATCAAGGTGCAGGATGCGGTGATGCAGACGCTGATCAACCTGCGTTAATTCATCGTTGTTCAGCTGAGATCGGCATGGGTGCCCAACCCATGCCGAATGACGGTATACTCCACTGAAAACTGCATTCTCGCAGCTGCCATGACCTCGCAAAGGACAGACATCATCCATGGATAAAATGCTCTACATTGCCATGACCGGCGCCAAGCATGTGCAACTGCAACAAGCCACGACATCGAATAATCTGGCGAATGCCAACACCAATGGTTTCAAGGCTGAACTGGTGGCGTTTCGTGCGCTGCCCGTGGTGGCCGATGCACCGGCAACCCCGACCCGGGCGTTTGTGGTGGATTCCACCATTGGCCATGACCGCTCGCAAGGGCCATTGATCCACACTGGCAACGATCAGGATTTTGCCGTGAAGGGACCAGGGTTCTTTGCCGTGCAAGGCCCGGATGGTCAGGAAGCCTATACCCGTGATGGTGGCTATATCATTGATGAAGCCGGTATCATGCGCACCCGCGCGGGCCATGTGATCCTGTCCGATGGCGGCCCGATCACCGTTCCGAACAACACCCGCGTTGCCATTGGCGAAGACGGTACCATTTCCACCGTCTCTACCGAAGCGGGCGACCGGGCGGTGCAGATTCTGGGGCAGATCAAGCTGGTGGGCGATGCCAACCGAACCGACTTTTATAAAGGCATTGACGGGCTGTTCCGCCGCAATGACCAGCAGATTGCCCAGCGTGATGAAAATGCCAAAGTCACCGCTGGCGCGCTGGAAGGCAGCAATGTCAATGTGGTGGAATCGCTGGTACAGATGATTGACCATGCCCGCCATTACGACTTGAGCATCAAAATGATGCAAACCGCTGATCAGAATGCCAAATCAGCCACCTCGATCATGAGCCTGAGCAACTAAGCCACCTACTCGATTGTACGATCGGCTGCTTGTTATCGGGTGGCCTGACTGAAGGATATTGACCATGATTCGTTCGCTTTTCATCGCCAAAACCGGGATGGACTCCAGCCAGTTCAAGCTGGACACCATTTCCAATAACCTGGCCAACGTCAGCACCAACGGCTTCAAGCGCCAGCGTGCCGTGTTTGAAGATCTGATGTATCAGGTCCTGCGTCAGCCGGGTTCGCAAACCTCCAGCACCACCAACCACCCAACCGGCCTGCAAGTGGGCACGGGTGCGGCACCGGTGGGCGTGGACCGCCTGTTTGCCCAGGGCAACATGACCCGCACCGAAAACAATCTGGACATGGCCATCAATGGCAAAGGCTTTTTCCGCATCCAGATGCCGGACGGCACCATTGGCTACACCCGTGACGGTGCCTTCAAACTCAACGACCAAGGTCAGATTGTCAACAGCGCCGGCTACCTGATGGATCCGCAGATCACCGTGCCGGCCAACGCTACCGGGATCAGCATTTCCAAGTCAGGCGCGGTGGAAGTCAACCTGCCTGGTCAGGCGCAAACCACCAATCTGGGTAATATTCAGATTTCCAGCTTCATCAACCCGCAAGGTCTGGAAAGCATTGGCGGCAATCTGTTCCTGGAAACCACCGCGTCGGGTGCGCCGACCGATGGCGACCCGGGCAACGATGGCCTGGGCCAGGTGAGTCAGGGCTTTATTGAAGCCTCCAACGTGAACGTGACCGAAGAACTGGTCAACCTGATTACCGCTCAGCGCGCTTACGAAATCAACTCGCGCGCAGTCAAGACCAGCGATGAAATGCTGCAACGTCTGTCGCAGCTGTAATCTGGCCTGACTGCTTGCCAGGTGCAGATTGATGATGCCCGTCCGGTGACGGGCATTTTCTTGTCCATCCGCCTGGCAGCCAACGTGGCATAATAGACAATAGCGTAATGCAGGGGATGCAATGCCACGTACACCCTGCCGGTTATTGAATTCCCAAGCTTAACTGTGGAGAGTGCCCATGCTGGCGCCCAAGAAAACCTGGATTTTGCTGGCCAGCGTGCTGTTGGCTGCGTGCAACACCCCGCCAACGTCAATTGTCCAGCAACCGCTGACTGCCCGTCCGACGCCACCCACCGATGTGCGTCCGAGCAATGGATCAATTTTTCAGGTAGCCACCACCCGGCCTTTGTTTGAAGATCGGGTGCCGCGTTACGTCGGTGACACCATGACGGTGATCATTGAGGAAAAAACCTCGACGCAAACCAAGGAGGAAACCGCGCTGTCGCGTGAATCCAGCTATAACGTGGAAACACCGACGGTGGCGCTGCCGATGTTTTCTGGCCTGGTGGAAAAAAAGCTGGGTGGCATCAAAGCCTCAGCCGGATCTTCAGCCAGTAACGAAGGTAAGGGCGAAGCCAAGTCGTCCAATGTCTTCACTGGCTCGATCACGGTAACCGTGGTCGAAGTGCTCAGTAATGGCAACCTGATTGTCAGTGGCGAAAAACAGGTGCGCGTCAACGGCGAACATGAATTCATCCGCCTGTCTGGCGTGGTCAATCCACGCGATATCAAACCGGGCAATATGCTGTCGTCGACCAAACTGGGCGATGCCCGGGTCGAACTGCAAAATCAGGGCAATAACCACGCCTTTGCCCAACCTGGCTGGCTCGGACGCTTTTTCATGAGCATCTTGCCGTTCTGATCTTCGTTTTCAAGGCGTTATATCAATGAAAAAATGGCTGTTTGCAATCGGTCTTGTGCTGTTTAGCCTGTCGGCCTGGTCGGCACAACGGATCAAGGATATTGCCTCGCTGTCCGGGGTTCGGACCAACCAACTGGTGGGCTATGGCCTGATCGTTGGCCTGGATGGCAGCGGTGACAAGGCTTCATCCAATCCGTTCACCAGCCAGAGCATGTCCAATATGCTCACCCAACTGGGCGTGCAAGTGCCTGCCGGAACCAAGATCGACCCGAAAAACGTTGCCGCAGTGATGGTGACCGCCTCGCTGCCGCCGTTTTCCAAGCCAGGGCAAAATGTGGACGTCACCGTCTCGTCGATTGGCGATGCCAAAAACCTGCGTGGCGGCACTCTGCTGATGACGCCACTCAAGGGCGCGGACGGGCAGATCTATGCCATGGCGCAGGGTAATGTGGTGATTGCCGGCGCGGGTGCCCAGGCTGGCGGCAGCAAGGCGCAGATCAATCAGCTCAACGCCGGGCGGGTGCCGGGCGGGGCCACGGTGGAACGCGAAGTACCCACCGTGGTGGGCAATGGCTCATCGGTCAGCCTGGAGCTGAACGAAGCCAGCTTCACCACCGCCAATCGCGTGGTGCAGGCAATCAACACCGCATTTGGCCCGAATACCGCCCGGGCGGTGGATGGTCGGGTGATTGAAGTGGCTGCCCCGCAAGACCCCAACCAGCGTGTGCAGTTTCTGGCCAAGATGGAAAATATTGCCGTCACCACGGCAGATATGTCCCCTACCGTCATCCTGAATGCCCGCACCGGTTCCATCGTGATGAACCAGGCCGTGACGGTTGAGCCGTGCGCAATTGCCCATGGCAACCTGTCCGTTACCGTAACCAATACGCCAAGCGTCAGCCAGCCCAACGCGCTGTCCAACGGCCAGACCACGGTGACCAACCAGGCTGATATTCAGATCAACCAGGATGGCGGCAAGCTGGTCAGCGTGCCTAAAGGCAGTAATCTGTCGCAAATCGTCAAGGCCTTGAATGCAGTCGGTGCCACGCCGCAGGATTTGCTGGCGATTTTGCAGGCAATGAAAGCAGCGGGTTCGCTCAAGGCAGACCTGCAAGTGATCTGATGACATTAACCCAAACGTCTGGCATGTTACTTGCTGTAACGTACCGGAACTCTGCTCAGGAAATGGCTTCATGCAAGTAAACTCACGTGCGGCAACCACGCCGAATGATCTCTCGCAAAGTTATGTGCTGGATCTCAACGCGGTTGAAAGCCTGAAAACTTCGGCCAAGCAGGATCCCAAAAATGCCATCAAGCAGGTGGCCGGGCAATTTGAGGCAATGTTCCTCAATATCCTGATGAAGAGCATGCGGCAAACGTCGTTTGATGGTGAGGAAGACAGCAATGCGCTGGATACCTACCAGGGCATGTTTGACCAGCAACTGGTCCAGCAACTGTCTGGCAGTGGCCGGGGCACCGGTTTGGCGGCTGCACTGGAACAGCAGTTAGGTAAGGCTGCAGGGGTGGACATGGGTGCAGATGCTGGCCGCGCCATCGGCGGGCAGGTGCGCGATATGGAAAACCAGCCGCTGCCCATGCCGCAACAGGCATGGAGCAGCGCCAACCCCAGAGTGCGTTCTGCTCTGGAAGGCGCGCTGGCCAAACTGGCCGAACCCAAAGTCAGGATGGACAACACCGCCGTTGCCGGCAGCAACAGCCCGGTATCGGCAACTTCACCGGCAGAATTCAGCCGCTCCTTGTTGCCACATGCCCAGCAGGCGGCGCAGGAGCTTGGGGTTGCGCCACAACTGGTGGTGGCGCATGCCGCACTGGAAAGTGGCTGGGGCAAAAAGCCCATCCGTCACGCGGATGGCTCGGACAGCCATAACCTGTTCAGCATCAAGGCCGGCTCCAGCTGGAAGGGCAAGACAGTTGACATCCTGACCACCGAATACGTTGATGGCGCGCCGCAAAAGCGGGTAGAACGCTTCCGCGCCTACGACAACTATCAGGAAGCGCTGGCTGATTACGCCAAACTGATCAAGAACAACCCGCGTTATCAGGGAGCCCTCAATCAGGGCTCGGATGCGGTGGGTTTTGCCAAGGGCCTGGCGCGTGGGGGTTACGCGACCGACCCCAACTACGCAGCCAAGCTGTCGCAGCTGGCCGGTAAATCTGCCAGCTAGCGCGAGTCGGGAATGAACATCAAGTTGATCGTCTGACGGTCGATACCAGCAAGATACAAGGGGATTTATTATGTCAGGTATTTTCGGAATTGCTCTCAGTGGCCTGAATGCCGCACGTACCTCACTGACCACGACCAGTCATAACATCAGTGGCGTCAACACAGCTGGGTATCACCGTCAAACGAATACTCAAGCTTCCAACTTGGCCAACTATAGTGGTGCTGGCTATATCGGTAATGGGGTGCAAACTACTTCCATCAGCCGGGTATACGATGCCCATCTGGAAAAAGTGGTTCAGGCCAATACGGCGATGGAAAGCTACTATTCCACTCAGGAAGCCCAGCTTGATCAACTTGACCAGATTATTGCCGATCCTGCCGTGGGCATTACTCCCGCCTTGCAAAGTTTTTTTGAGTCACTGCAGGTTCTGACCCAGCCAAACATGCCTGCCAGCATTCCGGCTCGCCAGGCTGTGGTCAACCAGTCAGAAGCGCTGCTCACCCGGATGCAGACCATGGATGGCCGGATTGAAGAAATCCGTGAAGGGGTCAATACCGGTATTCGTCTGACCGTAGACAGCATCAATGCACAGGCAAACAAGATTGCCGAGCTGAACAAGCAAATCCAGCTATTGACGCTGGGTGATCAGCTAGTACCCAATGATTTGCTCGACCAGCGGGAACAGGCCGTGCTGGAGCTGAACAAACACGTCAAGGCTGATGTGGTCAAGCAGGATGGCAATGTCTACAACGTATTCATTGGCAGTGGTCAAAGTCTGGTGCTGGGTGAACTGGCGATGCAGTTGGCTGCCACGCCGTCGCGTGATGATCCGCAACGCACCGCTGTTTCCTACAAGGAAAATAACGGCTATTTCGAAATTCCCAGCGCCTCAATCAGTGGTGGTGCATTGGGTGGGCTGCTGAATTTCCGCCGTGATGCGCTGGATGTGGCGCAAAATGCCCTGAACCGGATTGCCATCGGTTTTGCCCAGTCGATGAACGCCCAGCACTTGCTCGGAGTGGACGTCAATGGCAAGGCCGTCGCTGGCAAAGTGGACAGCCAGCAGGAATTCTTTTCGATCAAAAGCTTTGCCGCAGACCTGCGTATTCCGGCCAACTCCAAAAATACTGGTACGCTGACACTGCAAGCCAGTGTAATCAGCTATGTGCCGGGCAGCACCAATCTCACTGGCTATAGCCAGATGACCAATAACGATTACAAGGTGATCTGCACCAGCCCTGGCAATTTCAGCATTCAGCGCCAGCCAGACAATGTGCTGGTGTCACCGACGGATCTGGCTGGTACTGCGCTGGGTACTACTTTTACTGCAACCCAGCTGGCCAACGGCATCGTGATTGATGGCGTCAAGATGGAAGTCAGTGACCCAACCGCAGCGGCCAAGACAGCAGGTGCAGCAGCAGCCACTGGTGCCGGTGTGGTGCCTGCCACTGCTGCCGCTGCCGCTGCCGCTGCCATGAGCGCAGTATTGGCCGAGGCATCATCCCCGGCTAATGCCACTGCGATTGCCGCAGCAGAAAAAGCCGGTTACGCAGCCGCCAATGCCTTGGGGCATGTGATGACTGCCGCACAAATGACCGCAACCAGCACAGCTATCGCAGGGCCTGGTCCAGGGTCGATTGCGGCAACTCGGGCAGCCAATGTGGCTGCTGCGACGCTTCCCGCAGCCACTGTGGCGGGAGATTCGTTCATGCTGCAGCCCACTCGGGGTGCTATTTCGCACATGCTGGTGAATGTCACCCAGCCCAATGAAGTGGCTGCTTCGTCAAATATCATCGGTAAGGCAGCGGCCACCAATACGGGGGCAGCGGCTATTTCCAGCGCATGGCAACGCCCGGTCAGCGCCAGCAATATGATTCCGATGCAACCCAGCATCGGGCTGAAATATACTGCCACCGGCTGGAGTGTCACCACCCCGGCAGCAGGTTTCAAGGTAGTGATCAATGACGCCACAGCAGGTGGCTTCAAGATTGTCACCAATGCCACCCCAGCAGAAAATGCCGGGGTAGAGTTCAAAGTAGATGGCACCCCGAAAGTGGGAGACGATTTCACCATCCGGGTGAAAACCACGGCAGAATTTGGTATTTCTGACAGCTTCAATATGCTGCAGATGACCGACATTCAAACCCAGAACACCATGGAAGGTAGTGGTGGGGGCAATCCGACCACCTCGTTTGTGGGGTCTTACAGCCGGATGGTCAGCCTGGTGGCCAATAAAACGGCAGAAGCCCAGGCGGCAGGTGAAGCTGCCACAGCTTCGCTCAAGGAAGCCACGCTTACCCGTGAAGCGGTTTCTGGCGTCAACCTGGATGAAGAAGCCTCCAATTTACTGCGTTTCCAGCAAGCCTATCAGGCATCGAGCAAATGCATCGAAATTGCCAATACGCTGTTTGATTCGATTCTGAACGCAGTGAATTAATCAGATACTCAGGAGTTACCATCATGCGCGTCAGCACGAATTCGCTGTACCTGAATAACTTGTCCAATATGATGGCCAAGCAGAATGCCCTGAATAAAACCCAGGAGCAACTCTCCAGCATGCGCCGGGTTAATTCCCCTTCGGATGATCCGGTTGCTGCCTCGCAAATTCTGGATCAAACTCAGGCAGATAGCCGTATTCAGCAGTTCAACCAGAATGCCAAATCAGCAGAAAGTGCTTTGGCGCTGACAGAGGTTTCGCTGCAATCCGCCGGCGATTTATTGCAGCGTGTGCGCGAAATGGCGGTCAAGGCAGGCAATACTGCACTGACCAACGATGACCGCAAAATGCTGAACTCTGAGCTGGAAGGCTTGTACAAACAGCTGCTGGGTACCGCCAACACTCTGGATGGCAATGGCAAGGCCTTGTTTGGCGGCAGCATCAGCCAAACCAAACCGTTTAGTGAGCTGGTTCAGTTTGGCACAGCGGTGGCAGCAGGCTCCAGCGTTGTTCAATATAATGGCGATGCCAACCGGCAGGAAATGCTGATTTCCAGTTCCCGTCAGGTTCCAGTGACCGAAAATGGTGATTATGCTTTTGGCCGGATTACTGAAGGAAATGGCGTATTCAAACTGGGAGCAGGCAGTACCCTGTCGAATGTTCAGGTTGATTTGGGTAGCGTGACCAACTTGTCCGCCTTTGAAGCTCAAACAACACCTCCACTTGCGTTGCCCTCGGGATCGTTGTCCCAGCCTGGCGCAAAAATTGAAGTGGTGTTTGGCTCAGAAGACGATGGTGTGGCAGGCACCGCGCTGGAGTTCAACCAATACTATGATGTGGTGTTGTTTGATGGAGTCAGCTACACCTCGCTTGTTACCGGAAAATCAGGGGCCACCCAAGCAGCTGCTTCTGATCTTTATACCGCAACCGCTGAGCAAGTTGCGTCGGGAAACCCTGCGCTTGGCCCATTTGCCAAGTCTTATCCAAAATTTCAGACCGGCACAGATATCACTCTGAATTTCCCCACCAATCCAGCACCCTATGACATCAACTATGGGGCAAAATTTTCTGTCGCCAGTGAAAAACCTACCGCAGGCGGGGTGCTGACGCTAGAGCCAAGTAAAAGCCGCAGCATTTTCGATACCTTGAACGATCTGTCCCGCGTCTTGCAAAGCGATGTGGCTACCCCTGCAACTTCCACCGATTTTGCCAATCGTCTGGGTAACGTGATCGCCAATATCGACAACGCGCAAACCCGCTTGCTGACCGTTGAAGCCCGCATCGGTGCCAACCGTCGTGAAGCCGATACGCTGGTCGAGGTGGGTGATAACTTCTCGCTGCAATATAAAGCGATTCTCAGCCGTCTGCAGGATGTCGATGTGGCTAGCGCAGCCACCGAGCTGTCGCTGGCCAAGGTGGCGCTGGAAGCTTCGCAAAGCAGCTTTGCCAAAATCCAGGGCATGACGCTGTTCAACTATATTTGATCGGTGTCAGCCCGGGCCGCGTCATAAACCGCTGGCCCACAAAAACTCAACCGGTGGGAAGCGTTGCTTTCCGCCGGTTTTTTTATCGAATCACCGCTGGGCTGCTGCCAATACCGCACTGACCGCCTGCTGAGCCGCTGCAGGCAAGCGCTCTGCCGCCAGATCAAGCGTGGCCTGGCCCAGCGCCAGATACGCCTGACGGCATGCCGGCTGATTGAGCACGGCCAGATGCGCAGCCACGGTTGCCGCATCACCGCGCACAATAGGCCCGGTCAGCGCCATCGCCGGGCCCAGCGCCAGTGCATTATCCAGCGAATGACGCATCAACGGCGCCAGCAAGTCCGGGCAGGCCTCTGCTGCCACCCCAGCTTGTTGCAGGGTCTGGCTGGCCAACGCCACCAGGGTGACCAGATAGTTGGATGCCATCGACAAAGCGGCGTGGTAGCCGGCCTTGGCACCGGGAGCCAGGGTAAAAGGCCGGGCACCCAGCTGGGCAAACAGCTGCGCCAACTGCTGGCACAGCGTGGCGTCGCCTTCCAGCGCCACCGGCATGCCCGGCAAACTGGCCTGGGCTCGTTCTGGGTCAGCAAAGCTCATCACCGGGTGGGCGCTGGCCAGCCGGATGCCTTGCTCGGCCAGCGGTGCCAGCTGCTCCGCTGCCAGGGCACCGCTGGCGTGCCAGACGCCGCTGCCGGGGCGCAGCACTTGAGCGGCGGCCAACTGCCCGGCCAGGTCGGCAATCCGGCCATCCGGGCTGGCAATCAGCGTCAGCTCGGCAGCACCCACCCCGGCTAGCGTACTGACCGCCTGACCGGCACCCAGCCGGGCCACCGCTGCCTGGGCATGCGCCGGCTGGCTGGCCAGCACCGACCCCAGCCGGATCGCACCACAGCCCAGCCAGGCCTGGGTCAGGCTCAGGCCCACCTTGCCGGGGCCAATCAGGTTCAGCAGGGGTGGGGTGGGCAAAGAAGTCATGGTTGGCAGCCGGATCGGAAAAGCCGCCATGATAACACCCGGCACTAGCCTACCCGTCCGTGGGTTCCGGCACGGGCGTGTCTCCAGCGCCTGATCATCGCCAAGCCTGATGGTACAATGCCCGCTTTTACGCACTCGCCCGCAGGACTGTCCATGCTCTCGCTTTACAACACGCTCACGCGCCAGAAAGAGGTGTTTACCCCCATCGAACCCGGCAAGGTCCGCATGTATGTGTGCGGGATGACCGTGTATGACTACTGCCACCTGGGCCACGCCAGGGTGATGGTGGTGTTTGACATGGTCAGCCGCTGGCTGCGCGCTGCCGGGCTGGAGGTGACGTATGTGCGCAACATCACCGATATTGACGACAAGATCATCAAGCGGGCAGCAGAAAACGGCGAATCCATCGGCCAGCTGACCCAGCGCTTTATCGACGCCATGAACCAGGATGCCGACGCGTTGGGGATTATCCGTCCCGACATCGAACCGCGCGCCACCGAGCATATTCCTGGCATGCTGGCACTGATTGCCCAGCTGATTGCCAATGGTAAGGCTTACCCGGCAGCCAATGGCGATGTGTACTACGCCGTGCGTGAGTTTGACGGCTATGGCAAGTTGTCCGGCAAATCATTGGAAGACCTGCGCGCCGGCGAGCGGGTGGACGTGGACCCGTACAAACGCGACCCGCTGGACTTTGTGCTGTGGAAAGCCTCCAAGGCGGGTGAGCCGGCGTGGGCCTCGCCGTGGGGCGAAGGCCGTCCTGGCTGGCATATCGAGTGCTCGGCGATGAGCTGCCAGCATCTGGGTGCCCATTTTGACATCCATGGCGGCGGCGCTGACTTGCAGTTTCCCCACCACGAAAACGAAATTGCCCAGAGTGAAGGCGCGCATGGCCACGCCTACGTCAACTACTGGATGCACAACGGTTTTATCCGCGTGGATGATGAAAAAATGTCCAAATCGCTGGGCAATTTTTTCACCATTCGCGAAGTGCTGGAGAAGTTTGACGCCGAAGTGGTGCGCTTTTTCATCCTGCGCGCCCACTACCGCAGCCCGCTCAATTACTCCGACGTGCATCTGGGCGACGCCCGCAATGCGCTGACCCGACTGTATACCGCGCTGAAGAACGTCGCCCCGGCCAGCGTGGCGCTGGACTGGACCGATCCTTATGCTGCGCGTTTCCAGGCGGCCATGGACGACGATTTTAATACAGTGGAAGCCATGGCCGTGCTGTTTGAGCTGGCGGCAGAAACCAATCGCACCCAGTCGGTACAGCTGGCCGGTCTGCTGAAAACCCTGGGTGGCGTGCTGGGCCTGCTGCAACGCGACCCGGCCAGCTTCCTGCAAGGCGAAGCCAGCGCCGATGGCTTGTCGAATGAGGCCATCGACGCGCTGATTGACGCCCGTCGCGCCGCCCGCGCCAGCAAGAACTGGGCGGAAAGCGACCGCATTCGCGACGCCCTGGCTGCGGCTGGCGTGGTGCTGGAAGACAGCGCTGCCGGCACCAGCTGGCGGCGGGCGTAAGCAGGCGCTGCGCCGGGGCCAGGGGGCGGGCACCGGCGCATTTTCGTATAGGCAGAGTTCAGCACAATCGCGATTGTGCTGAAGCTGTCAGCGTGGCCGGTGTCCGCGTTCGATCATCACGCCTACCCGCTTGACCCCAGGCAGGATGCCCAGTTTGGTGACGGCCACTTTCACCCAGGGCGCACCAAATTCTTCTCGGATCAGCTTGGCAATGCGCTCGGCCAGCGCCTCGATCAGCAAGAAATGTTCGGCGGCCAGCAGGGCGCGCACCCGCTCCACCACCACGCCATAGTGGATGGTATCGCCGATGTTGTCGCTGTGGCAGGGTTGCTCGCTGGGAATGCCGATTTCCAGGTCGAGCTCGATGGTTTGCGGTGCGCGGCGTTCCCATTCGTAAACGCCAATCACGGTTTCGACGCGCACTTCGCGCAAAAAGATGATGTCCATGCTGGTTCTGTATAGCGGTTTCGCGGCAAGCCAAGGATGCCGTAGAATCCGAAACTTCACATTGTATTGAATCCACCATGACCACGATAGCCTTTATTGTTGCAGCCTACCTGATTGGTTCGCTGTCGTTTGCGGTGATTGTCAGCCGGGCGATGGGCCTGGCCGATCCGCGCACCTTTGGCTCCGGCAATCCGGGGGCCACCAATGTGCTGCGCACCGGTAAAAAAACCGCTGCGGTGCTTACCCTGCTGGGCGATGGCCTGAAAGGCTGGGTGGCGGTGATGCTGGCGCAATGGCTGGGGCCGCGTTTTGGCCTGGCCGAGCCCGAAGTGGGCATGGTGGCGCTGGCGGTGCTGTTTGGCCATATCTGGCCGCTGTTCTTTGGCTTCAATGGCGGCAAGGGCGTGGCCACCGGGGTGGGCATTCTGGCCGCGTTTCACCCGCTGCTGGCGTTGGGCGCGGTGCTGATCTGGGCGCTGGTGGCGTATACCACCAAGATTTCCTCGCTGGCGGCGATTGTTGCGGCGTTCTTTTCGCCGTTTCTGGCCTTCTGGCTGTGCGGGCCTGGGGTGTACTTTGGTGCCACGGTGGTGATTGCCCTGCTGCTGATTCAGCGCCACAAAAAAAACATTCTCAATCTGCTCACCGGCAACGAAGGGCGGATCGGGCAGAAAGCCAGCCCGTCTTCGTCGGATGGAGCCAACAGCCAGTAGCCGGTTTGGCTCTGACGCCCTCCATCTCCGGCAAAACGTCTACGCTGGATCCCCGCCTGCGCGGGGATAACGGTTTTTTCAGGGGGCTCCTGATGGGGGCGAGCGAGCGTCTCGCCTTGTCCCCTTACCACCCGCTACCAGGCCACCGCCATGCCGCCCGCTGATTCTTCCCCGCCCAGCTCGCCCACCCAGCGCATTGTCAAGGTGCGCCGTGACTACAACAGCTGGGTGGCCAGGGAAACCCTGGAGGACTACGCCCTGCGCTTTACCCCGCGCAGCTTTCGCAAATGGTCGGTGTGGCGGGTGGCCAATACCGCGTTTGGCGGCGCGTCGTCGTTTCTGGTGCTGGAAGCCATCGGTGCCACCATGCTGGTGCAGGCCGGCTTTATCAATGCCTTCTGGGCGATTCTGGCCACCGGGCTGATCATCGCGCTGGCCGGGCTGCCCATCAGCGTGTACGCCGCGCGCTTTGGCGTGGACATGGACTTGCTGACCCGGGGTGCCGGATTTGGCTATATCGGCTCCACCATCACCTCGCTGATTTACGCGTCGTTCACTTTTATTTTCTTTGCGCTGGAAGCCGCCATCATGGCCTATGCGCTGGAAATGAGCCTGGGCCTGCCGCCGTC
Organism: Aquaspirillum sp. LM1; assembly: GCF_002002905.1. Lineage (NCBI taxonomy): Bacteria > Pseudomonadati > Pseudomonadota > Betaproteobacteria > Neisseriales > Aquaspirillaceae > Aquaspirillum > Aquaspirillum sp. LM1. The sequence continues at coordinate 2,244,832 of NZ_CP019509.1, read as the reverse complement.
GTGGGGCTATCTGCTGTGCGCGCTGGTGGTGATTCCGCTGGTGATGCACGGCATCACCACCATCAGCCGCCTGCAGCTATGGACCCAGCCGCTGTGGCTGGGCCTGCTGCTGCTGCCGTATCTGGTGGTGTTTTACCATCAGCCCGATGTGCTGCGCGGCCTGTGGGCCTATGGCGGCGAGGGCGGGTATCCGGCGGGTTTTGACCTCAGCCGCTTTGGCGCAGCACTCACCGTGGGCGTGGCGCTGATTACCCAGATGGGCGAACAGGCCGACTATCTGCGCTTTATGCCGGCGCGCACCGAAGCCCAGCGGCGGCGCTGGTGGCTGGCGGTGCTGTGGGGCGGGCCGGGCTGGGTGCTGCCCGGCATTGCCAAAATGCTGGGCGGAGCATTGCTGGCCTGGCTGGCGCTGGGCAGCGGCGTGGCCGCTGACAAAGCGGTGGACCCCAACCAGATGTATCTGATCGGGTTTTCCCAGGTGTTCAGCACACCCTGGCTGGCGGTATGGGTCACCGCGCTGTTTGTCATGGTGTCCCAGCTGAAAATCAACGTCACCAACGCCTATGCCGGCTCGCTGGCCTGGTCCAACTTTTTTGCCCGGCTGACCCACAGCCACCCGGGGCGGGTGGTGTGGATGGTGTTCAATATCCTGATTGCCCTGTTGCTGATGGAGCTGGAGGTGTTTCAGGCCATCAGCCAGGTGCTGGGGCTGTATTCCAATATTGCCATTTCCTGGTTTGCCGCCGTGGTGGCCGACCTGGTGATCAACAAACCGCTGGGGCTGAGTCCGGCGGGCATCGAGTTTCGCCGTGCCCATCTGTACGACATCAATCCGGTGGGCATCGGCGCGATGGGGCTGGCGTCGCTGTTGTCGGTCAGCTGCTTTCTCGGGCTGTTTGGTGCGGACTTGCAGCCCTTTGCCCCGCTGGTGGCCTTGCTGGTGGCGCTGCTGGCCGCGCCGCTGATTGCCTGGCGCACCCAGGGCCGCTATTACCTGGCGCGTCCAGAAACCAGCCCCCGGCGTGGCCGCCAGTATTGCGTGGTGTGCGAACGGCGCTATGAGCCAGAAGAAATGAGCCACTGCCCGGCCTATCAGGGGCCAATCTGCTCGCTGTGCTGCTCGCTGGATGTGCGCTGCGACGACCTGTGCAAGCCACACGCCCGGCTGTCCAGCCAGTGGCAGGCGCTGCTGCACCGCCTGCTGCCCAACCGCCTGCTGCCGATGCTGTCGCGCGGGGTAGGGCATTATCTGCTGCTGATGAGCGGCATTGGTCTGTTTCTCGCCCTGCTGATGGGCATGCTTTACTACCTGGAGTGGCATAACCTGCCGCCCGGCAGCGACGCCCGCCTGCTGCAAGCCAGCTTTGCACGGATTTTTGCCGCGCTGTGGCTGGTGGGCGGCATTATTGGCTGGTGGATGGTGCTCACCCATAAAAGCCGCCAGGTGGCACAGGAAGAATCCAACCGGCAAACCGGCCTGCTGCTGCAGGAAATCGAATCGCATCAGCGCACTGACGAGCAACTGCAAAAAGCCCGCCATGCCGCCGAACAAGCCAATCAGGCCAAAAGCCGCTATATCTCGGCCATCAGCCACGAACTGCGCACGCCGCTGAACAGCATTCTGGGCTATGCACAGATTCTGGACGCTGACGAAAGCATTCCGCCCAGCCGGCGGCAGGCAGTGCAGGTGATCCGCCGCAGCGGCGACCATCTGCTGTCGATCATCGACAGCACCATCGACGTGGCGCGCATCGAAAGCGGCAAGCTCACCCTGGACATCCGCCCGCTGGCGTTTCCGGATTTCATCAGCCAGATTGTCAGCATGGTCGAGCTGCAAGCGCGCAACAAGGGCCTGCACTTCAGCTACCAGCCCAGCGGCGAGCTGCCCGGCGTGGTGCGAACCGACGAAAAGCGCCTGCGCCAGATTCTGCTCAACCTGCTGGGCAATGCGGTGAAATTCACCGAGCACGGTGAAGTGCGCTTTGGCCTGAGCTACCGGCGCGAAATGGCCATTTTTGACATCAGCGACACCGGCCCCGGCATTGCCGCCGACGAACTCACCCGCCTGTTCGAGCCATTCGAGCGTGGCCGGCTGGCGCGCGGCAGCGGCTCCGGGCTGGGGCTGACCATCAGCAAGATGCTCACCGACCTGATGGGCGGCGAACTCACCGTCAGCAGCACCCCCGGCGTGGGCAGCACCTTTTGCGCCCGGCTCTACCTGCCCGAACTGCGCGAAGCCAGCCCAGGCCGGCCCATTTTGCTGGCGCAGCGCATCGGCTATATTGGCGTGCGCCGGCGCATCCTGATTGTCGATAACGAAAAAGTGGACCGTGAGCTGCTGGTCAGCGTGCTGGCCCCGCTGGGCTTTGAGCTGGAACAAGTTGAATCCGGCATGGAATGCCTGGCCGTGCTGCCGCATCTGCGCCCGCACCTGGTGTTCATGGATCTGGCCATGCCTGGCCTGGACGGCTGGGAAACCATCCGCCGCATCCGCGCACAGCGCCTGAGCGACGCGCGGATTGCCATTATTTCTGCCAACGCCTTTGAACGCGGCCAGGACAACGACGTGGACATTCCACCCGAAGACTTCATCCTCAAGCCGATTCTGGTGGAAGAACTGCTCGACTGGATTGGCCGCGCGCTGCAGCTGGAATGGGTGAGCGCCCCGCGCCCGCGCAGCGAACCCCCGCCGCCCGCCGCCCCGCTGCGCTACCCGCCGGCCCACTGGCTGCGCCAACTGAACGAAGGGGTGACGCTGGGCTATATGCGCGGCATCCGCCGCACGCTGGACGAACTGGCCAGCGAAGCCCCGCATTGTGAAGAATTCATCCGTGTTGCCAGCGAGCATGTCCGCCATTTCCGGCTGGATGCACTGAAAGCCATGCTGCGCCACGGCCTGGAAAGGACTGCCCCGCATGACCCTGAATGACGGCACTGGCAAAGAAATTGTTCTGGTGGTGGACGACTTCCCGGAGAATCTTGCCCTGCTCTACGACGCGCTGGACGAAGCTGGCTACACCGTGCTGGTGGCCACCGACGGCGAATCCGCCCTCAGCCGCGCCCGCCTGTCGCTGCCGGACGTGATTTTGCTCGACGCGGTGATGCCCGGCCTGGACGGCTTTGAAGTGGCCCGCCAGCTGAAAGCCGACTTTGCCACCCAGCACATTCCGGTGGTGTTCATGACCGGGCTGACCGAAACCGAGCATGTGGTGGCCGCCTTTGCCGCCGGCGGTGCCGACTACGTGACCAAGCCGTTGCGCCCGCAGGAAGTGCTGGCCCGCATCGCCGCCCACATGCACAACGCCCGGCAGATGAAACAGGCACGCACCGCGCTGGACGCCTTTGGCCAGGCCACCGTCGCCATCGCCGCCGCCAGCGGCAAGCTGGTGTGGCAAACTCCGCTGGCCCGCCAGCTGTTGCAGCGCCATTTTGGCGAAGTGGGCGACCACACCCCACCGCGTCTGCTCAGCTGGACCACCGAAGCCGAACGCGCCCGCCGCGCCGGCCAGGACAGCCCGGCGCTGGTACACACCCACCAGGGCTGCCGCCTGCTGGCGTCATTCCACGACCAGACCGGCGACGAAGAATGGCTGGTGGTGCTGCGCGAAGAAAATGACGACAGCACCCTGGAAGCGCTGATCAGTGCCTTTCGGCTGACCCGACGCGAAGCCGAAGTGCTGCACTGGCTGACGCTGGGCAAAACCAACCGCGATATCGCCGAGATTCTGGGCGGCAGCCCGCGTACGGTGAACAAACACCTGGAGCATATTTTTGAAAAGCTGGGGGTGGAGACCAGAACGGCAGCGGCGACGCTGGCGGTGAATCGGTTGCGGGGTGGGTAGGGAGTGCATTGAATGCAAATGCAATATGTTGATTTTGTTTGTTAATTTTTTTTGGCGGATTCAGAGCGTCAGTGAATGACAGAGTGGTCTGGAGAAAGAGGGTGAGATGAGGTAAATTCCCTGATTCATTGACCGCCCAGTCAGGGGCACAGGAAATGAAACACCCGCATCTCAACAATGCTAGATTCAAGCATTGAATGCAGTAGCTTGGGCCAAAGTGCCCTGGGCCAGCGCATTGGTCGCTGTCATGCAAGACCAACAGCAAGGCAAGTAGATCCACAAGGTGCTGCGCTGCCAGAAAGTGCGCAAAAAGCGCTACGGCAAGCCGGGACATCGTGGTCAGATCGCTAGTAGCCAGTCACGTTGAAACACGATGGCTCACGTTCCACGACGAACCACTCGCCGCGCCCCACCGCGTCATTCCCGCGCAGGCGGGAATCCAGGCGTGTCCACAGCGTACAGCGGGGTGAGCGCTCATCAGCGCTACCTGCGCCATGCCCACCGCGCACGCTGTGGCGCGATCTGGGTTCCCGCCTTCGCGGGAACGACACCTGAGGTGAAACTCATGCCGAAAGCGGTCTAATCGCCTGTCAGTCGATTCAGATCATGGTGACTGGCTACTAGCGCCGGCTCATTGTTGAACGCTCGGCGGAAGTTGAAGTGCGCTGCCGGATGAGAAACTGGGAAGCGGATACCATTAAGGAAACGCTGACAAAACCGTCATTCCCGTGCAGACGGGAATCCAGAGGGTTGATTTTACTGGGTTTTGCTTTTGGCAAACACGATTTTCTGAATAAATCATCGCATCCTTAATATAAGTAAATTTTAAAAAATTATTTTGTTGCGCATAAAGCAACTTTGGTTTTGTATCTAGGTTAAGTGTGAATAAGCAATCGCCACAGAAAGGCAGTGCTAAGTATTTGGCTGTTAATGGGTTCTTGTAAAGTGTGTTTATGTGCTATGTATTTTTGTGGCAATGAACTTTTTTAAATGGCGGGTTGATGTGAGAAGATTATGAAAAAGATGATTTTTGGGGTGCAGGCTGTATTGCTTTCATTGATTGCGGGTTGTGGTACATCGGCAGTCATCAAGAAGGTAGAAGATCGACCTGTTGAGAGTTTACGGGCCAGCGACAATTCAAAGCCGATTCAATTTAAGAAGATTGTTGTAAAGCTTAAGCGTGGTGAGCATGTGGGTGCCATACAGACTGGCTTGCTTTGTGTGCCTCAAGGTGATCTCAATTGGAAAGGAGGCCGAATTAGTATTGACTCAGATGAGTTTACAGATACTTTCAAAGAAGAGCTTGAGAAATATTCTTTTAAGACGGTGGGAGATGCGAATGCCTTGTTTGATGATCCTTCAACTTGGAAATCAGAAATCCTTATTGCTGGCCTCATTAAAGAATTGAAAGCAAATGTCTGTTATCCAATGGCTGGGTTTGGTAACTTTTCTTCATCAAGGGCAGAGGCTTTTCTTAAGGTAGACTGGCAAATTTACTCAAAACTTGATCGGTCTGTTGTTCATACCGTTACAACTGAAGGTGCCGCAAAGAGTGAGGAGGCAATGAGTGGTGGTGACACTGTTGCCATATTGAATGCATTTTCTCAAGCGTCACGTAATCTACTTGCTGACAATAAATTCCGAGATATTGTGAGTAGAGGAGGAGAAGAGGTTGGGCAAACATCAATTAAATCAACAAATCGGATTTCGATTTTAGCTGGTTCTTCGAGTGTACTCGGTAGTTCACCCAATGAATGGACTGCTGGAGTCGTGACTATCTTTGCTGGTAACGGCCATGGTAGTGGGTTTGCAATTTCTGAGAACCTAATTCTTACCAATTATCATGTGGTTGGCGAGGCAAATTCAATCGTAGTCAAATTTAACAATGGCATGCAAGTCATGGGTAAGGTCTTGGCATCTAATTCAGGTCACGATGTGGCTATTGTAAAGGTTGATGCCAAGCTGGCTAAGCATTTTAAGGTTTCAAGATCAGTGCCGACGATTGGGGCTGATGTATATGCAATTGGAAGCCCTTTAAACGAAAAGCTTCATTCAACTGTTACTCGTGGAGTGATTAGCGGTATTCGAGAAGAGAATAAGAAAACATTGATTCAGAGTGATGTTAATATCCGGCCAGGGAGTAGTGGTGGCCCGCTTGTCGACAAAACAGGCTTAGTGGTTGGAATTGCAGTTTCTAGTTTGATGGTAAATGGTGGTTCACAGGGGATTAACTTTTTTATTCCTACTGGGGACGCTTTGAAGGTGCTCGGTGTAGATTAAGGATACGCTGAAAAAATCGTCATTCCCGCGAAGGCGGGAATCCAGCGTGTTGATTTTGCTGGGTTTTTCTTTTGGCAAACACGATTTTTCTGAATAAATCAGCGCGTCCTTAAGTGACACGTCCCCCGGCATAGCCGGGGGCCTAGATTTTTTGAATAAATTCAGAGCCGTTTATGGATAACACCCTGATTCCCCCTGGAGGTTTTTGCTACCGTGTGGTGAAAATACAAGATGGTGAAATCATGCGTGACGACCGTGAGGCTTTTGGTCAAACGCTGAGGGAGTTCACTTACCATGCGCCGTACAAAGCCGTGTTGTGCCCGTACTGGCAGCGTACGGCATACGGAACCGTGCGCTGTGAGTTCCTCAATCGTGAATACATCGACGATGAACGCGCCAACGCGATAGCCGAAATGATCGCGTATTTCGGTGACCCGGATGCCCCTTCGCGTTTTCAACATTCGTGGGCATTGCCGGATGAAATCAAGATCTGTGGTGAACGCGAAGATGAAGACACGGAATGGAGAGGCTGAACGCCATGTGCATGATGATCTCCCCGTCGCCAACATCGCATCCTGGCATTCTCCTCTGACCGCCTGGCTACCCCAAACAAAAAGCACCGCCATCCAGCGGTGCTTTTTGCATGAACCACAGTCACTCACCCCAGCGCGCACTCAGGCCAGCACATAGCCCCAGATTTTCGACAGATTGGTGATCTTGATCGAATCCGCTGCCGGTAGCGAGGTTTCGATTTCAAATTCTGCCGTGCGGGTGTCGCGTGGAATCGGCATGGCGTAGGGCATGCCCTGGCCGCTGGCAATGCTCATCACCCGGGGGGTGCTGGCATTGGTGCCGCGATGGGTAACCAGCGCCACATCACCGTTGCGGATGCGCACATACGAGCCGGGCGGGTAGATGCCCAGTTCTTTCACCAGCAGCGCGGCGTATTGCATGTCGATGGATTTGCCCCGGTTCATGAATACCTGCGACAAGGCCACATTCGGGCGCACTGGGTCGCGGTAGCGGCGCGGGGTGAGCTTGGCGCCCACCACGTCGGCCAGATACAGCAGGTGGGCCAGTGGGTGGATTTCTTCCTTGACCATCCGGTACGGGTAGCCGCTGCCTTCCCAGTTTTCGTGGTGCTCCAGCACCACGCGCAGCCACAACTCGTCACCGACAAAGCAGTCTTGCAGAATGCGTACGGATTCTTCCGGGTGGTGGTCAATGTCCATGCGCTGGCCGTCCGACAGGGGCAGCGCCTGGTGATACAGCTGGTTTTGCACTTCATACATGCCGATGTTCATGGTCAGCGCCGCCGACAGCAGGCTGATCCGCTCGGGCAGGGTCAGGCCCAGGCGTTGCATCAGGATGGCCAGCAGGATGCTGACGTGCAGCGAGTGTGCCGAGGAGTAATTGGTGAACGGCAACAAAAAAATCGAGCCTATACAAGCGTCGGGGGCTTTTTGCACGGTTTCGTCCACCACCACCGCCAGTGAGCGCACCCGTTTGCCAAATTCGCCCTGAAAGCTGGTGGGCCGCGCCAGCAGCGCATCCAGTGAGGCATACACCTGATCCAGCCGGCGGAAGGGGTTGAACGCTTCCTGAACCGGTTTGGGCGCTTCGTAATCCTCGACCGTGACGATGCTGCGCACATACAATCCCAACCGCAGCAACTGGTCGCGCTGCTTGTCGTTGAGAATCATGTTGCCTTTGCGCAGGATCAAGCGGTTGCCCTTGGTGTAGATATCCCAAGGCAGCGGAACGCCTACCATCAAATGTCGTGGTTCCAGCTCTTCCATTGTGTGCAGATTCCCCGTTGAAATCGGCCCGGCTTATGGCAGGTTGCAAAAGCATGCCGGGCGACGATGCCGCAGTATTCTAGGGAGGCGGGCTAGTGCAAACAAGCTGTATCCGGTGTTTTTACTGAAAATCGTCTTATCCTGGCCGATGGCTTAGCATTTTGACATCAAAAAACACCGTTTTTATCTGTATGGCACGATTCTGGCCGAGCACACGCACCGGCAGCACAGGCTTGGCCAGCGAACTTTTTTAGGCGGAATCGGCTCTGTTGTGGCTTGACCACCGTGGCCGGATGGCCGCGTCAGCAGCATGGCGACACTGGATTGAACACAATGCAAACAGGACTTCTTTCAAGCCGGCGCTGGATGGCCGGTACGGGCTGGCTGCTGGGCGGCCTGGCCGCGCTGGCGCTGGCTGCGCCGACCCCGGTGCCCACCGCCGCTGGCCATCCGGTGCTCAAGCTGTCGGTGCAGGATGTGGTGCAGGTACAGCGCAGCACCCTGGCCGACAGCCTGCCGTTTACCGGCACCTTGCAGGCGCTGCGCGCCACCACGCTGGCCGCCCGTACCGAAGGCGTGGCGGTTGAAGTCAGGGTGCGCGAAGGTGAGAGCGTGCAGGCCGGCCAGGTGCTGGCCCGGCTGGAAGCCACCGACCTGCAGGAGCGGGTGAACGAACAAACCGCGCTGGTGGCCACCGAACGCGCCCGGCTGGCGCTGACGCGCAAGAAACTGGACAAACAGCGTGAGTTGTACGCACAGAACTTTATCTCCAAGCTGGCGTTTGACGAGCTGGAAAGCAATTTCCTGGTCAGCCAGGCGCAGCTGCAGGCGCAGGAAGCCCAGCTGGCGCGGGCGCGCAAGGCGCTGAACGACGCCACCATCCGCGCGCCGTTTGCCGGGGTGATTTACGAAAAAGCCATCAACCCTGGCCAGCGCGTGGCGGTGAACAACAAACTGTTTGCCCTGGCGGATTTGTCCACCCTGGAAATTGCCGCCAGCGTGCCCTCGCGGCAGATTGGCCGGGTAGCCATTGGCCAGGCGGCGCAGTTTGGGGTGGAAGGCGGTCAGGCCGGGTTTGCCGGCCAGGTGGTGCGCATCAATCCGGTGGCGCTGGCCGGCACCCGCAGTTTCACTGTGTTTGTGGCAGTGGACAACCGCCAGGGCCAACTGCGCGGCGGCCAGTTTGTCAAAGGCGCGCTGGTGCTGCGTCAGGCCAGTCAGGTGCTGTCGCTGCCGATTCCAGCACTGCGCGACAGCGCCAGCGCCCAGCCCTGGGTACTCAAGCTGGTGGGGCAAAAAGCCGTGCGCCAGCCAGTGCAGCTGGGGGTGCATGACGAGCGCGCCAACCGGGTGGAAATCCGCAGCGGCCTGAAAGACGGCGAACAGGTGCTGCTGGCCGGCGTGCTGGGTGTGCAGGACGGCGACACGGTGGCATTGCCCACCGTGCCGGCCCGTTAAGCGGAGGCGGTGCGATGTGGCTGACCCGCGTTGCCATTGGCAACCCTTATCTGGCCGCTGTGGCCATGCTGGCCATTGTGGTGCTTGGCCTGTTTTCCTGGCAGCGGCTATCGGTAGAAGAATTTCCTGACATCCGCTTTCCGGTGGCGGTGGTGAATGTGGGCTACCCTGGTGCCTCGCCCAGCGTGGTGGAAAGCGAAGTGACCCGCCCGCTGGAAGAAGCGGTGAACACCATCAACGGGGTGAAGAGCATCCGCTCCTACTCGTTTGAAGGCTCGGCAGTGGTGGTCGTGGAATTTGTGCTGACGCTGGACCCGGCCAAAGCCGTGCAGGATGTGCGCGACAAGGTGGCCGGCATTCAGGGCCGCTTTCGCCGTGAAATCGGCGTGCCCACGGTGAACCAGGTCAACCCCAACGACGACCCGATGATGACGGTGATTGTCGCCTCGCCCAGCGCCAGCCCGCGCACGCTGACCACCTTCTCCGACCAGGTGGTGCGCAAACGGCTGCAAACCGTACCCGGCGTGGGCGAAGTGCAGCTGGTGGGCGGGGTCAAGCGCGAACTGCGCATTCACATCGACCCCTACCGCATGCAGGCACTGGGGCTGGACACCGCCGAAGTGGTCAACGCGCTGCGCAACGCCAACCAGGATTTTCCGGCTGGGCGAGTGCAGGACATCAACCGCGATTATTCGGTGCGTCTGTCTGGCAAGCTGGCCTCGCCCGAGGCGTTTGGCCAGCTGACTGTGGGCGTGCGCAATGGTGCGCCCATCCGGCTGGACGACGTGGCCGAGGTGATCGACGGCCAGGAAGAATACAACTCGCTGGCGCTGATCAACGGCCAGCGCGCGCTGTCGATTGAAATCAAGAGCGCACGCGGGGCCAATGTGGTGAGCACCTCCGCCGGGGTGTACGCCGCACTGGAGGCGCTGCGCAAAAGCCTGCCGGACGGCATGACGCTGACCGTGATCAAAGACCAATCCCGCCAGGTTAAAAACTCGCTGGAAGATGTCAAGATCACCCTGCTGGAAGGGGCCGGGCTGACCGTACTGATTGTGTTCGTGTTTCTGGCCTCGTGGCGCAGCACGGTGATGACCGGGCTGACCCTGCCGATTGCGCTGATTGGCACCCTGTTTGCCATTGCCGTGGCCGGCTTCACCCTGAACGTGATGACCCTGCTGGCGCTGTCCTTGTCGATTGGCCTGCTGATTGACGACGCGATTGTGGTGCGCGAGAACATTGTCCGCCACGCGCGCATGGGCAAGGGCCATTATCAGGCGGCGGTGGACGGCACCGAAGAAATCGGCCTGGCGGTGCTGGCCACCACGCTGACCGTGGTGGCGGTGTTTTTGCCGGTGGGCTTCATGGGCGGCATCATCGGCAAGTTTTTCCAGCAGTTTGGCCTGACCGTCACCGTCGCGGTGCTGATCTCGCTGCTGGTGAGCTTTACCCTCGACCCGATGCTGTCGTCGATCTGGCACGACCCGCATGCCGCTGGCCAGGCGGGCAAGGGCCGGCTGGCGCGCGCGCTGGCCGGGTTTGAACGCGGCCTGGACCGGCTGGCCGATCGCTACGCCAAAGGGGTGGCGTGGGCGCTGGACCATCGCAAAACCACACTGGCCGCCGCCACCGGGCTGTTTGTTGCCAGCCTCATGCTGGCCCCGATTGTGGGTGGCGAGTTTGTGCCCAAGACCGACACTGGCAAGTTTGTGATCAAACTCAAAACGGCCCCCGGCTCGCCGCTGGAATACACCGAAGCCAAGGCCCGCGAAGTAGAAACCCTGCTGCGCCGCCAGCCAGAAATCCGCGATGTGTACAGCAATATCGGCGGCGGATTTGCCGCTGGGCGCAATCAGGCCACCCTGCGGGTGTTCACCACGCCCAAGGCCGAGCGCAGCCGCAGCGTGTTTGCCCTGTTCTCGCCCATCCGCCAGGACATTGCCAGCCTGGCCGGGGTGGAGCTGGAATCCATCGAGGCCGAAGGCGGGCCGGGCGGCCCCGGCAAGCCCGTGCGGGTGGGCATTCGTGGCGCGGATTTTGCCACCCTGGCGCGGATTGCCGGCCAACTGCGTGGCCAGATTGCCGCCATTCCCGGCATCAGCGACGTGGAATCCAGCTTTGACGACGCCGACCCGGCCTTGTCGGTTGAAGTCAAACGCGACGCCGCCGCCAGCGCCGGGGTGAATCTGGACCGGGTGGGGGCTACCTTGTCCACCCTGCTGGCCGGCACCACCGCCACCACCTGGGAGGCCCCCGACGGCGAAAACTACGACGTACGCGTGCAAATCCCGCGTGACGCCCGCTCCACCGAGCTGCTGGACGTGCTCACCGTGGCCAGCGAACAGCGCGACGCCGACGGCCAGGCGCGCATGGTGCCGTTATCCACCGTGGCCGACATCAAACAGGCCACCGTGCCACGCCAGATCGACCGCATGGACCAGTCGCGCGAAGTGACCCTCACCGCCAATATCCAGGGCAAGGATGCCCAGCGGGTGTTCAAGCAGATCGACCAACTGCTGCAAGCTACGCCGCTGCCACCGGGCTACCGCTTTGACCATGGCGGACAAAGCAAGGACATGGCCGAATCGTTCAGCTACGCGGTGCAGGCGCTGGCCATTGGCGTGATCTTTATTTACATGATTCTGGTGGCGCAGTTCCGCAGCTTCACCCAGCCCGTGGCCATCATGATGTCGCTGCCGCTGGCGCTGATCGGGGTGATGGTGGGCCTGTTGCTATGGGGCAGCACGTTGAACCTGTTTTCCATCATCGGCGTCATCATGCTGATGGGCCTGGCGGCAAAAAACGGCATCCTGCTGGTGGACTTTGCCAACCAGTCGCGCCGCGAAGGCCTGGCGCTGCGCGAGGCGCTGATTGAAGCGGGCCGGGTGCGCATGCGCCCGATCCTGATGACCAGCTTTGCCATGATCTTTGGCATGCTGCCCCTGGCGCTGGCGCTGGGCGAAGGTTCGGAAACCCGCGCACCGATGGCCCACGCCGTGATTGGCGGCATGGTCACCTCAACCCTGCTGACGCTGATTGTGGTGCCGGTGGTGTACAGCTATCTGGAAGGAATGGGCGCGTGGTGGCGGGCAAGGCGGAAGCGCGGCAAGGCGACATGACGCGGTGTCTGGCCCAGGCTGGCGCGGTCATGCTGGCGGTTCATCCCTGCTGGCGCGGGGAGCAGCCGTAGTCGCGCCAGTCACGTTGAAACACAAGGGTTCATACGAGCAAGTTTATGCCGGGTATCTCGGTTTAATTTCTGTTAAAACAAAATTTTACTCGACCACAGCGAACCACCTGCCGCGCCCTGCCGCGTCATTCCCGCGCAGGCGGGAATCCAGGAGCATCCACAGCGTGCAGCGGGTATGAGCGCTCACGACCGTCCGCCATGCGCCACGCCCACGGTGCACGCTGTGGCGCGGTCTGGGTTCCCGCCTGCGCGGGAACGACATGTGAGGTGACCCGGTGCGCGGCAAGTCCCGCCGTTCAGGGCGGGGAAAGGTAGCGCGGACGGCGTAGCCGTCCTTGCCGTCGATGGGGGTGGGTTGTATAAAACCAGTATGCAACGCCTTCAAGCCTACAAATACGAATTGCGGCCAGACGGCCAGCAAGAGCGGCAAATGCGCCGCTTCGCTGGTTCGTGCCGGTTCGTGTTCAACAAGGCGCTGGCGTTGCAGCAGGCGCGCTACGAGCGTGCAGAGAAGAAACTGGGCTATGCGGGCCTGTGCAAGCTGCTCACCGAGTGGCGCAACAGCACAGAAACGGCATGGCTGGCCGATGCGCCAGTTCATCCCTTGCAGCAGACGCTCAAGGATTTGGAGCGGGCCTACAGCAACTTCTTCGCCAGGCGGGCCGACTTCCCGCGTTTCAAGAAGAAGGGCCAGTCCGACGGCTTCCGCTATCCAGACCCGAAACAGATCAGGCTTGATCAGGCCAACAACGCCTGTTCCTGCCCAAGCTCGGCTGGCTGCGCTACCGCAACAGCCGGGAAGTGCTGGGGGTGGTGAAAAACGTGACCGTCAGCCTGTCGGCAGGCAAGTGCTTCGTGTCGATCCAGACCGAACGCGAGGTCGAGCAGCCAATTCCAAAGGGCGGTGCAGTCGGCATCGACCTGGGCGTGGTGCGCTTTGCCACGCTCTCGGACGGCACGTTCCATGCCCCGCTCAACAGCTTCAAGCGACACGAGACGGCCTTGCGCCGCGCGCAGCAGGCCATGAGCCGCAAGACCAAATTCAGCAGCAACTGGAAGAAGGCAAAGTCCAGAGTCCAGCGCATTCACGCCCGCATCGGCAACGTCCGCCGCGATTATCTGCACAAAGCCACGACCACGATCAGCCAAAACCACGCGATGGTGTGTCTTGAGGACTTGCAGGTGAGGAACATGTCCAAATCGTCGGCAGGCAGCCCCGAAAAGCCGGGGAAGCAGGTTCGGGCCAAGTCCGGCCTGAACAAGTCCATCCTCGATCAAGGCTGGTTCGAATTCCGCCGCCAATTGGACTACAAACTGGCGTGGAACGGCGGGCATCTCATCACCGTGCCGGCACAGAACACCAGCCGCACCTGTCCGTGCTGCGGCCATGTGTCGGCGGACAACCGCCAGACGCAGGCCCGGTTCCAGTGTGTTGAGTGCGGTTTTAAGGAAAACGCCGATGTGGTCGGCGCGATCAACATCCTGTCTCGCGGGATGCAACGATTGCGAGACGAAGGGCAGGACACGGCGGATGCTTCCGCCGGGCGGGAAACCGCCGCCCGGATCGCCTGTGAAGTGAGCGGTGCAGTCATGCCGCCAGCAGCAGGAACCCGCCGAAGCGACTTATGCCAGCTTGATGCCGGGATGAGCGCCGTAGGAATCCCCCGACTTTAGGCGGGGGAGGATGTCAAGGCACCAGCGACTTCGCAAGCCCAGGGCAATCGCATGAATGCCATTGCCCTAACGCCTACAAGCCATGACGCCCCAGACTGTTCACCTGCCCCTGATTTGTGTAGCTTCCCGCTCTTTGGGAGCGGCTCATGGAGACAGAAGGCAAGTTGCAGCTAGCGGATGTGTTTGTCTCCATCACCGACCCTCGCCAAACCCGCAAGACACGGCACGATCTGGTCGAAGTGCTCGTGGTCGCCGTCAACGGCGTACTGGCCGGAGCCGACACCTTCGTCGAGATCGAAGCCTGGGCCAACGAGAAACTGACATGGTTTCGTCGCTATCTCAAGCTGGAACACGGCATTCCCTCTCATGACACGTTTGGGCGGCTGTTCGGGCTGATTGATCCAACAGAGTTCGAGTCTGCCTTTCAACGCTGGGTTCGCAGCATACTGCCCGCTCTGGCTGCTCAGGATGTGGTGGCAATCGACGGCAAAACCAGCCGACGCTCCGGCAAGGTGGACGCCACCGCACTGCATCTGGTCAGCGCCTTTGCCGCCGGGGCCGGGCTGGTGATGGGACAAACGGCCACGGCAAAAAAATCCAATGAAAAAACCGCCATCCCGACGCTGCTCAATACCCTGGCGCTGGAAGGCTGCATCGTGACCATCGACGCGATGGGCACGCAAACCAACATTGCCCAGGCCATCCGCGACAAGAAAGCTGACTATGTTCTGGCGGTCAAGGACAACCACCCTACGCTCGCCGACTCAATGCGCGACTTCTTCACACAGTTCCAATCTGCCCCGGCGGAACAAACCCCGCACAGCTTTCATGAGCAGATAGAGAAGGATCACGGACGTATTGAACATCGTCGCTGCTACGTCTTCGACCAACTGGATTGTCTGTACAAGCCAACGCAATGGCCTGATTTGCATGCCTTTGTGGTGATGGATTCAGAGCGTCTGGTCAAAGGCAAAACCACCCGCGAGCAGCGCTACTACCTCACCAGTCTGGCAGCGGATGCACAACGCCTGGCGCATGCCATCCGGGCGCATTGGTCAGTTGAGAACCGCCTGCACTGGTGCATGGACGTGGTGTTTGGTGATGATCAGATGCGCGCCCGTACGGGCCACGCCGCGCACAACCTGGCGGTGCTCAAGCACATCACGCTGAATCTGATTCGGCTGGATCCGATTCCACGCAAGGGGGGCATCAAGGTGCGCCGGCTGATTGCGGCGACGTCGGATGAATACCGTGAGCAGCTCTTCGGACTTGGGCGGGCGTGAATTCATGCGATTGCCCTGTTCGCAAGCCTAATCCCATCCCGCTTACGGAAAAAGCCCGCAGATGCGGGCTTTTTCACGGGCAAGGGCGGTCTTACACTTCACTCCACTGCCGCAGCAGATTGTGATACACCGAGGTCAGGCTGACCGCCTCGTCGCTGTCGCCATGGCGCTGGCGCAGGCTGGAAATCGCGCTGTCCATATCAAACAGCAGCGCCCGACGGCTGTCGTCGCGCACCATGCTTTGCGTCCAGAAAAACGACGCCAGCCTCGCACCGGCGGTGACCGGCTCAACCCGGTGCACGCTGGTGGACGGATACAGAATCATGTCGCCCGCCGGCAGTTTCACCGTATGGCTGCCGTAGGTGTCGTCCACAATCAGCTCGCCACCCTGGTATTCGTCCGGGTCGGTCAAAAACAGCGTACACGACACATCGGTGCGCAGCCATTGGCCGCTGAACGGGTCGCTGCGCACGGCGTTGTCCACATGGTTGCCAAAGGTCATGCCGCCCTGATAGCAATTGAACATCGGCGGAAAAATCCGGTTGGGCAGCGCCGCCGAGAAAAACAGCGCATTGCGGTTCAGCGCCGCCAGCACCAGGCTACCCAGCGTCTGCGCCTGCGGCGAGGTCTGCGCCAGTTGCAGATTATGCTTGACCTGGGCGGACTGTGTGCCGGTGGTGGCCAGGCCGTCTTCCCATGGCCCGTCAGCCAGCAGCTGGCGCGCCTGGCGCAGTTCGTCGGGGGTAAGAACGTCGGGAATGTGCAGCAGCATGGTGGGCCTCGCAACGGCAGAAACAGCAAAATAATAAATGACTTGCCCAAACAGCCTGTCGGGGCCGCTTGGGCAAGCCGCCCCAGGCGGGGCGGCGGATGCGGCAGATCAGTACTTGTACGACAGGGTCAGCTGTGCTTCACGCGGCGGGGCCACATTGGCATGGCCACTGTACTGACCATCGTAATACTTTTTATTGGTCAGGTTGTTGATGTTGAGCTTGACCGCATAATTGCGGGTGTCGTAAGCCAGCATGGCGTCCAGACGGGTGTAGGCCGGCAGGTAGTTGGTGCGCGTCTGGTTGGCATTGCCATCGCTGGCGTAGGTTTTGCCCACGTAGTACGCGCCCAGACCGGCGGTGACGGTGTCGGTCAGCTTGTAGGTGCTCCACAGATTGAAGGTTTTCTTTGGGGTGTACTTGGGCACCGCGCCGTTGTTGGCGCTGGTGTTGTACCCCTGGTCAATCTTCGGGTCCATCAGCGAGGCACCGGCAAATACCGACCACTTGGCGCTGATGCGGCCAGCGGCTTCAAATTCGATGCCATTGGTGTGGCGCTTGGTGTACAGCACCGACACATCCGGCACCAGCGGGTCGGTGTTGCGCTCGTTGAGCTTGACGGTGCGGAACGCCGC
The DNA here is from genome assembly GCF_002002905.1 of Aquaspirillum sp. LM1. NCBI lineage: Bacteria > Pseudomonadati > Pseudomonadota > Betaproteobacteria > Neisseriales > Aquaspirillaceae > Aquaspirillum > Aquaspirillum sp. LM1. The sequence goes on along the minus strand of NZ_CP019509.1, from coordinate 2,227,901 downwards.
CGTGCGCAGGCTCAGGTCGCCATCCAGCAGTTCCCATTTGGCACCGATCTCGTAGTGCTGGTTACGCTCGGGCTTGACGTCTTCGCCCGGTTTGTCCAGCGCGTAGGTTTCGCCCGATGGGTTCATCAGCGTGCTGTAGCCGGCGTAATAGCTTTGCGTGTCGGTCGGCTGCCAGATCAGGCCGGTGCGGTAGCTCATGCCCTTGTCTTCACGCTGGGTGCGGCCAGACACCGCTCCGGTGGTGGTGTTATAGCTGGTGTAAGTGCCTTCCAGACGGTCCAGACGCAGGCCGGCCATCACCTTCCACTGCGGAGTCAGCTCCACGGTATCGGTGGCGTAGGCGGCCAGGTTGTTGCTGTGGTATTCGTTGCTCGGGCGCAAGCGCAGTGTGCCTGCCCAGCCGCTGGTGGTCGGGTTGCCCACGGTCATGTTGGGCACGCTGCCATTCATCAGCACGCTGGTGGCGTGCTGGGTGTCGTGGGTGAACTCCAGGCCGGCCAGCAGGTTGTGGCGCAGCGAGCCGGTATTGAGCTTGCCGGTGTAGTCCAGCGACAGGGCGGTGGTTTCGTTCAGCGAGCCGCGCAGCTTGGGGCCGGGGGCAATCTGGGTGCTGTCAGTCACCGGCACGCCGGCGCTCACCCCCACCAGACGCGGGGCAGTGACCAGCACCATGCGGTCGTAGCGGCCATGGCGCAGTTGGGCGTTGATCTCGCTCTGACTGTCCAGTTTGTGGGTCAGCCGTGCGGTGGTGATGTCGGTGGTGATGTCCTCCATATTGAGGCCATCCACGCCGTAATAGCGCGAGCGCGGCACGTCCAGCGGCTTGAGGGTGTTCGGGTCGTAGGGCACGCCCAGGTCGGGGCGGTTTTTTTCGGTCAGGTGGTGGTGCGACAGCACAATGGTGGTGGGCTCGCCCAGACCAAAGGCCACCGATGGGGCCACGCCCCAGCGCTTGGATTTTGACTTGCCGTTGGGCGAGCCATCTTCGGTGCCCATCACGTTCAGCCGCACGGCGGTGGTGTCGGAGTAAGGTTTGTTCACGTCCAGGGTGATGCGCTGATAATGATTGGTGCCGATGGTCAGGTCGGCACCCAGCAGTTCGCCGGCAAACGGTGCCTTACTCACCTGGTTGATCACCCCGCCAGTAGAACCCCGGCCAAACAGCATCGAGCTGGCCCCCTTGAGCACTTCAATCTTTTCGTCGTTGAACGGGTCGCGGTTGTACTGCGCCACGTCGCGCTGGCCGTCGCGGTACATGTCGTTAAAGGCGGCAAAGCCGCGCAGGATCACCTGGTCACCGCTGCGGCCGCCTTCGCCAGCGGCAAAGGTGATGCCGGAAACATTTTTCAGCACGTCTTTCAGGTTGGCTGCGCCTTGTTCGGCCATCAGGTCGTGGGTCACCACGGTGACCACCTGCGGAATGTCTTTCAGATCCTGCTTGATCTTGCCCAGCCGGCTGGTGTCGGCCTTGTAGCCCTGAATGCGCTCGCCCTGCGTGCCAATCACTTTCACCGGTGCCAGGGTCTTGGCGGCTTCCTTGTTGTCTACTTCGGCTTTGGCGGGCTCGGCAGCATAGGCCAGCGCCGGGCTCAGCGCCACGGCCAGCATGCCGGCAGCCAGACAGTGCGGGCGTTTGGCGTGACGCACGCCGGAGTTGGCAAGCAGGAGTTTTCTCATGGTGTGATTCCCATTCTCGTTGTAAAGTCAAAAAAACTGGCGCACCTGCCCACACGCCGGCAAGCGGTCGGCGTGTGGTGTTCAGGCCGCCGTCTGGCGGAAGGTTTGTGTGGCGGGCTACTTGGCTTCGGTGACAAAACCGATCTTGGCCACGCCATTGCCTTGGGCGGCGGCCATGGCGCGGGCCACGGCGTCGTAGCGCGCCTCGCGGTCGGCGCGCAAATGCAGCTCGACCAGCGGATTGGCCTGGGTGGCGGCAGCAAAGCGCGCGGGCAGTTCGCTTTCGGTCACCGGCTGGTCGTTCCAGAACAGCTGGCCTTCCGCCTTGATGGCCAGGCGAATGGCTTCAGGTTTGTCTTCATGCGCGCTGGCGGCAGCCTTGGGCAGGTCCACCTTCACCGCCTGAGTCAGCAGCGGTGCGGTGATGATGAACACCACCAGCAGCACCAGCATCACGTCCACCAGCGGCGTGGTGTTGATCTCGGCCATCGGCGCGCCTGGCCCCTTGTCAAAGCTCCCGAACGCCATGCTGGCCTCCTGCGGCAATCAGTTGCGCGTGAAAATCATGGGCAAAGCCGTCCATCTCCTGGCTGTCCACCCGGTTGGTGCGGGTAAAGGCGTTGTACGCCACCACCGCCGGAATGGCCGCCGCCAGGCCAGCAGCCGTGGCCACCAGCGCTTCGCCAATCGGGCCGGACACGGTGGCCAGGGTCATCTGCCCGGCAGCCGAAATGCCCACCAGCGCGTGATAAATCCCCCACACCGTACCAAACAGCCCGACAAACGGTGCCACCGACCCCACCGTGGCCAGCCAGGTCAGGCCGGATTCCAGCCGGGCGGTTTCCCGCGACAGCGCCATGCGGATGGTGCGCACCAGAAACTCGTCAATGCCACAGGCCTTGCCCAGCGCATGGCCCTGATTGCGCCGGTAGTGATTCAGGCCATCCAGCCCGGCGCGGGCAATGCGCGCCAGCGGCGCATCGTGCTGCTGGGCCAGGCTGGCGGCGCTGTCCAGGTCGGCAGCATCCCAGAACGCCTGCGCCAGCTGCTGATTGGCTCGGCGGGTGCTCCACAACGTCAGACCACGGCGCAGAATCAGCCACCAGCTGGTGATCGACATCGCCAGCAACAGGGCAAATACGCTCAATAACACGCCATCACCGTGGCGAAAGACCAGACTCAGGTCCATGGTTCATCCTTTTTTTATTGCGAGTGTTACTTGATTTGGAAATTGATCGGCACCAGCACCACGCCAGCCACCGCCTCGCTACCGCGCCGCGCCGGGGTGAAGCGCCAGCGCTTGACCGCCGACAGCGCCGCCCGGTCCAGCCGGCCAAAGCCGCTGCTGCGTGCCACCTCCACCGACGTGGGCTGACCGTCAGCGCTTACCGCCACCCGCAGCAGCACCGCGCCGCTTTCTCCCAGCTCCAGCGAGGCGGGTGGATAACCAGGCTCCGGGTTGGACAAATACGCCGCCGAAAACGCCGGCGGGGTTTCCTTCACCGGGCCGGGCTCACCACTGGCCGGCGTGGGTTTGGCTGCTGGCGGCGTGGCCGGTGCCGGGTCGGGGGTGCTGTCCTGCGCCACACTGGGCCCTTGTGCCAGCGCTGAACGGCTGGGCGTGAGCGGCGAGCTGGGCCGGGGTTTGGGGGCAAGCGCCTGGCGCGGTTGCGGCTCGGGCCGCGCCTGCGCGGGAGCTGGCGTGGGCGGGGTGGGCGCCGCCTCTGCCGCCAGCATCACCACTTCGGTCATCTGCGGCATGGGCGGCTGTGTTGGCTCGGCGCGAGTCTGGAGCATGACCAGCAGCAGGGCATGCAGACCCAAAGCGCCCAGCCAGGGAGTGAGGGGGTGTTGACGTAACATGGCATTATGTTAACGAGAAGCAATGTTATTTTCAATATCATTACGATTTGTTGCAAAGCGAATCGGTGCATTGGCAGTAAAACCCCACTGCAAGCCGGGTTTTTGAGTGGAAGATGGTGTGATGCGAGACAAGCAGACGAGGAAAAGCCGATGAACGGTTGTTGCAACGCAACAATCAGGTATCCAGGAGGAAAAAGTAGGGTATTGATTTTGCCGGGTGTGGCGATAGATAGCGTGTGCCACCCGGCAGGCCGGGCAGCGCACTTGGAGAGTATCAGGAAAAATTACGCCAGCAAGGCATTCACCATCGCGTCCAGCTCGTCCACGGCTTCGCCGCGTTGTGCCCTGGCCTGGGCAATCAGACGCAGATTATTCGCCGTGGTTTCGCCTTCCCAGTGCTCGCGCCGATGTGCCAGTGCGTCGGCCAGCGCCACCTGAGCCCCCGCCGTGTCGTGCGCCAGCACGGCCAGCTCCAGCAAGGTGGCGTAGTCCCAGTAATCTGGCCGGCCACTGGCCATGCGCCGCGCTACCGCGTAGCGCACCACCGGCAACACCTCGGCCTGGCGTGGGTCGGGCGGGGTTTGCTGTTCCATCAGCGTGACCGCGTTTACCCCTGGATAGGCGTCGCGCCAGTCGGCTTCAAAGCCGCGCAGGTATTCGGCAATCGCCAGCCTGAGTGCGCCAGCAGCCTCGGCGGCCCGGCCTTCACGCAGCCGCGCCTGCCAGCGGTCTTTGTACACCCGGCCCAGAATGCCGCAGGTTTCGCTGCTGGCCCCACGCTGCTGGATCAAATCGACCAGCACCCGCTCGGCCTCCTCGCTACGACCGGCGCGGTTCAGCGCCAGGCCCAGCTGCTCGCGCACCAGCGTGCTGGCCTGCAAGGGCGGCGACATCTTGCCCACCCAGTCCACCATGTGTGCCCAGGCGCTCAGCGCCCGGTACGACAACAATACATCCACCACCACACCCGCATCGGCCAGCGCCACATCGCCTAATTGGGCGGCAATCAGCTGAATCTCGTCCAGCTGGCCATTGGCGCGCGCCTTGGCCAACGCGGTTTTCAGTGTTTCGGCATAGTCTACCTGCTCGCGGAACACATCGGTTTTGAGCCGGGCAATGTCGGGAAAACCCTCCAGCAACTGATACACCGGGCTATCCGCCTGCGCATGGCGCGCGTCGCGCAGCTTGCGGGTCAGCGCCGCCACCTCGCTGGCCAGGCTGGCCGGGTCGGGCGCGCCGCTGTCATCCAGCGTATAAGGCAGCGCGCGCAGCAGGTTGACGTCAAACGGCAACTGCCCCCAGCCCTGGGCAAACAGCAGCTGGGTGGCGTGCGGGCGCACGGCATGGCGCAGGCCCAGCTCGTAAAACACATTGGCGTTGGCGCTGGTCAGGTCGGCCACGGCAAATTCGCACAGAATCAGACGCTCGAACATTGCCTTGTGAATCACCCCACCCACCCGCTCTTCGTCGGCGCGCAAGGGTTGCAGGCCGGCGGCAAGAATGGCCGGCTGGATCAGTTGCTGGTATACCGCGTCGAAGTCCACCTGGCGACCATCGCTGGTGGGTTTCTGACCAAAAGGCATCAGGACAAAACAGAGTGGGGGCATGGGCAAGCTCATCATAACCAATCATATGGCATAAAAAACGATAAATGGACGGTGGGTGGCGCAATCCACCGTCCAAACCAAGGCATCACACCAGGGTAATACGGTTACATCGGCATGCCCAATGCCTTGGCCACCCCGGCGCCATACGCCGGGTCGGCCTGGCTGCAATTGCAGATATGCCGGCGCTTGATGTCGTCCGGCGCGTCGCCCATGGCGCGGGCGGTGTTGTCGAACAGCACCTGCTGCTGCGCCGGGCTCATCAGGCGGAACAAGGCACCCGGTTGCGAATAGTAGTCGGTGTCTTCGCGATGGTTCCAGTGGTCGGCCATGCCTTCGATCGACAGCGGCGGTTCGCGGAAGTCCGGCTGCTCTTCCCACTGGCCGTACGAGTTCGGCTGATAGCCCAGCGTGCCGCCGTGGTTGCCATCCACGCGCATGGCACCGTCGCGGTGGTAGCTGTGTACCGGGCAGCGCGGGGCGTTGACCGGAATCTGGTGATGATTGACGCCCAGCCGGTAGCGCTGTGCATCGCCGTAGGAAAACAGCCGCGCCTGCAGCATCTTGTCCGGCGAGAAGCTGATGCCGGGCACCACGGCAGCCGGGTTGAAAGCGGATTGCTCCACTTCGGCAAAAAAGTTTTCCGGATTGCGGTTCAGCTCGACCACGCCCACTTCAATCAGCGGGTAATCGGCGTGTGGCCACACCTTGGTGAGGTCGAAGGGGTTGTACGGCACTTTCGAAGCGTCGGCTTCCGGCATGATCTGGATATACATCGTCCATTTCGGGAAATTGCCTTGCTCGATGGCCTCGAACAGGTCGCGCTGATGGCTTTCGCGGTCCTTGCCGATGATGGCTTCGGCTTCGGCATCGGTCAGGTTCTGGATGCCCTGCTGGGTGCGGAAGTGGAATTTCACCCAGTAACGCTCGTTGGCGGCGTTGATGAAGCTGAAGGTGTGCGAGCCAAAGCCGTGCATGTGGCGATAGCTGGCCGGGATGCCACGGTCGGACATGACGATGGTGACCTGATGCAGCGCCTCCGGCAGCGAGGTCCAGAAGTCCCAGTTGTTTTTGGCGCTGCGCATATTGGTGCGCGGATCGCGCTTGACCGCGTGGTTGAGGTCGGGAAATTTCAGCGGATCGCGCAGAAAAAATACCGGCGTATTGTTGCCCACCATGTCCCAGTTGCCTTCTTCGGTGTAGAACTTGAAGGCAAAGCCACGGATGTCGCGCTCGGCATCGGCTGCGCCGCGCTCGCCTGCCACGGTGGTGAAGCGGGCGAACATCTCTGTTTTCTTGCCGATCTGACTGAACAGCTTGGCGCGGGTGTAGCGGGTGATGTCGTGGGTGACAGTGAAGGTGCCGTAGGCGCCAGAGCCCTTGGCGTGCATGCGGCGCTCGGGAATCACTTCGCGGTCGAAGTGGGCCAGTTTTTCCAGCAGCCACACATCCTGCAATAACACCGGGCCGCGTGGGCCGGCAGTCATGCTGTTCTGATTATCGACCACCGGGCAACCGGCGGCAGTGGTGAGTTTTTTATCGGTCATGATGCTGTCTCCTCGAATCAAGTCAATGGCTTACTGATTGCTGGGCAGGCCAGCCAGAATCTCCTGGACCCGTTCGTCGGCCAGCCAGCTTGCCAGCCAGTGGGTGAACGCATTGAGCATGAGGGTCTCCTGCGGTAGCGGCGGGCGCGGGATGCGCTGGCCTGATGTGACCCAGTATAGGAAGATAAATTTGATTTTTAAAATTGATTGATTTTCTACCATCAATAGTAATTGACTATCGATGGTCAAGCAGACAGCAGGCCGGGGGGAGGGCGATAGGCATGGCCAGCAAAGCGTCCGGCCCGCCGCCGGCGCACTGGCGGCAGCACACAGAAAGGCGGGCCATTTGGGCAGATGGCGGCCCCGCTGCGCTGGCGCGCGCGAGGCCGTCTGCCTGACTGCGCCGCTTATGCGGCGTCGGTTTTCTTGCTGCTGCTGCGCTTGCGCGGGGCAGGTGCCGGGGCAGCTTCTGGCTTGGGCAGGGCGCTGAGCACAAAGTCGATCTTGGCGCTTTCCAGATCGGCGCGCACCACTTTCACCGTCAGCGCATCGCCCAGCTTGAAGGTGACGCCACTCTTTTCACCGACGATGGCCTGGCGCTGGATGTCAAAGTGGAAGTAATCCTTGCCCAGTTCGGAAATATGCAGCAGCCCTTCGATATGGATGTCGTCGAGCAGGATGAATACGCCAAAGCTGGTCACCGCGTTGATCTTGCCGGTGAACACTTCGCCCACCTTGTCGCGCATGAAATAGCACTTCAGCCAGGCTTCCACATCGCGGGTGGCGTCGTCGGCGCGGCGTTCGGTCATCGAGCAGTGCTCGCCCAGCGCCACCCAGGATTCTGGCGGGGTGTACTGGCGGCTGTTGAGGATGGCCTTGATGCTGCGATGGACCAGCAAGTCCGGGTAGCGGCGGATCGGCGAGGTAAAGTGGGTGTACGCCTCGTAAGCCAGGCCAAAGTGACCAACGTTTTCCGGGCTGTACACCGCCTGGTGCAGGCTGCGCAGCAGCATGGTCTGCAGCACGGCAGCGTCCGGGCGCAGCTTGATCTTTTCCATCAGCTTGGCGTAGTCCTTGGCGGTCGGTTCGTCACCGCCAGGCAGGGTCAGGCCGGCCAGTTTGAGGAAGCCGTGCAGCACTTCCAGCTTTTCCGGGGTGGGGCCTTGGTGGACGCGGTACAGGCAGGGGTGGGTGTGCTTGAGCAGGAAATCCGCCGAGCAGACGTTGGCGGCGAGCATGCATTCTTCAATCAGGCGGTGGGCGTCGTTGCGCACCACCGGCACAATGCGGTCGATCTTGCCCTGCTCGTTGAACAGCATCTGCGTTTCGGTGGTTTCGAAGTCAATCGCGCCGCGCCGGCCTCGCGCCGCCAGCAGCACCTTGAACAGGGCGTAGAGGTTTTGCACGGCGGGCAGCATCGGGTGGTCGCTGCCGTTTTCCAGCCAGTCCCATACCTGGTTGTAGGTCAGCCGCGCCTTGGACAGCATGACTGCCGGGTAAAAGGTATAGCTGCGAATATCGCCACGGGCGCTGATGTTCATGTCACACACCATGCACAGGCGCTCCACTTCCGGATTCAGCGAGCAAATGCCATTGGACAGCGCCTCCGGCAGCATCGGAATCACCCGGCGCGGGAAGTACACCGAGTTGCCGCGCTGGCGGCCAGTGTGGTCAAGTGCGTCGCCGTGTTCGACATAATGGCTGACATCGGCAATCGCCACCACCAGGCGAAAGCCCTTGCCTTGTGGCTCACAGTACACCGCATCGTCGAAGTCGCGCGCGGTTTCGCCGTCGATGGTCACCAGCGGCAGGTCGCGCAGGTCGCGGCGGTCGGCGGTGAGGTCTTTCTTGCGGACTTTTTTCGGCGTGGCGCGCGCCTGGGCCATGGCGTCTTCGGAGAAGGTGTGCGGCAGGTCGTGCTTGCGCAGGGCAATTTCGATTTCCATGCCTGAGTCGGCGTAGTTGCCCAGCACTTCCACCACCCGGCCCATCGGCTGCTTGTGCCGGCTGGGCTGCTCCACCATTGCCACCATCACCACCTGGCCGTGCTCGGCGTCGCTGGTGCCAGCTGGTTCGATCAGGATGTCCTGGTTCAGCCGGCGGTCTTCCGGCACGGCAAACCAGACGCCGCGTTCGCAATACAGCCGGGCAACCACGGTTTCATTCACCCGCTCCAGCACTTCAATAATGGCGGCTTCTGGCCGGCCGCGCCGATCCTGGCCTACCTGGCGGAACACCACCCGGTCGCCGTGGAACACTTTGTGCATTTCCCGCTCGCCGACAAACAGGTCGCTGCTGCCATCGTCGGGCTTGATAAAACCAAAACCATCCTTGTGGCCAATAATCCGCCCGGTTTTCAGGTCCAGCTTGTCCACCACGCACACCGCACCCTTGCGGTTGATCATCACCTGGCCTTCGCGCTCCATGGCGCGCAGGCGGCGGACAAAAAAGCCCATCTCCTCGGGGAGGATGCCAAGCAAGGCGGCCAGTTCGTCGGGGAACATTGGCGCGCCTTCGTTTTCCAGCTGCTGCAAGACGAATTCCCGGCTGGGCAGCGGGTTGTCGTATTTCTCCCGTTCACGGGCCAAATACGGGTCCTGCTCACGCAGGGAAGAAGTTTTTTGTTTTTTTTGCTTGCTAACCATTGACAGTCTCAAAAAAGGGCCTATAATGCACAACTCATTCAGCGCTGCACTGAAACAGAAAACAGCGCGAGATGTGCCCAGGTGGCGGAATTGGTAGACGCACTAGGTTCAGGTCCTAGCGGTGGCAACACTGTGGAAGTTCGAGTCTTCTCCTGGGCACCAAGGTTTCATCGGAAACCAGTAGGTAGTTTAACTGGTTTTCAGCAACAATCCGAGAAGTTTTTGCCCAGGTGGCGGAATTGGTAGACGCACTAGGTTCAGGTCCTAGCGGTGGCAACACTGTGGAAGTTCGAGTCTTCTCCTGGGCACCATCCGCAAAAAGCCCCTCAGCACTGCTGAGGGGCTTTTTCTTGTCTGCACCGTTTGTCACGGTCATTTTCGGCCAGCGCTGGCGGGTTTAACACCACTGGCACCATTCAGCCGCCGGTCTGGGCAGTGCCACATCGGCACCGCCCAGGTGTCAGCGCCTAGTAGCCAGTCACGATGATATGAAGCAAATGACTGGCAGCTAGAGCGCTTTCGGCATGAGTTTCACCTCAGGTGTCGTTCCCGCGAAGGCGGGAACCCAGACCGCGCCACAGCGTGCGCGGTGGGCATGGCGCAGGTAGCGCTGATGAGCGCTCACCCCGCTGTACGCTGTGGACACGCCTGGATTCCCGCCTGCGCGGGAATGACGCGGTGGGGCGCGGCGAGTGGTTCGTCGTGGAACGTGAGCCATCGTGTTTCAACGTGACTGGCTACTAGCTCAGCCGGCGCAAGGTAGCCAGCGGCGGCGTGCGGATAATCCGCCGGCTGGTTGGCCAGCCGGCCAGGCTCACCGCCAGCGCGCCACCCAGCGGCCCCCATAGCAGCAGCCAGGGGTTCAGGGTGGCCGGCAGATTCAGCACCTGCACGCTCATCAGCGCTGACAAACCCATGGCCCCCAGTGCCGCCAGTAGCCCGGCCAGGCCACCAATCCACAGCAATTCGCCCAGCACCACCCCCACCACTTGCCGGCGCGACGCGCCCAGGGTGCGCAACAGCGCCACGTCCAGCGCCCGTTCGTCCTGGGTAGACACCGTGGCCGACCACAGCACCAGCATGCCGGCCAGCAGGCTGAAGCCAAACACCCCCTGCATGGCCTGCACCAGCTGCGCCACCATGCTGCGCACCTCGTTCAGGATCAGCCCGACATCCAGCACGGTGAGGTTGGGAAACTGGCTGACCAGTTTGTCCACCAGCGCTTCCTGGCCGGGCGGCAGGTAAAAGCTGGTCAGATAGCTGGCCGGCTGTTGCGCCAGCATCACCGGGCTGGCGTACACAAAGAAATTCACCTTGAAGGTATCCCACTGCACCTTGCGCAAGCTGGTGACTGGCGCTTGCAGCTCGGTGCCGGCCAGGTCAAAGCGCAGCACGTCGCCCACTTTAATGCCCAGCGTGTCGGCAATGCCTACTTCTACCGAAAACCCTGGCTGCCTGGGGTTCCAGGCGCTGCCTTGCACCCGCTGGTTGTCGGCGGGCAAGTGGGTGGCCCAGGACAGGTTGAACTCGCGTTCTGCCAGGCGCTGGGCACGCTCGTCCGGGTAGTGTTCCGGGCGCACCGTTTGCTGGTTGATCGACAGCAGGCGCGCGCGCACCATCGGTGCCAGCTCGGGCGCGGGCAGGCCGTGGGCGCGCAGGGTGGCGCTGAACGCCTCGCGTTGTGGCGCTTGCAGATTGATGACAAAGCGGTTGGGGGCGTCAGCCGGCACGTTTTTTTGCCAGGCACCGAGCAGGTCGCCATGGACCACCGACAAAATCAGCAGCGCCATCAACCCGGCGGACAGCGACACCACCTGGGTGATCGACAGCCCGCGCCGGCGCGCCATATTGGCCAGCCCATAGCGCCAGCCCACCCGGCCACTGCCCGGCAGGCGGCGCAGCAGCGCCAGCGCGCTCCAGGTGGCCAGCGCCGCCAGGGCGATAAATCCGGCAAACCCCAGTGCCACCGCCAGCGCCAATGGCCATTCGCCCGCCTGCCAGCGCATCAGCCCCACCAGCGCCAGCGCGCCCAGCGCATAGCTGCCCCAGCCGGCCCGGTCTGGCGTGGCTTCTTCGCGCAGCACTTGCAGTGTGGGCGTGCGGCGCAGTGCCAGCAAGGGCGGCAGGGCAAAGCCAAACAGTAGGGTGGCCCCCACCGCCAGGCCCTGCGCCCAGGGCAGCCAGCCCGGTGCCGGCAAGACGCCACCCAGCAGGCTGGCCAGCTGGGCCAGCACCAGCTCTTGCACCAGCCAGCCCAGCGCGCACCCCAGCACCCCGGCCACCAGCGCCAGCAAGGCAAACTGGCTGGCGTACAGGGTCAGCATGGCCTGCTGGCTAGCCCCCAGGCAGCGCATCACTGCCACCGCCTGCCGGTGGCGCAGCAAATAACGCCGGCAAGCCAGTGCCACTGCCACCGCCGACAGCACCACCGCCAACAGCGCGGTCAGGCCCAGAAAGCGCTTGGCCCGCTCCAGCGCCGTGCGGATCTCCGGGCGGGCTTCTTCCACATTTTCCACCCGCTCGCCGCGTTGCAGTTGCGGGCTGACCGTCTGGCGGAAACGCTCAACCGCATCTGGCGCGCCAGCCACCAGCAGGCGCCAGCGCGCCCGGCTGCCCGGCTGAATCAGGCCGGTGGCGGCAATGTCCTGTTCATGCAGAATCAAACGGGGAATGAAATTGTACAAATCCATCGCCCCATCCGGCTCACGCTGCAGCACCCCGGCCACGCGCAAACGGGCATTGCCCACCGTCAGCACATCACCTTCAGCCAGACGCAGCCGGCCCAGCAGACGGGCGTCAGCCCAGAGTGTGCCGGGGGCCGGGGCCTGACGCAGGGTGCGTGCCTGGCCGCCTTGCACAATGGTCAGCTCGCCGCGCAGCGGATAGCCAGGGCTGACCGCCTTGAAAGTGGCCAGCTGGGCCTGGCCATTGGCCAGCACCATGCTGGGAAACGTCAGCGTGCTGGCAGTGTCCAGCCCGGCGGTGCGCGCCGGTGCTTGCCAGCGGGCAATCTCCGGGTGGTCGGCATTCAGCACCAGATCGGCGGCCAGCAGCTGGGTGGCCTGCTGGTGCAGTGCCCGGTCTACCCGGTCGGTAAAGAAACCCACGCTGCTCATCGCTGCCACCGCCACCACCAGCGCGGCCAGCAGTACGCTGAGCTCCCCGGCAACCAGTTCGCGGCGCATCAGCCGTAGCGCCAGCGCCAGACGGTCAAGCAGCCGCATGGCGCACCTCGCTAAGCTTGCCGGCGTCCAGACGCAAGATCCGCTCGCAACGCCCGGCTAGCCCGGCGTCGTGGGTGACCAGAATCAGCGTGGTGTCCTGCTCGCGGTTCAGGGTAAACAGCAGTTCAATCACCTGCTCGCCGGTGTCGGCGTCCAGATTGCCGGTGGGCTCGTCAGCAAACAGCAGTTTGGGTTCACCGACAAACGCCCGCGCCAGCGCCACCCGCTGCTGTTCGCCGCCAGACAAATGGCGCGGATAATGCCCCAGCCGCCGGCCCAGCCCCACCCGCTCCAGCATGGCGGCGGCTTGCTCGCGTGCGCCTTTCAGCCCAGCCAGCTCCAGCGGCAGCATCACGTTTTCCAGCGCGGTCAGCGCCGGTAGCAGCTGAAACGACTGAAACACAAAGCCCACCAGCCGCTGTCGCAGTTTGGCACGCTCGTCTTCGTCAAGCAGTGACAGGCTTTTGCCAAATACCACCACCTGGCCGTCGCTGGGATGGTCCAGCCCGGCCAGGATGCCCAGCAGGGTGGATTTGCCTGAACCGGAACTTCCGACAATGGCCACCGTCTCGCCGGTGTTCACCGTCATGTTCACCCCGCGCAGAATGGTCAGGGTTTCCCCGCCATAAACCACTTGCCGGGCCACATCATGGGCTTGCAGAATCGGAGGAAGAGAGGTTGATGACATGAAACAATTTATCCTGTGGTTGGCCATGCTGGCGGCGGCGCCTAGCTGGGCGGCTACCCTCATGGTGTTTGGCGATTCCTTGTCCGCCGGCTACGGCCTGAGGCCGGGCGAAGGCTGGGTGGATTTGCTGCGCCAGTCACTGCCGGCGCATCAGGTGATCAACGCCAGCCAGTCCGGCGAAACCACGGCGGGCGGGCTCAGCCGGCTGCCTGCCGCGCTGGCGCAGCACAAGCCGGACATCGTGATTCTGGAACTGGGCGGCAATGATGGCCTGCGCGGCCTGCCGCTGGACGCGATGCAGGCCAATCTGGACAAGATGGTGGCAATGAGCGCACAAGCCAAGGCCCGCGTGCTGTTGATTGGCATGGCGCTGCCGCCCAATTATGGCAGCCAGTACGGCCAGGCGTTCCAGTCGGTGTACTCCGACCTGGCCAAACGGCGAAAGTTGCCGTGGGTGCCGTTATTGGTCGAGGGTTTTGCCACCGACCGTCAGCGCTTTCAGGCCGACGGCATCCATCCCAACGCCTCGGCACAACCACTGATGCGCGACACGGTGCAGGCTGTGCTGCAGCGCTTGCTGCCGTCAGCGCGCAAGCCGGGCGCGTAGCGTGTCTCCCTGCTTTCAGCGCGGACTGGTGCCCGGCCCCCAGCTGGCCAGGGCGGTGCGCAAGGCGCTGACCACACTGGCCCAGTCGCCCTGCTGTGGCTGACGGAACAGGCGCATGCAGCCCGGATACCACGGTGAATCGCTGCGCTGTTGCAGCCAGCGCCAGTCGGTCTGGTAGTCGGGCAGCAGCACCCAGCATGGTACGGCCAGCGCGCCGGCCAGATGGGCACTGGCCGTGTCCACGCTGATCAGCAAGTCCAGCTGCGCCAGCACGGCGGCGGTATCGGCAAAATCCTTCAGCTGAGGCCCCAGCGCATGCACGGCAAACGGCGCATCGGCGGCCAGCGCCTGGTCTTCGCCTGCGCCTTTTTGCAGGCTGACCCACTGGATGCCGGGCAAATCAGCCAATGCCGCCAGGGTGTGCAAACCAGGCAGCGAGCGCTCGGCGTCGTTTTCAAAGCGCGGATTGCCCTTCCACACCAGCCCCACCCGCCAGCCATCGGCGCGTGCCGGCAGGCGGCTGGCCCAGTGCGCCTGCAGGGCCGGGTCGGCGTGCAGATACGGCAGCGCGGCGGGAATGTTGTCCAGCCGGGTATGAAAATGGTAAGGCAGGCTAAGCGGCGGGGTCCAGCAATCCCAGTCTTGGTCAAGCTCTGCGCCCAGCGGGTAAACCTGATCCACGCCTTCCAGCCGGGCAAACAGCCGGGCCAGCGGCGGATGGCACAACACCCCCACCCGGCGTGCGCCTGCCGCCTTGAGCTGGCTGGCGTAGCGGCAAAACTGAATCATGTCGCCCTGCCCGGCTTCCACGCCAATCAAGATGGCCTGCCCGGCCAGCGCCTCACCCTGCCAGCGCGGCCACGGCAGCACCTGGGCCAGCGCCTGATACCAGTCGCGCGCTTCCAGACAGGCCCAGCCCTGGGCGTAATCGCCCCGCCGCAAATACAGATAGCCCAGATTGAAGCGGGCCGTCGGGTAATCCGGCTGCAATGCCAGCGCCTGCTGGTAGCACGCCTCGGCCGGTTGATCGCGTTTCAGGATGGCGTAAAGCACGCCCAGATTGGAGTACAGCGCCGGGGTGGCATGGCCGTGCGCCAGCGCCGCCTGATACACCGCTTCGGCTTCTTCCAGCCGGCGCTGGCGGGTGAGTAACCCGCCCAGATTCAGAAACAGCTCGCTGTGGCTGGCATCAGCGGCCAGCGCCTGGCGGTAGCAGGCTTCGGCGGCGTCCAATTGGCCCTGCTGTTCCAGTGCCAACCCCAGATTGGCGTGCAATGCTGGATGATCCGGCGCCAGCGCCAGCGCGGCGCGAAACTGCTCGGCGGCATGCGCGGCGCGTTGGTGTTGCAGGGCATGCAGGCCGGCGGCAAACAGGGTGTCGAGTGAGGATGGCATGGTGGCGTAGCGGGGTTGATCAGGCCGATGATGATAGGCAAGACGCTGGGTGGGTTGCCAGAGCCGCAGGGGGCGTTATCGTGTAAAAATCGGTAAATGTCGTGCTGGCAGTGTTTTGGCTGCTCGGCTGATTGGTTAAGGGCGCGTTGATTTATTCAGAAAAATCGGTTTTGCCAAAAGCAAAATCCAGCAGAATCAACACCCTGGATTCCCGCTTTCGCGGGAATGACGATTTTTCAGCGTTTCCTTAAAGAAATACGGAAAAAATCATTATTTCTGCAACGAAATGGCTCCATATACTGGGTTTTCATGGGCCTTTTCTTTTTTGCAAATGACGCACCCCCCGCTGCCACTGGCAGACGGGGGGTGCGTCATTTACAGCACCCAGCGCAGCGCGGCTTATTCGATATTCTGGATCTGCTCGCGCATTTGCTCAATCAGCACTTTCAGCTCCACTGATGCCTGCGTGGTTTCTGTCGATACCGATTTCGATCCCAGCGTGTTGGCTTCGCGGTTCAGCTCCTGCATCAGAAAATCCAGCCGCTTGCCCGACTGGCCGCCCTGCTTGAGAATGCGCTTCACCTCGGACAAATGCGCGCCCAGCCGCGACAGCTCTTCGTCCACGTCAATCTTTTGCGCAAACAGGGCGAATTCCTGCTTGAGCCGGTCGTCATCCACGCTGCCCAGCGCCTCTTGCAGGCGGCTGCTCAGCTTGGCCTGCCAGGTGGACAGAATCATCGGCAGCTTGGGCTTGACGTGGGCCACGATGGTTTCGATTTCGGTAATGCGCGCGCGCAGCATGTCCGCCAGCTTGTCGCCTTCGCGGGCGCGGGTGGCGTTGAAATCGGCCAGCAGCGCCGCCAGCTGGCCCAGGCACAGCTGCTGCAGGGCTTCCGGGTCCAGGCTGTTGCTGTTGAGCACGCCCGGCCAGCGCAGCAGCTCGCCCGCGCTCAGGTCCTTGGCGTGCGGTGCCCGGTTTTTCAGCTGGGCTGCCACCGCCAGCAGGCTGTCCAGCAAGGCGGTGTTCAGCTCCAGCCGAGGGGTGTCCTGCGCCGACTGCGCCAGGGTGACCCGGCATTCCAGCTTGCCCCGGCTGACCGAAGCGGCAATCTGCTCGCGCAGATGCGGTTCAATCACCCGCAGCTCTTCCGGCAGGCGCAGTTGCACATCCAGATAACGGTGGTTGACCGCCCGCAGTTCCATCGCCAGCAAACCACCGGGAAACTCACGGCTGATCGAGGCAAAACCGGTCATGCTCAAAATCATCGACAATACTCCACAAAGCCTGTTGATGCCCTGGCCCACTGGCCAGGACAGAAAAACCGGCCCGGAATGAGGGCAATCATTCAGGTGCCGGATTTCACTATAACACCCAATTTCTTCATGGTGTTAGCACACAGATCAAGATTCATGCGGATTGGGTAGTTGTGTCCTGTCCCCCAGGCTGGGGCAAGGTTTTGTATACTTGGGGTTTTCTTCTTTCCGGATTGCTCATGCGCCCCTCTACCCGTCAGGCCAGCCAGCTGCGCCCCGTGCAGTTTACCCGCCACTTCACCCGCCACGCCGAAGGTTCGGTGCTGGTGTGCTTTGGCGACACTCAGGTGATTTGTACCGCCAGCGTGGAAGAAAACGTCCCCGGCTTTCTCAAGGGCAAAGGCCAGGGCTGGGTTACTGCCGAATACGGCATGCTGCCGCGCTCCACCGGCAGCCGGATGAAGCGCGAAGCCGCCAGCGGCAAGCAGAGCGGGCGCACCCAGGAAATCCAGCGGCTGATTGGCCGCAGCCTGCGCGCGGTGGTGGACCTGAAAAAACTGGGCGAGCGCCAGATTGTGATCGACTGTGACGTGATCCAGGCCGACGGCGGCACCCGCACCGCCAGCATCTGCGGTGCCTGGGTAGCGCTGGCCGACGCCATTGCCGGCCTGATGGCGCGCGGCGCGCTGAAAGAGTCGCCGCTGCTTGACCATGTGGCGGCTGTTTCGGTGGGCATCTATCAGGGTGTGCCGGTGCTGGATCTGGATTACCCGGAAGATTCCGCCTGCGATACCGACATGAATGTGGTCATGACCGGCGCTGGCGGCTTTGTGGAAATCCAGGGCACGGCAGAGGGTGTGCCGTTCAGCCGCGATGAAATGACCCAGCTGCTGGCGCTGGCCGAAGCTGGCATTGGCGAACTGGTGGCATTGCAGAAAGCGGCGCTGGCGCAGGGTTGACCCGGTGCGCGGCAAGCCCCGCCGTTCAGGGCGGGGAAGGATGGCGCGGACGGCGTAGCCGGGACGTGCTGAGTGCAAGTCAGTCCTGCGCAAGGGGTTCGTCGGCCATGCCTGCCTAACATGCCGACAAAAACCAGTGCCGTGCTTGTTTCAATGCTGTTCTGCACCGCGCGGCGATCCTCCTTTAGCCCAATACTTCTGCCACCGTGCGCACCGGCAGCCGCAGGGTAAGTGCCCGCAGGGCAATCCGGTGCAGGATGTCGCTGACCGTGGCGCAGGCATCGCCCAGCACAGTCACCGTATAGGGTTGTGCGGCGGGCGAGAGGGCGGTATGGGTCACGCAGTTGTGCGTCATCATCCCGCATACCAGCAGCTCGTCCAGCGAATAGCCAGCCAGGGTGCTGGCCAGTGTGGTGGCAAAAAAACTGTCGGCTTCGGTTTTGATTACCACCGGCGCATCGGGTGCGGCGGCCAGAATGCGTGGGTGAATTGCCACGCCGGGGGTGTCGCGGTTGAAAAACGGGCCAGGCGCGCTGGCAATATGCTGGACCAGAATCACTGGCCACTGCCGGGCCTGGGCAGCGGCAATGGCCTGTTCAATCTGCGCCAGCGCGGCGTCGGCGGCCCACAGCGGAAACGCGCCTTCGGCAAAATAATCATTCTGGACATCAATCACAATCAGGGCAGTGCGCATGGTGGCGGGCTTTCTTGAAGCAGGGTGAAAGGGAAGGAAGCCAGCGCATTATCTCCGCTGGCGGTGCCGCCCGGCAGTGACCCGAAAGACAAGCTACGTTAATATCGGGCCAAACTGGATCAAGGCGGATTGTGATGTCGATACACACCATTGCCGTGCTGGCGTTTGACCGTATCAGCGCCTTTCATCTGTCAGCGCCCTGCGTGGTGTTTGGCGAAGCCTGCCCGAGTCCGTCGCCGTTTCGGGTGCAGGTGTGCAGCTGGGAAACCGGGCCATTGCGCACCACAGCCGGGTTCAGCGTGACGGTGGAGCATGACCTCAGCGTGCTGGCTGACGCTGATACGGTGATTGTGCCCAGCTGGCGTGACCCGCAAGAGCGCCCGGCGCAGGTGCTGCTCAGCGCCCTGCAGGCGGCACATGCCCGGGGCGCGCAGGTGGTTGGGCTGTGTCTGGGGGCCTATGTGCTGGCCGAAGCCGGGCTGCTGGATGGCCGCCGCGCCACCACGCACTGGGCCTACGCCGACGATTTTGCCCGCCGCTATCCCCAGGTGCAGCTGGACGCCGATGTGCTGTATCTGGCCGATGGCCAATTGCTCACCTCGGCGGGCACCGCCGCCGGCATCGACTGCTGCCTGCACCTGCTGCGCCAGCACTGCGGGGCCGAGCTGGCCAATCGCGCCGCGCGCCGGCTGGTCACCCCACCGCACCGCCAGGGCGGTCAGGCACAGTTTATTGAACAGCCGCTGCCAGACACCCGCCGCGACACCCGGCTGAGCGCGCTGCTTGACTGGGTGCGCGCCCATCTGCACCAGACGCACACCCTGGATAGCCTGGCGGAACGGGCGCTGATGAGCCGGCGCACGCTGACCCGCCATTTTCGTGAGCTCACCGGCGTACCGTTTGGCCACTGGCTACTGGCCGAACGTCTGGCGCTGACCCAGCGCCTGCTGGAAACCACGGATCTGCCGGTGGAACAAATTGCCGGCCTGGCCGGTTTTGGCTCACCAGAAAGCCTGCGCCACCATTTTCGCCAGCGCCTGGGGGTGTCGCCCAGCCACTGGCGACACACTTTCCGCCCCCACGCCAATGCCCACCCCGGCCCCGGCTGACGCCGCCCTGCCACATGCTGGCCGATGCGGTCTGTGCGCTGGCCCACCGACAGCCGTGCCTGGCACAGGGGATCATGCCAGCGTCGCGCTGATGTAGCTGTTCAGCGCTTGTGCTTCACCCTCGCCAAACGCGGCACGTCTGCGTGCCGCCGTGGAGTCTGCCGCATGGTCCGCATCGAACTGGATATTGAATTAAGCTATACCATCGACCCGCAAGGGGCCGATTTCATCTTCAACATTCACGCCGCACAAACCCCCTGTCAGACCGTGGTGGCAGAAACCCTGCAGCTTAGCCAGCCGGTGCCGGTGCAGGTGGAAACTGACCCGGTCAGCGGCAACCGCTATATGCGCGTGCATGCGCTGCCCGGCCCGCTGGCGGTGTCGTATCACGCCACGGTGGCGCTGCTGCACCAGCACACCGCGCCAGCCCAACTGGCCGAAGTGCCGGTGTGCCGGCTGCCGCCGGAGGTGATTGGCTATTTGTACCCCAGCCGCTATTGCCAGTCCGACCGGCTGATCAAGCTGGCCAACCGCGAGTTTGGTCACTTGTGGCAGGGGCATTGCCGGGTGCAGGCCATTTGCGACTGGGTCAGCCGCCATGTGACATTTACCTCGCGCACGTCCAACTCCAATACCTCGGCGGTGGATACCCTGATTGAGCAAGTGGGGATTTGCCGCGATTTTTCTCATCTGATGATCGCCCTGTGCCGGGCGCTGAATATTCCGGCCCGCTTTGCCACCGGCACCGATTACGGCGCCGATCCGGCGCTGGGGCTGCCGGATTTTCATGCCTATGTGGAGGTTTACCTGGGCGAGCGCTGGTATATCTTTGACCCGTCCGGCACGGTGATTCCCATGGGGCTGGTGCGCTTTGGCACCGGTCGGGACGCGGCGGATGTGGCAATTGCCACCATTTTTGGCAATGTGCAGGGCCAGTCGCCGCGCATCCGCACCGTGGCCGAAGACAACCCGGCACAAGGGGTGTGGCTGCCGCAGCATAGCCAGGATGCGCTATCGACCGATGATGGCTGGCGCAGCAACAGGGGGTCATGATCCAGCTTTGCGCTTGTCTGATTGCCATTGCGTGCAATGTAGTGCGGATGATGCGGCGAGGGTCTGGCGTGGCAAAGTCGCGTTGGGGTGAGTTCAGGGTTTGCACAATAAACCCCGCGCTTTGGCTGGGCGGGCAGGTGTTTTATCGATGGAGCAGGGCGCGCCACTTTTTTGCATCGCGCGATGGCCCTGGCAGGGCAGCGCGCCGCCCAGAAAAAACGCCCCGACAATCCAGTCGGGGCGCAACACGCGACACAGGGGATGTGCCGCAAGAGGAGAGCTACACAGAAAGGCTATTTCAGCGCGCTGATGGCCCCGATCTTGATCAACCGCGAGCGGATCACATTGCGACTGACCCCCAGAATCCGGGCAGCCTGCACCTGGTTGTGGTGGCAATAGTCATACGCCGAGCGGATTACCGCTTCTTCGATCAGCTCGAACAGATGGTCGTGATGGGCTTCAAATAGCTCGTTCAACACCGCGCGCAGGCGTTCCTGGCCACTGGCCCCGCTGGCCGGCGCATCGGGCAGGCGGCTCAGCGCGCGCTGGGCAAAGGGCAGCGACAGTGGCAGGTGAATGTCCTCCTGGCGCACCAGGTTGTCCTTGCAGATCAGCAGGGCGTGGTGAATGATGTTTTCCAGCTCGCGGATATTGCCCGGCCAGGCGTGCGACAGCAGTTTCTGTTCGGCTTCCGGCAGGATGCTGATCTTGCTGTAGCCCAGCCGGCGGCGGTATTCGTCGATAAAATAGTGCGCCAGCGGAATGATGTCGCCAGGACGGTCGCGCAGGGCCGGCAGGGTGAGCAGCGCCACCCGCAGCCGGTAGTACAGGTCTTCGCGGAAATGCCCGGCAGCGACGGCTTCTTCCAGCTTGACGTTGGTGGCGGCAATCAGGCGCACATTGATCGGAATGGCCTTGCGTGCGCCCAGGCGCACCACTTCGCGCTCCTGCAGCACCCGCAGCAGCTTGACCTGAATGTGCAGCGGCAGGTCACCAATTTCATCCAGAAACAGCGTGCCGCCATTGGCGGCTTCAAACCAGCCCGGCTTGGCGTCGAACGCGCCGGTAAACGCGCCTTTTTCGTGGCCGAACAGCTCGCTTTCCACCAGGTTTTCTGAAAACGCACCGCAATTCACCGCCAGAAACGGCTGGCCGTGACGATGACTGAGCGCGTGCACATGGCGTGCCACCAGCTCCTTGCCGGTGCCGGTTTCGCCAATGATCAGCACATTGGCTTCGCTGGGGGCGATCTGGCGGATGCGCGCCAGCAGCGCCACCGACTGCGGGTCTTCAAACACCTGGGCCGTGGCGCGGATCGAGGTGGTCAGCGATTGCGGGTTGGGCAGGGTAATCACCCCGCGCCCAGGGTCGTGGGCCGGCCTGGCCGGGCGTCTGTCTGCGTGGTTCATGAATAAAACGTCGGTGTGGGGTAGCGTTCCATCAAAGCCCATGTTCCTAGCTCCCTGATCTTGTAGTCTATTGGGTCGTGTAGCGTGTGGGTGCGCAGGTTGCGCCAGTAGCGGTCCAGCCGCAGCCCGGCATGGGTGGCGCGGGCACCGGCCACGTCAAACATCCGGCTGGTCAGATCCAGGCCCACCCGGGTGGCGGCCACTTTGGCCACCGACACTGCCACGGCCACCTGGCCGCGTTCAGCTTCACTCAGCCGCTCGCCTTGCTGGTAAGCGGCATCCAGTTGCTCGGCGGCGCGGTTGGCCAGCGTGCGCACTGTTTCCAGCCCCATCCAGAATTCACCATAGTGATTCAGGATATACGGATCATCCTGAATCTGGCTTAAACCGGACAAAAACCAGGGCCGGGCTTCGTGCAGGGTATAATATTTGGCCTCGGCAAATGCCCCCTCGGCAATGCCAATATAAATATTGGTCAGAATCAGCTGGGCCAGCAGCGAGCGCAAACAGGAAAATGGTGTGCTCAATGGGCCGGGGTCGCCCAGAATTTCCTTGTGCTCAATCCGCACCCGTTCAAAGTTTACGCTGCCGCTATCAGTTTGCCGCTGGCCGATATTATCCCAATCCTGAATGATGGCAATGCCGCTGCGGGCCGTGGGCACGGCGGCGGTGATGAATTTCTGGTTGGATTCACCAATGGCTGACACCAGCAGCATTTCTGAATCCAGCGCGCCAGAGCAAAAACTCTTTTTACCCGATAACTCATACCAGCCGGAAAACTCCCGGCACAGGGTACGCGTGTCCAGCGGGTTCATTGCATTGCCCCAAAACCACTGATGGCGGGCGGTATGCTCATACCAGGGTTGCCATTGTTCCGGCTGGGCAAACAGGCGGATCGACGCCAGCATCAGGTGGTGAAAGGCAAACACATGGCCAATCGAGCTATCCACCCTGGCCAGTTCGCGCACCACAATCAGCGTGTCGTGCCAGTTGGCCCCCAGCCCGCCGTACTGGCGCGGAATCGACAGGCGCAGCAGGCCGCTGTGGCGGATGGCATCGCGCTCGGCCTTGGGCGTGCCGCCCTGGTTGTCGCGCTCTACCGCCGTGCGGGCAAATGCCTCGGCCAGCGATCGGGCAATCTGCAGTGGGCTGTCCGTGGTGTCTTCGGCAGTCCAGTAAGCCATGACGTGGTTTTCCTTGAGTATGGAGTGGGGGCAATCACGAGCAAACATGGCTGCCGGTTTTAATTGGCTGCCCGCGATGCTGTTCAATCAGCACTGACCGGGTTATGCGTCGTGCTTGTGCTGCTGTCGGGCCAGCATAAAGGATTTGCGCAGCACTGACCTGCGAAAAAAGTTGATTGCTAAGCAGAAATTCTGCTGTAAGAAAAATAGGCTGTTGCTGAATCAGCAGCATGCGGAAGACATGCTGCTGATTCAGCAGTCGTGCCAAGTGGAAGATCATACCTCTGCCCACAGGGATTGCTGATTAAGCAGCAATCCCTGTGGGCTGGGCAGCAAAACTGATGGCTGGGCAACAGATCGGGCGGATTTCATGCGAAATGGCCAGGATGGCATGGTATCTGCTGTTTGGTTGGCTATTCCGCCTGAACCAGCATCAGGCTGAAAATAACAAACCAGGTCAATTCAGTTCGGCAGTATGGGGGCGGAACCCTGGAATTGGGTTAATCAGCAATAAGGGCCACTCACCAACCCTCTGGCGTTGTGGTGCCGACGCGTACTGTCTGCAGCGGCGCGTCTGGCCAGAACCGCTACGCTGGATTGTGTGAGCGGCTTTAACTTAAATAGGCTATCGGGTCATGAAAAACCATCAGCAAAGCAAGGCTGCCCTCTCGCGTGACGACATTTTTCAGCGCGCCACGACCCTGGCGGCACAATTTGCCCAAACTGCGGTCGAGCGTGACCAACTGGGGGGAACCCCGAAAGCCGAGCGCGACGCCCTGCGGCAAAGCGGTCTGCTCACCCTGATCATTCCCACCGAGCACGGTGGGCTGGGGGCCAACTGGCAGGACACCCTGGCGATTGTGCGCCAGTTTGCCCGGGTGGATAGCTCGGTGGCCCATGTGTTTGCCTTTCAGCACCTGCTGCTGGCCACGGTACGGCTGTTTGGCCAGCCGGCGCAGTGGCAGCCGTGGTTTGAATCCACCGTGCGCGAACGCTGGTTCTGGGGCAATGCGCTGAACCCGCTGGACACCCGCACCGTAGCGGTTGCCGACGCGCAGGGCTACCAGTTTCATGGCAGCAAGAGCTTTTGCTCCGGCGCGCTGGATTCCGACATGCTGGTGGTGTCAGCCGTGCAGCCGCACAGCGACAAGCTGCTGATTGCCGCCCTGCCCACCCGGCGTGAGGGCATCACCCTGTACCACGACTGGGACAATATCGGCCAGCGCCAGACCGATAGCGGCGGGGCGGATTTCAACCAGGTGCGCGTGGCCAGCCATGAAGCCCTGCTGGAGCCCGGCCCATTGTCCACGCCGTTTTCCACCCTGCGTCCGCTGATTGCCCAGCTGATCCTCACCATCATTTACCTGGGCATTGCCGAAGGCGCACTGGCCGAAGCCAAGCGCTATTCGCTGACCCAGCGCCGGCGGTGGCCCACCTCGCTGGCCAGCAGCGCCAACCAGGATCCGTACACCCTGCTGCATTACGGCGAATTCTGGGCCGGGCTGGAGGGGGCGCGCCTGCTGGCCGAACGCGCCGCCGCCGAACTGGACAGCGCCTGGGCGCTGGGCGAACAGCTGGATGCCGCGCGCCGGGGACAACTGGCCATCAGCGTGGCCGCCGCCAAGGTGACCGCCGCCAGGGTGGGGCTGGATCTGACCAGCCGGATGTTTGACGTGACCGGCGCGCGCGCCACCACGGCGGCGCTGCGTCTGGACCGCTTCTGGCGCAATCTGCGCGTGCATAGCCTGCACGATCCGGTGGATTACAAATTACAGGAACTGGGCAACTGGGCGCTGAATGACAGCTACCCCCAGCCGTCTTTTTACGCCTGACCGACAACAGGACACGATCATGACCGATTTTGCAGAAGAAGCCGGCTTCGACCCGGCGCACGCCGCGATTGCCGCCGTCGCACGTGGCGAATTTGTGGTGGTGGTGGATGACCTCGACCGCGAAAACGAAGGCGACTTGATCATCGCCGCCGACACCATCACCCAGGAACAGATGGCGTTTCTGGTGCGCCACAGCAGCGGCGTGGTGTGCGTGGCGCTGCACGGCGAGCGGCTGGATGAACTGGCGCTGCCGCTGATGGTGGCGCGCAATACCGAAGCGCAGGGCACCGCATTTACCGTGACGGTAGATTACCGCCATGGCACCAGCACCGGCATTTCCGCCGCCGACCGCGCCGCCACCCTGCGCGCCCTGGCCAACCCGGAAGCGCTGGCCGATGATTTCTCCCGGCCCGGCCATATTTTTCCATTGCGCTACCGTGAAGGCGGCGTGCTGGCGCGGCCTGGCCATACCGAAGCAGCGCTGGATCTGGCCCAGCTGGCAGGCCATTACCCTGCCGGGGTGTTGTGCGAAATCGTCAACGACGATGGCTCGATGGCGCGCCGACCCGACTTGCTGCGGTTTGCCCGTCAGCACCAGCTGACCATCATCACCATCAGCGCGCTGATTGCCTACCGCCAGCAGCACGCCCCCGCCCGTCCGGCCACGGCCCGGCGCAGCTTGAGTGTGCCGGTGGCGGTGTCCTGACCCTCACGATGACGTGACGGCCTCTTCCTTTTTGAACCCACTGCTTTACCCCTTATTCCACCGGATGGCAATTGCCTCCGGTGGTTTTTTATGTCAAAAGCAATAAAATTCAGAAAAATTCATTGGATTTTTACTGGTCAGTACCATGGTCTTGATGTCTGGCTGATGTATTGCACGCTGCCGGAAGTTTCTTCTGTTTCCGCATAGGGCAATACGGCTTGAATGGAGCAAGTTCATTCAGAGGGTTGAATATGCTGAAAAATCAGCAGCCCATCAGCAGGGGTGCTGAAAAATAATAATCCCCCATTCGCCGGATTGTTTTATAAGTTACTGAATATAAACAATAATTAAACTGGCAAACTTGCTGCTATATATTGATTGAAAGATTCTGCTGCGGTATCGGGTTTCATGCCCTTCCGTCTGCTGCTGAATCAGCCCCCGCTTTTGCCAAATTATTTTTGTTTACGTCTTTCACTGGGAGATAAACCATGAGCCAAGCCCCGATCAAATTTGCCTACTGGGTGCCAAATGTCAGTGGCGGTCTGGTAATCAGCAAGATTCCGCAGCGCACCAGCTGGGATATCGATTACAACCGCAAACTGGCGCAAATTGCCGAAAACGCCGGTTTTGAATATGCGCTGTCGCAGATTCGTTTTACCGCTGGCTATGGCGCGGAATATCAGCATGAATCGGTGGCGATCAGCCATGCGCTGCTGGCCGCCACCGACAAGCTGCGGGTAATCGCCGCCATCCTGCCAGGCCCGTGGCATCCGGCGGTGCTGGCCAAGCAGATTTCCACCATCTCGCACCTGACCAATGGCCGCATTGCGGTGAACATTGTTTCCGGATGGTTCCGTGGCGAATTCACCGCCATCGGCGAGCCGTGGCTGGAGCACGACGAACGCTATCGCCGTTCGGAAGAATTCATCGACGTGCTCAAGGGCATCTGGACCCAGGACAACTTCACCTACAAGGGCGACTTCTACCGCTTCCACAACTACAGCCTGAAACCGAGACCGCTGCAACAGCCGCGCCCGGAAATCTTCCAGGGCGGCAGCTCGCGCGCCGCTCGCGACATGGCCTCGCGCGCCGCTGATTGGTACTTCACCAACGGCAACACCGTGGAAGGCATCAAGGCTCAGGTGGATGACATCCGCGCCAAGGCCGCTGCCAACAACCATCAGGTCAAGATCGGCATCAACGCCTTCATCATTGCCCGCGACACCGAGGAAGAAGCCCAGGCCGTGCTGGCGGAAATCATCGAACACGCCGACCCGGAGGCTGTGCGCGCCTTTGGTCACGAAGTCAAGCAAGCCGGTGCCGCCAGCCCGGAAGGCGAAGGCAACTGGGCCAAGTCCACCTTTGAGGATCTGGTGCAGTACAACGACGGCTTCAAGACCAATCTGATCGGCACCCCGCAGCAAATCGCCGAGCGCATCGTGGCGCTCAAGGCCGTGGGTGTGGATCTGATTCTGTCTGGCTTCCTGCACTTCCAGGAAGAAGTGGCCTACTTCGGCGAAAAAGTGCTGCCGCTGGTGCGCGAGCTGGAAGCCCGTCAGGCGCAACCGGCTGCCCGCGAAGCGGTGCCGGCCTAAGCGGCGGGGAGGGGTCATGGCTCGCGCATTGTCTTCTGTGGCTCATCCACTGCCCACCCTGCCAGCGGCCTTGCGTCAGCTGGCGCGGCTGCGCGGCAGGCAGATTGGCCTGCGTCACAAGCGGCTGGGCATCTGGCAGGAATTCAGCTGGCAGGCGCTGGCCGATGAGGTGGCCCGGCTGGTCAGTCAGCTGGCCGGGCTGGGGCTGAGCCAGGGAGACACCCTGCTGGTGCTCAGCTCGCCACGACCGGAAGCGCTACTGCTCACCCTGGCAGCCCAGACGCTGGGTGCTGAGGTGACTGCGCTGGACCCGCTGTTGCCCCCCGCCAGCCTGACCCCGTTGTTGCAGTACGCCGCCCCCCGGCTGGTATTTGCCGAAGGGCCTGCACAGCTGGCCCAGACGCAGGCCGCGCTGGGGGCGGACGTGCCGGTGGTGTACGCCGATGGCCAGCGGCTGGGCAAGGCGGCCCACGCCGCCAACCGGGTGGCGTATGCCCAGGCGCTGACCTCCCCACCCGCAGAGGCGTCGATCCTGGCGGTTGACCCCGATGCGGTGGCTTTCCGCTTTTTGCGGCTGAGCGAGGGGGGAATCGAACAATACACGCTGAGCCATGCCTTTTTGCTCGGCGAAGCTGCCCAGCTGATTGCCAGCGAAGGCCTGCAGGCCAGCGACAGTGCGCTGGCCGCGCGGGCATTCGCCGCCACCGCCCAGGTGCGTTACCTGCTGGCACCGTGGCTGGTGGCAGGGTTTGCGCTGAATTTTCCGGAAAACCTGGCCACCCGCGACCACGACCGTCGTGAACTTGGCCCCACCCTGGTGGCGGGCACGCACGACACCTATGGCCGGCTGGCGGCGCTGGTGCAGGCGCGCCTGCCCAATCGCGGCCACTGGCAACGCCGGCTGGTGGACTGGGCGCTGGCCCCGGCACCGGGCGCGCTGCGGCGCGGACTGGGCTACTGGCTGGTGCGGAGGCCGCTGCTTGATGTGCTCGGGCTGATTCACACCCGCCATCCCTTGTTGATTGGTCCGCCGCTGTCTGCCGACACCGAGCGCCTGTTTGCTGCGCTGGGGGTCAAGGTGCGCACCTTGCCCGATCTGGCCGACTGGCAAGCCGTGTTACCACCGGTAAGCGCGGCGGACGATTTTGCTGTCCTGGCGGCCAGCCAGGCGGGAGCCTGCTGATGTCTGCTTCTTCCCTGTTGCGCCTTGAGCATATTTCCCTGTCGTTCAAAGGGGTCAACGCCATTACCGATATCGGTTTTGCCGTGGCCACCGGCGAAATCTGCGCGCTGATCGGCCCGAATGGCGCGGGCAAAAGCTCGCTATTGAACGTCATCAACGGGGTGTACCAGCCGCAGCAAGGTGAAATCCACTTTGCCGGCGAAACACGCCGGCAGATGTCGCCACACCATGCCGCCGAACTGGGCATTGCCCGAACCTTCCAGAACATTGCCTTGTTCAAGGGCATGTCGGTGCTGGACAACGTGTTGAGCGGACGCAACCTGAAAACCCGCAGCAGCTGGCTGGAGCAAACCTTCCGCCTGGGCCGGGTGCATGGCGAGGAAGCCCGCCAGCGCCAGCGGGCGGAAGAAATCATTGCCTTTTTGCATATCCAGCCATGGCGACACGCCATTGTCGGCCAGCTGCCGTACGGCCTGCAAAAGCGGGTTGAGCTGGCGCGCGCGCTGGCAGCAGAACCGCGCTTGCTGTTGCTGGACGAGCCGATGGCCGGGATGAATCAGGAAGAAAAGCAGGCCATGAGCCAGTTCATCATCGACGCCAACCGCGAATTTGGTGCCACGGTGGTGCTGATCGAGCACGACATCGGCGTGGTGATGAGCCTGTCCGACCACATTGTGGTGCTGGACTACGGCAAGAAAGTGGGCGACGGCAGTCCGGAGCAGGTGCGCAGCAATCCGGATGTGATTGCTGCCTACCTGGGTAACCACTGAACGGCGCAGGCCGGCGCGAGGAAAGCGTATGTCTTTTTTGATTGAAGTGTTGCTCGGCGGGCTGCTGGCCGGGGTGATGTATTCGCTGGTCGCCATCGGCTTTGTGCTGATCTACAAGGCATCCGGGGTATTCAACTTTGCCCAGGGCTCGATGGTGCTGTTTGCCGCGCTGACTTTTGTCAGCCTGCTGGAGCGGGGCGTCCCGTTTGCGCTGGCGCTGGCCATCACCCTGCTGGCCATGCTGGTGCTGGCCTTGCTGATCGAACGGCTGGTGCTGCAGCACCTGGTTAACCGGCCACCGATCACCCTGTTCATGGCCACGCTGGGGCTGAGCTACATCATCGAGGGCGGTGCCCAGGTGCTGTGGGGCTCGCAGGTGCATGGCCTGGAACTGGGCATTGACGATGTGCCGCTGGAAGTTGGACCCTTGTTGCTGTCGCAGTTTGATTTGTTTGCCGCTGCCACTGCCGGCGTGCTGGTGGCGCTGCTGTCGCTGTTGTTCAGCCGCACCCGCATTGGCCTGTCGCTACGCGCCGTGGCCGACGATCCACTGGCGGCGCTGGCGGTGGGCGTGCGCCTGCGGCGGATGTGGGCAATTGTCTGGGCGGTGGCCGGCTTTGTCGGGCTGGTGGCCGGGTTGTTGTGGGGGGCGCGGCTGGGGGTGCAGTTTTCCCTGTCGCTGATTGTGCTCAAGGCGCTGCCAGTGCTGATCATCGGTGGGTTTACCTCAATCGGCGGTGCCATTGTCGGCGGCCTGCTGATTGGTGCCAGCGAAAAACTGGCCGAGGTGTATATCGGCCCGCTGGTGGGCGGCGGCATTGAAAACTGGTTCCCCTATGTGCTGGCGCTGGGCTTCTTGCTGGTGCGTCCGGCAGGGTTGTTTGGCGAGCGCGCCATCGAGCGGGTGTAACCCGCACTATCAGGAGCATCAAGATGTTTTATCTGGAATCCGGCCAGTTTTCCACCGCCTACCGCCAGGACCGTCGGCTGTTTCGTCTGCGCCAGGAGCGGCTGGCCCTGTGGCTGACCGTGCTGGCCGCCTATACGGTGATTCCGTGGCTGGGCAATGATTACTGGTTCAGCGCCATTCTGATTCCGTTTCTGGTGCTGTCGCTGGCCGGGCTGGGGCTGAACCTGCTCACCGGCTACGCCGGCCAGCTGTCGCTGGGCTCGGCAGCCTTCATGGCGGTGGGTGCCTTTGCCACCTACAACCTGCTGTTGCGCCTGCCGGGCTTGCCGCTGCTGGCCGGCATTGGCCTGGGCGGTCTGGTGGCGGCGGCAGTGGGCGTGCTGGTGGGCTTGCCCAGCGGGCGGATCAAGGGGTTTTACCTGCTGGTGTCCACCCTGGCGGCGCAGTTTTTTGTGCAGTGGGTGCTGACCAAATTCAGCTGGTTTTCCAATGACAGCGCCTCCGGGGTGATTACTGCACCGCCGCTGCTGCTGGCCGGCCAGGATTTCAGTTCGCCGCTGGGCCGCTATCTGCTCACGCTGAGCGTGGTACTGCCGCTGGTGCTGCTGGCGCGCAACCTGTTGCACAGCGAGCTGGGCCGCTACTGGATGGCGGTGCGCGATATGGACACGGCAGCTGCCGTGATCGGCATCCCGGTGTTCAAGGCCAAGCTGCTGGCCTTTGCCATCAGCAGCTTCATCCTTGGCGTGGCCGGGGCGCTGTGGGCGTTCACCTATCTGGGCACGGTTGAACCACATGGCTTTGACCTGAACCGGTCATTCCAGGTGCTGTTCATCATCATCATTGGCGGCATGGGCAGCATCCTTGGCAACTTCCTGGGGGCCGCGTTCATCGTGCTGCTGCCGGTGGCGCTGTCGGTGTTGTCCGGCGTGTATTTTGCCGACTGGTTGCCCTCTGGTCAGCTGGAAAACCTGCAAAAAATCATTTTTGGCGCACTGATCATCGTGTTCCTGATCAAGGAGCCCGATGGCCTGGCCCGGCTGTGGCAACAGGCACGCGCCCGGCTGCGGGTGTGGCCGCTACGTTACTGAGCCACGCGCCGCCCAAACCGATTGCACCGTATTCACACCGTCACACCCATCGGGCATTTCTACCCTTCTCTACAGGAGTTTGTTATCCATGGCACGATCCTCCCTTCGCGCACTCCCGCTGGCGCTGGCCATCGGCCTGGCCGCCTTCAGCAGCAGCAGCCAGGCGGCGGGTGAGCAGTATTTTCCGTTGCAAAGCTACCGCGTCGGCCCCTACGCCGCGGGCGGCACTGGCTTTTTTGGCGGGTTTATTGATTACCTGCAATACATCAACGCCAAGGAAGGCGGCGTCAATGGCGTCAAGCTGACCTGGAGCGAATGCGAAACCGAATACGTGGTGGAAAAAGGCGTGGAGTGCTACGAGCGCCTGAAAAAAGGCCTGAACGGCGCGCCGGCGGCAGCCACCAATCCGCTGTCGGTGGGCATTGCCTACGCCACGCTGGACCGCTCCACCGCCGACAAGCTGCCGCTGATCACCATCAACCATGGCCGTACCGACTCCACCGACGGCAGCGTGTTTCCGTATGTGTTCCCGCTGCAGCTGAACCCGTACTCGGAAGTCTCAGCCATCATCAACTACATCGGGCAAAAGAGCGGCGGGCTGGACAAGCTCAAGGGCAAGAAAATCGTCACCCTGTTCCACGGCTCGCCCTACGGCAAGGAAACCAACCCGATTCTGGAATTGCTGGCCAAGAAATACGGCTTTCAGCTGACCCTGCTGGAAGTGCCGCATCCCGGCAACGAACAGCAATCGCAGTGGCTGACCATCCGCAAGGAAAAACCCGACTGGGTGATTTTGCGCGGCTGGGGGGTGATGAACCCGGTGGCGCTGAAAACCGCACAGAAAACCGGCTTCCCGGTTGACCACATCATCGGCAATATCTGGTCCAACTCGGAAGACGACGCCGCCCCGGCTGGTGCCGCCGCCAAGGGCTATGTGTCGATCACCACCCACCCGTCTGGTACTCAGTTCCCGGTGCTGCAGGGCATCAAGACCACCGTGGTTGATGCCGGCAAGGGCAATCTGGCCGACCCGAAACGCTTTGGCAATGTGTATTACAACCTGGGCGTGGTGAATGGCATTCTCAACGTGGAAGCCGTGCGCGTGGCGCAAGCCAAGTTTGGCAACAAGCCGCTAAGCGGCGAGTAGGTGCGCTGGGGCTTCGAGCATCTGAAGTTTGATGAAAAACGCCTGAAGGAAGTGGGTGCCTACGGCCTGCTGCAACCGCTGAAGCTGTCGTGCGCGGACCACGAAGGCGGCGGCGCGGTGCGCTTCCAGCAGTGGGATGGCAAGCAGTGGAAGGTGATTTCCGACTGGGTGCAAGCCGACCGCGCGCTGCTGCGCCCGATCATCGAAACCTCGTCCAAGGCCTACGCCAAGGAAAAGGGCATCACCCCGCGTGATTGCAGCAAGGAATCCTGAGGAAACGCTGAAACAATTGTCATCCCCGCGAAGGCGGGGATCCAGGGTGTTGATTTTGCTGGATTTTGCTTTTGGCAAACACGATTTTCCTGAATCAATCAGCGCATTCCTGAGTCTTCCACCTGACTTGCGGCGGGGCATTTGCCCCGCCAGCTCTTGCCCCGGAGCCGCCATGAGCCAACCCCCATTACTCCAACTGGACCAGATCAAGGTGGTCTACCAGCAGGTGATTCTGGCCGTCAGCGACATTTCCCTGACCGTACCCGACGGCCAGATTGTCGCCCTGCTGGGTGCCAACGGTGCCGGCAAAAGCACCACGCTGAAAACCATTTCCGGGCTGATCAGCGCCGAACGCGGCGAACTGGCCCACGGCAGCATTCACTAC
The DNA here is from genome assembly GCF_002002905.1 of Aquaspirillum sp. LM1. NCBI lineage: Bacteria > Pseudomonadati > Pseudomonadota > Betaproteobacteria > Neisseriales > Aquaspirillaceae > Aquaspirillum > Aquaspirillum sp. LM1. Next base: position 2,195,097 of record NZ_CP019509.1, on the reverse strand, counting down.
CAGGGCCAGCCCATCACCACCGCCCAGGCATCCAGCCTGGTAGAGGCCGGCCTGGTGCAGGTGCTGGAAGGCCGCCACTGCTTTGCCCACCTCACCGTGGAAGAAAACCTGCTGACTGGCGCACTCAGCCGCCGGGTGTCACGGGCCACGCTCAAGCAGGATCTGGAACGGATTTACCATTACTTTCCGCGCCTGTACGCCCGCCGGCGCGCCCAGGCCGGCTATACCTCCGGCGGCGAACAGCAGATGGTGGCAATTGGCCGCGCGCTGATGGCCAAACCGCGTCTGGTGCTGCTGGATGAACCGTCGATGGGCCTGGCTCCGCTGATTGTTGACGAGATTTTCACCATTGTGCAGCAGCTGAACCAGCAGGAAAACGTCAGCTTCTTGCTGGCCGAGCAGAATGCCAACCTGGCGCTGCATTACGCCAATTACGCCTACATCATCGAAAATGGCCGGGTTGCCCTGTCTGGCCCGGCTGACGCCCTGCGCGCGCGCAGCGATGTGCAGCAGTTTTATCTGGGGCAGGCGGCGCTGGCGGCATGATTCAATCCGGCCCACACTGGTGCGCGCCAGTGCGGGCGCTGCTTGTGTGCTGCGGATAAAACCACGCTGGCGCAGACGGTGTGGCAAGGCGGTGCAACAACGCCAGGAGGGGGCTCGCGGTGTTTAGTCATCCGGTGCCTCTTTCTATTGCGCCTCGCGCCCCAGCAGTTGCGCCCAGCGCGGGTCTTGCCGGGTGGCCTCGGCCAGGCGTTCGGTGTCTTCGGGCATGGCGATGGGATGACGGCGTGAGGAAGATGACAGGGAGTGTAAGCAGGATGGGCGGGGGGCGCACTCTGGATCTTGCGCTTGAATTTTTTTAGCAGAAGGCGTCCTGCGCAGACATGCGCGTTGGGTGTGTTACCCCCAATGGGGCGCAACACACCCAACCCCCACAACACGGGGCGTGCGTCATCACAGGCGGATGAAATGCTCGCGGTAATACTTCATTTCTTCAATCGACTCATAAATATCCGCCAGCGCCTCATGCTTGCCATGCTTGCGCAGGCCTTTGGCCAGCTCCGGCTTCCAGCGCTTGACCAGCTCCTTCAGCGTGGACACGTCCAGATTGCGGTAATGAAAATGCGCTTCCAGCGCCGGCATCCAGCGCGCCATGAAGCGGCGGTCCTGGCAGATGGAATTGCCGCACATCGGCGAGGCGCGGCCCGGCACATATTCGCGCAAGAACGCCAGCATCTGCTCCTGGGCGGCCAGTTCGTCCAGGGTGGAAGCCTTGACCTTGTCAATCAGGCCGGAGCGGCCATGGGTGGATTTGTTCCAGTCGTCCATGCCGTCGAGCACGGCGTCGGTCTGGTGGATCACCAGCACCGGCGATTCGGCCACGGTATTGAGCTGGCTATCGGTAATCACCACCGCCATCTCGATGATGTGGTCACGATCCGGCTCCAGGCCGGTCATTTCCATATCCAGCCAGATGAGGTTGTTCTGATCCTGTGCCATAATGCCTATCGTCTTCTGTCCAAAATACGGCTATTGTCGCATGAACCTGGCCGTTCTGCGGCAGTCCCATGTCCTTCTCGATCTGTTGTGGCCCTCCTGAATGAACTCCCCGTTTACCGTGTTGTTTTTGCTGGCGCTGGCCAGTTCAACCGGCTTGCGCCTGTGGCTGGCGCAGCGCCAGTTTCGTCATGTGGCCGCCCACCGTCAGGCGGTGCCGACGGATTTTGTCGGCCAGGTGCCGCTGGAGGCGCATCAAAAGGCGGCAGATTACACCTGCGCCAAGGTGCGGCTGGGGCAGCTGGACACCCTGCTGGACGCCGCCGTGCTGCTGGGGCTGACGCTGGGCGGCGGCATCGACTGGCTGGCGCGGCTGTGGGCGGGCTGGCTGGGCGCGCCGCTGTGGCAGGGGGTGGCGGTGATTGCCTCGGCCCTGCTGATCAGCGGGCTGCTGGGCCTGCCGCTAAGCCTGCTGGCCACCTTTGGGGTGGAAGCACGGTTTGGCTTTAACCGCACCACGCCGGCGCTGTATCTGGCCGACCTGGCCAAGTCGGTGCTGCTGGGCGCGCTGCTGGGCCTGCCGCTGCTGGCGCTGGTGCTGTGGCTGCTGACCGCGCTGGGCAGTCAGGCCTGGCTGGCGGTATGGGCGGTGTGGGTGGGGTTCAGCCTGGTGCTGATGGTGGTGTTTCCCACCCTGATTGCCCCCCTGTTCAACCGTTTTGTGCCGCTGGACAACCCGGCACTGAAAAGCCGGATCGAAGCCTTGCTGCTGCGCTGCGGCTTTCGCGCCAGCGGGGTGTTTGTCATGGACGGCTCGCGCCGCTCCAGCCATGGCAATGCCTATTTCACCGGCTTTGGCCGGGCCAAGCGCATTGTGTTTTTTGACACACTGATGCAGCAATTGAGCCCGAGTGAAATCGAGGCGGTGCTGGCGCACGAGCTGGGGCATTTTCATCACCGGCATATTGTCCAGCGCATGCTGACCAGCTTTGCCTTATCGCTGGCGGTGCTGGCCGGGCTGCAATGGCTGCTGGGCACCAGCTGGTTTCAGCCGGCGCTGGGGGTGAACACCGCCTCGCTGGCCAGTGGCCTGCTGTTATTCATGCTGGCGCTGCCGGTGTTCAGTTTTCCGCTGACGCCGCTGACCAGCCTGCTGTCGCGCCGGCATGAATACCAGGCCGACGCCTTTGCCGCCCGTCACGCCTCGGCCAACGACCTGACCCACGCGCTGGTCAAGCTGTACCGCGACAACGCCGCTACCCTGACTCCCGACCCGCTGCATTCGCAGTTTTATGATTCCCACCCGCCGGCAAGCTTGCGCATTGCCCACCTGAAAGACCTGCCTGCATGACGTTGACTTGCTCCGGACAGATTATCACCAGCTATGGCCGTCGTTATATTGTAGAAACCCCCGACGGCACCTTGTACGACTGCACCACCCGTGGCAAAAAAACCGACTACGCCTGCGGCGATGGCGTGGACATCCTGGTGCAAAACGCCGAACAGGCGGTGATTGAACGCGCCCAGCCCCGGCGCAGCCTGCTGTACCGTTCGGACAGTTTTCGCAGCAAGCTGATTGCCGCCAATGTCACCCAGCTGGCCATTGTGCTGGCCCCGGTGCCCACCTTCAACGACGAACTGCTCAACCGCTGCCTGGTGGCGGCAGAATCCGCCGCCATTGCCCCGCTGATTGTGCTGAACAAGTGCGACCTGCCGCAGGCAGACGCCGCCCGCGAGCGGCTGGCGGGCTGGCTGGGGCTGGGCTATCCGCTGCTCACCCTGTCGGCGCAAGAAGATGTCAGCGCCCTGCGCGCCCATTTGCAGGGGCACACCAGCGTGCTGGTGGGGCAGTCCGGCATGGGCAAGTCCACCATCACCAATGCGCTGCTGCCGGCAGCGCGGGCGCGGGTGGGAGAAATTTCCACCGCGCTGGATTCTGGCCGCCACACCACCACCCACGCCCAGCTCTACCATCTGGACGCCGACAGCCACCTGATTGACTCCCCCGGCCTGCAGGAATTCGGCCTGCGCCACCTGCCGGCAGACGAGCTGATTTACCATTTTCCCGATCTGCGCCCGTATATCGGCCAATGCCGCTTTCACAACTGCAGCCACCGGGTAGAGCCGGGCTGTGCGCTGATTCAGGCCGGGCAAACCGGCGCAGTGCGGCCAGAGCGGCTGGCGTTTTTCCAGAAACTCACCAGCGAACTGAGCACGCGCGGTTAAGCGCTACTCAGCGTTTCGGTGAAGACGCAGCAGGCAGCGGCCAGGGCAGAAAATCCGCCGGCAAGGCCGCTTTCGTCCCCTGCGCCCGCCACCCGGATTGGCCTGCCCGCGTCTGTGCGCTGGCGCACAGACGCTGTGCAAAGGCCACCGCATGATCTCCCCATCCCGGTGTCCGACTGGCAATACCGCTGCGGGGACACCGAGCACAAGGAGTGTGATATGGACTGGACCAACGCTGAAGAAAACTGGAAACATTTCTCCACCAAGCTGAAATCGCGCTGGGGCAAGCTCTCCGACCAAAACCTGGCCCTGGTGGCCGGCAAGCGCGAAGCCTTGCTGACCACGCTGCAAAAGCTGTACGACATGAGCCCGGAAGAAGCCGACAAGCAAGTGAAGAGCTTTGAAGATCACACCAAGAATTTTGTGCCCAAACCGGCGGTGTGATTCAGCGGCACCCCACGTGGCAGCCGCACCGCCGGCTTGACGCCGGCCCGCCGTGTGAGTGGCCCCCATGCAACACGCCCGGTTCCGCAATGCGGAAACCGGGCGTGTTGCATGGGAGTGTGAGCAATACGGCAACCCACACCAGTCAGTGCGGGTTTACATCATGTGCTGACCACCGTTGATGGCCAGATTGGCTCCGGTGATAAAGCCTGCCAGATCAGACGACAGATAGGTAATCAGGCCGGCAATTTCTTCTGGCTGGCCCAAACGCCCCACTGGAATGCCGGCGATGATCTTGTTGCGCACTTCTTCCGGCACCGCCATCACCATATCAGTGCCGATATAACCCGGCGACACGGTGTTGACGGTCACGCCCTTCTTGGCCACTTCCTGCGCCAGCGCCATGGTAAAGCCGTGCATGCCGGCCTTGGCGGCAGAATAGTTGGTTTGGCCGAACTGGCCCTTCTGGCCGTTGATCGACGAGATATTGATCACCCGTCCCCAACCGCGTTCGACCATGCCATCCACAATCGGCTTGCACAGATTGAACAGCGAATCCAGGTTGGTGCGCATCACCAGATCCCAGTCTACCTTGTTCATCTTCTTGAAAGTGCCATCGCGGGTAATCCCGGCGTTGTTGACCAGAATGTCCACCGGGCCTACTTCAGCAGCCAGCTGCGCCACCATCGCCGCGCAGGCGTCGGTGTCGGTCACATCGCACAGATAAGCGTGGGCGGTGTAGCCCTGTTCTTTCATATTGGCCAGCCATTCCACTTCCTTGCCAGCCTTGCTGTAGGTGGTCACCACGGTGCAGCCTGCATTCGCCAGCGCCTTGCAGATGGCCGTGCCAATGCCACCCATCCCGCCGGTAACCAGTGCAATTTTTTTCGTCATGGGTTCTCTCTCCGTCTGTGATCGGTGATGTTCTGTCAGGCCGGGGTCTGTGCCCGTGCCTTGTCTGGGCCACTGTGCGGCCCTAATGGGCACCACGCATGGCCTGCCGGACGCGCGATGTGTCGGTGCGGGTTCTGTGCCCCTTTTTGCAGCCGAACGCTGTGCCAGCCCTATGGTTATAGCATTAAATTTTTGCTTTGGTGTGACGACTTGTCGTGCAATGCAGCATTATGGCCCAGGCAAACCCTGTGCCCACGGGGCTTCCCGGCGCATGAGTCACTCGCCATCGGGATAAAGTGCAAAGAAAATACGCATGAAAGCCGGTTTTATCCGGTTTTGCCCACGCTTGCGCTAGAAACCGGGCGGATGCTGCATCGCCACAGGCGGAGGGGAAAAAATTGGCCAGAGCGGGGTACGGGTCAGCCCATCCCCAAAATGCACCCACGCTGCCAGGTTAAATGGCCAGAACAAGAACAAGCCGCCAGACCAACGCGCTAGAATGCCAACATTGCCACCCGGATTGCCCGCTGCCATGTTGCGCTTTGACCAGACCGACCTGTTCCCCAACCAGCCCCCTGGCGATGTGTTTCACCAGTTTGTCAGCGAGTTTTTTGCCGACGCCACACCTGATTTGCGCAGCTTTCAGGCGCCCGGCAAGGATGGTGCCATTGATCTGTATTCCCCCAGCCAGGGCTGTGTGTGGGAATGCAAATATGTGGCCCAAGACGGCTGGGACGCCGTGCAGCCGCGCTGGGCCGAGGTGGCCAAACACTTGCGCGACAATCTGCTTGACCACGCGCCCAAACAAAAGCAATACCAACCCTGGTACAACAGCCAGACGCCAATCCGGCGCTATCGGTTTTGCACCAGCGCCCGCTTGAGCAATCAAGGCCAATGCGACGCCCTGGCCGGACAAATACGCCAGCAGTTTCAGGAGCTCGCCCAGCGCGCCGGGCTGGCGCACCTGGACAACATCGCAGTCGAGATTTTCACCTGGGATGATTTTGCCAGCCAACTTGCCCCGCGCCACGCCTTGCGCACGCGCTGGTTTCCACCCGACTTGCCCACCGGCTATCGCAGCCTGAGCCGCGAGCTGGCGCGCACTCGCCCCAAGTTGCATCAGTATCTGTACCACAGCAGCACATTGCGCTATGTGCCGGTGTCCAGCGCGCTCAGCCCGGCGGCGCAGCTGGAAGCACTAGAGCAGCGCATCGCAGACAATAGCCAGTTCAGCAGCGTGCTGCATGGGCGCGGTGGTGCCGGCAAATCGCGGCTGCAATGGGAAATCGGCCTGGCCGCCCAGCAGGCTGGCTGGCGGGTGTGGCTGCTGGACGCCCACTTGGCCCAGCCCGATCAACTGGCCGAGGCGCTGCGCGAGCCCTGCGCGCAACCCACCCTGCTGCTGATGGACTATATCGAGCGCTGCGACAGCTGGGACAACTGGCTATACGCGCTGCAAGCCGCCGCCGACCACGGCGCCCGCGTTCACCTGCTGGGTGCCTGCCGCAATAGCTGGCTGGAACGGCTGGACCCCTGGCAAACCGCCCAGCTGGCGCTGCCGGACGTGCAGCCCGACACCGTGCAGGGTATTTTGCGCCAGCGCGATGGTTTGCTGGATTTCGCCGATGTGTGCGGCGGCGTGCCGGTGTTTGCGGTGTTTTTGTGCCTGCTGGCCGACCAGCAACGCCATGCCGAGCTCAGTGCCCTGCGAGGCGCGCCGGATTTTCGCCGCTGGCTGAGCGTACATCTGGCCCGCCTGCCTGACGGCCAGCCCGAAGACATGGCCGGGCTGGTGGAGCTGCTGATCAGCCTGCCCGGCAGCGACGCCGCGCGGCAGGCACTGGAGGCCGCCACGCCGTCGGCCAGCCGCTACCGCCACCAATTGCTCCACGATGGCTGGTTGCTGGAAACCCCACACGCACCGCCCGATGAGCGCTGGAGCACGCTGCACGATGTGCTGGCCGATGGTGCGCTGCTGAACTGGCTGCACACCACAACACCGCGCATCGCCAATGGCCAGGTGCAGCGCTGGCTGCACGCCGCCGCCGCACGCGGGCAATTGCGCACCCAGCTGCGCAGCTGGCAGCGGGTGGCCACCGAAGCCAGCGTGCAAGCCCTGGACTGGCCCACCCTGCTGACGCCGCCTGCCCAGCATGCCGATATATGGTGCGCCGCTCACGACGCCATCCTGAACGCTGGTCTGCTCTCTCCCCTGGCCGCGCTACGCTGGCTGGCCGCCCGCCACGCCAACCCTCACCACGCCGCCAGCACCCCCGCCGTGCACCTGGCCGTGGCCAATGCCGCCAAAGCCTGGCAAACCCACCCCGCCCAAACGCCAGCCGACCATGCCATGTTGATCGGCTGGCTGGATGCGCTTAGCGCCACGCTCACCGGCCACGGCGCGCCTGCGCCAGCCCTGCTGGGCAACCACGCCCTGGTACAGGCGCTACGCTGCGACCCCGCACGCTACGCCAGCGCCGCCGAAAGCTGGCTGGCGCAACACCACGAACAAGAACAAGCACAATTCCTGCTCAACGTCTGGCTAAAACACCAACCCCACCCCACCATTGCTCCCCTCTGCCTGCACTGGCTGCGCCGCCACGGCCACAAACCGGTGGCCAGTTTTGTGCTGAAAGCCTGGCTGGACGCCGGCGGCGAGCGGGAGCCCGTGCGCGCCGCCGTGCTGGCCTGGCTGGCCCAGCACCCTGACGCGGCAGAAGCGCGGTTTGTGCTGACAGCCTGGCTGGACGCCAGCGGCGAGCGGGAGCCCGTGCGCGCCGCCGTGCTGGCCTGGCTGGCCCAGCACCCTGACGCGGCAGAAGCCTGCTTTGTGCTGACAGCCTGGCTGGACGCCGGCGGCGAGCGGGAGCCCGTGCGCGCCGCCGTGCTGGCCTGGCTAGCCCAGCACTCTGACGCGGCAGAAGCCTGCTTTGTGCTGAAAGCCTGGCTGGACGCCGGCGGCGAGCGGGAGCCCGTGCGCGCCGCCGTGCTGGCCTGGCTGGCCCAGCACTCTGACGCGGCAGAAGCCTGCTTTGTGCTGACAGCCTGGCTGGACGCCGGCGGCGAGCGGGAGCCCGTGCGCGCCGCCGTGCTGGCCTGGCTGGCCCAGCACCCTGACGCGGCAGAAGCGCAGTTTGTGCTGACAGCCTGGCTGGACGCCGGCGGCGAGCGGGAGCCCGTGCGCGCCGCCGTGCTGGCCTGGCTGGCCCAGCACCCTGACGCGGCAGAAGCGCGGTTTGTGCTGAAAGCCTGGCTGGACGCCAGCGGCGAGCGGGAGCCCGTGGAGGCTGTTGCCCAGCATTGGTTTGCTCGTCCTGGCAATGCGCTGAGTGATGGTGCGGGTTTTCTGCTACGTGCCTATGGCGACCATAGCAGGCACTTGCCACCATGGCTTCACCCTTATGCTTGCACCTGGTTGGAATGTCATTGGCAACAGCCGGATGCAGTATATGCACTGAAATATATTGTCAAAATTCGCCCGCTGCCTGCCAGCACGGTGGAGGCTGGTGTGGCATGGTGCGTGCGCCATGCCAACGATCCGGATGCGGTGTTTCGCTTGGCTGGCTTGCCCGTCGGCGCTTTAGCTGTGGCCAGTGACCGCACCGCCTTGCTGGCAGATGTGGCTACGGTGTTGGTGGCGCAGTTGCCCAAAATGGCAGCCAGTCACATCAGTTTGCAGCGCGGTCTGCTGTGCCTGGCCAATGTCTGGCGTTTGCGTGGGGTGACGGTCGAGGCGCAAGTTCTGCTGGCGCAGGCGGCATGCCAAGTGGTGCGCTTGCTGGCAGATGGTCAGCTGGCAAAGCGTCTGGCGGCGTTGCACATGCCAGACAAAGTTGCCAGGCTATTGGCCAGCACCAATTGGGCCACCTTGTTGCCGCTGGGAGCGCCTGCCCATGCGGACCCGCTATTGCACCAGGGCGAACAAGCCTTGCTCCAGTGCTGCGATGCCTGGGCCGCTGCACCGGCACGGTAAGCTTCGGGAGGCTCGCTTTTGCTGATGCGGGGGCTTCAGCGGCATTGCGCCGGCCAGCGGGATGGCGCGCGCCAGTGCCCGGCTTACCCACCCGCCTCAAAATGGCGGGCCAGCCGGGTCATTTGTTCGGCCTGCTTGAGCAGGTCGTCGATCATGCCACGGGCCAGCTGCACGGCGTGGGCCGAGGCTTCCAGCTGTTCGCTGACGTTGACCGTGCGGTTGACCAGATCGTGCGAGGTGATTGACTGCTGGTGGTTGGTTTCGGCAATGCCGCGCACCATGTCGTTCACCTGTTCGCTGGCCTCGACAATGTGCTGCAGGGTATCCATGGTGCTGGCCAGTTGCTGTTCGCCAGCGGCGGTATGGGCACCCACCTGTTCCATGGCGGCCACCACTGACTCGGTGACGCCGGTGATTTCGCTGACCAGGCTGTGGATTTCGCCGGTGCTCAGGCTGGTGCGCTCGGCCAGTTTGCGCACTTCGTCGGCCACCACGGCAAAGCCGCGTCCGGCCTCGCCAGCGCGGGCAGCTTCAATGGCCGCGTTCAGTGCCAGCAGGTTGGTCTGGTCGGCAATGCCGCGAATGGTTTCGGTCACGCTGGCAATATTGCCCACCGCCTGGTGCAGGCTGGTGATGGTGCCCTGGGCGCTGCGCATCATGCTGGCGGCTTGCCGGGTGTCTTCGCGGGTGGCCCCCATGCGCGCTTCACCGGTTTGCGCCAGCCCTCTGGCGCTGTCGGTGTGGTCGGCGGCCACCTGGGCATTGTCGGCCACCTGGGTGATCGACGCGCTCATTTGCTCGATGGCCGCCGAGATGGCGCAGGCGCTGTCGGCCTGGTTGTCAAAGCGCTGCATCATTTCCTGCATGCTGCGGTTAAGCTGCTCGCCCCGGCTTTCCACCAGCCTGGCGCTGTGCAGCAGGTCGTCGATAATCACCTTGATATGCACCTGCATGGCGGCCAGGCCGGATTCAATCTGGCCGATTTCGTCTTCGCGTTCGGTCGAGAGCGGGTTGGTCAGCACGCCTTCGGCAATGCGGGCAAAGGTGTGGTTGATTAGCGCATAGCGGCGGCGGGCGCGGCCATAGGCCAGCCAGGCCTGCAACGAGGCCAGCAGCATCAGCCCCACCCCGCCCCATCTGGCCCACGGGCTGTCCACCAGCGCCATGGTCAGCACCATGCTGTTGACCAGCAGCAGGGCGGCAATGATCTTGACTGAAGAGGTCAGCCGGGCGCGACGCGGTTTTTTCAGCCGGCCATCCCGGCCCAGCTGGCGGTGCAGCGCTTCGGCCTGGGCGATGGCGCTACGCTCGGCGGGGGCGCGAACCGACATATAGCCCACGGTTTGCCCACGCTGGCGAATGGGCACCACAAATGCCGACACCCAGTAGTGGTCGCCGTTTTTGCAGCGGTTCTTGACCAGGCCCTGCCACGGCTTGTCGCGCTTGAGGGTTTTCCACATGTCGTCAAACAGGGTGGGCGGCATGTCCGGATGACGAACAATATTGTGATTGGTGCCGATCAGTTCATTGCGGTCAAAACCGGAAATCTCGACAAAGGCATCGTTGGCGTAGGTGATGATGCCTTTCAGATCGGTTTTGGTCACAATCGTGCCCTGGGTAAATGGACGTTCCCGTCCACTTACCGGCTGGTTGAGTTTCATCCCCTGACTACCTCTTGAAAAATGCTGCGTGCCGGCTGTCTTGGCGCAGTGGCTACGCAAATACACCCCGAGTGGCTGGCCTGCAGACAGGCCCGCCGCGCCAGCCCGTGCGGGCAAGACAACACATGTTTCCGGCCCATGTGGAGGCCGGTTGACTACAATGCTCATGACCGTCTCCCATCCGGTGTGGCGCACGTCTATTGCGGCGGCGCAGACGGCCAGGCAACAGATGCTGGCAACAGACATGCAACATCGGGGCCAGGGCAGGAATGCCGGGGTCGGGAGAGGGGGCAAACCATGCCGGTGCCACGGGAGGACACCCCCGCGCAGGCCGTGGCGCGACATCAGACGGATGGCGGGCGGCAGCACAGGCAAACAGGGTGGGGTGTGGGTATCGGGCTAGGCGGTTTTTACCGCGCTCACAACAGAAAACCGCCGTTCTGGGCCAATGACGCGCCGCACAGTGCACCGTTTGGTGCGTTTTTGCTGCGCCGGGCCGGCCAGGTGGGTGTGTGTGAGCCTTACGTCTGGATCATGCGGGCAGCCAACCGGGGAATCATGACGGAAGGGATGCCCCCACACCCCTTCCGTCATCTGCCTGATTCCTGCCCCTCCCCACCCAACAGACACGGGCGGGGCGCGCAATATACGTGGCCCATCCGGCAAGGATGGGCCACTGCATCGCTGCACTGCAGCGACAGGCGGCAGGCAGGTTTTGCCGGTACTGGCAAAAGCCCGCCGCCCTGACACGGCGGCCAGAAGGCGCAACCGGTGTATTGACGCGTGGAGCATTCTACGGCGATCTGCGGCAAAAAAAAGGGGGGGAGTTGGCTGTTTCTGCCCTGTCAGGGCATAAAATGCACAATGTTTGCGCTAGGTCAAACGCGGGCCATGCTTCGTTTTTGTTGGAAAAATGTACAAAAACAAACCAAAATCAGCGTAGATGAACATGTATTATGTTGCAATGCAGCAAAATCAGCGTGGTTTACCCCATGGCCCATTCCACGCGTCAGCCACCCAGGCCAATGCCTGCCCATGCGGGTGCATGGCGCTATCCGCCAGAGCCCAGCCACAGGCAAATGGAATGAAAAAACCGAATAAAAACAAGGATAGGTAAAAAAAAGACAAAAAAAAGCGCGGGGCTTGCGACCCGCGCTTCAATCTACAAAGGAGAAATAGAGGAGAAACTATCAAGAAGCAATTGCTGCATCTCAACAAGACCGGATTATCCGGTTCCCCCTGCCGGCTGTCAACGCCGGGTATGTTGCTAGGCATCATTTATGTAAAAAATTGTCGCTGTGGAACAAGTTTGCATGTTCGGTAGCGAACATTCCGCCGCCAGCCGGATCACGCCAGCACCCTGCCGGCAGTAAACGGCGCGAGCGAACGCACGCGAGCGGCTTCTGTGCGACAATGACGCCGATTTTGTTGCCCACTGCGGAATTCACCATGTCGATGCTGCTGCCTGACCCCCGCCTGTACCCCCGCGTAGACCCGGATAACCTGCTGATTCGTCTGGCCATGGCGCTGCTCACCGAGCGCGAAGCTGGCCGGGCGCTGACCCGCGCCGAAGCGCTGAAAGACGCCATGGCCGCCCAACTGGCCGAAGGCGAGGACGACACGCTCAAGCTGGCCCTGCACAACGCCCCGTCGCAGGAGGTGTATAAAGCCCTGTGGTACGCCGCGCAGGACGTGATCACCCAGGCCGGCAACGACCGCCACGCCGTGATCTTTGCCCTGCCGGTGGTGCTGGTGGCCGGCTGCAAGGGCCAGGCGCGCCTGCCCGACCGGCTGAACAATGTGGATGCGCTCAATACCCTGCTGCGTGAGCACGGCGTGATTGCACCCGACGCCGAATGCGTGGTGTCCGGCAAGCTGGTTCACCCGGACACCCTGGCCAACCTGTCATTCAGCCAGTTGTACCGCTACACCCGCAACCTGGCCGACGCCGCCCGTGGCCTGCCGGTGGAACTGCCCGGCGACCCGGTGCCAGTCAAGGACGACGGCGTGTTTGTCCGCTATCTGGTGGGCGTGGCCATGCGCGAGGCCAATGGTGAATTGCCCGTCAAACTGGGCGGCAGCGTGGGCGCGTGGGGCATGCCGCTGATGAAGCTGCTGACCGAGCAGCTCAACACCCCTGGGGTCACGCTGTTTCCGATTCCGCGCGTGCCCAACTGGCTGCACGAAGCGCACCGCCAGGGCCAGGCCGCCCGCCAGGAAGTCAATCTGCAGGTGTTTGCCAGCAATATCATCCGCAAGCTGCGCGAACACTCAATGCCGATGACCGCCATTGCCGCCGCCCACGACAACGGCGAACTGCGCTTTACCATCAGCACCCCCGGCGACGACAAAAACTGGGCCGCGCACGCCTGGACGCTGGCCCCGCTGGATTCGGTCGAGCGGGTGGCCGAAGAATTCATCGGCCTGCTCAAGGAATGCCAGGTGGAAGACATCCGCCTGATCAAACAGGTACAAGCTGACCGCGAACACGGCATTCCGTTTTTTGTGACCGTCAACGACCCGGCGGCCAGCTCGCCTGGCCTGCATTGAATCCAGCCCACCGACGGGGCACCGGCCAGGCCGGCACCCCGGCTCTTGCGCCAGCGCCAGCCGGGCGGTGATGAAAGCGCTTCATAGCCGGCGCGCCGCCATTTCATGGCGAAAACTGCCCGGAATCGTGTAAAATTCCAGCAATCTTTACTTCCCCACCGATTGGAATCCACCCCATGTTTGCTGCCGACCAGACCATTCATGCCTACGACCCCGAACTCGCCGCGATGATGGACGACGAGTTCCGTCGCCAGGAAGACCATGTCGAACTGATCGCTTCGGAAAACTACGTCAGCTACGCCGTCATGGAAGCCCAGGGCTCGGTGCTGACCAACAAGTATGCCGAAGGTTACCCCGGCAAGCGTTACTACGGGGGTTGCGAATACGTTGACCAGGTGGAGCAACTGGCCATCGACCGCCTGAAAGCCCTGTTTGGTGCCGAATACGCCAATGTGCAGCCGCATTCCGGCTCGCAGGCCAACCAGGCCGTGTACGTGTCGGTGCTCAAGCCGGGCGATACCATCCTGGGCATGAGCCTGGCGCATGGCGGCCACCTGACCCACGGCGCGTCGGTCAATATCTCCGGCAAGTTGTACAACGTGGTGGCCTACGGCCTGAACGAAGCCGAAGCCATCGATTACGACGAAGTGGCCCGTCTGGCCCGCGAACACAAGCCGAAGATGATTGTCGCCGGCGCGTCTGCCTATGCGCTGGAAATCGACTGGGCGCGCTTCCGCGCCATCGCCGACGAAGTGGGTGCCTATCTGTTTGTCGACATGGCCCACTACGCTGGCCTGGTGGCCGGTGGTGAATACCCGAACCCGGTGCCGTTTGCCGACTTCGTGACCACCACCACCCACAAGACCCTGCGCGGCCCGCGCGGCGGCGTGATTCTGGCCCGCGCCGAACACGAAAAAATCCTGAACTCGGCCATCTTCCCCTGCCTGCAGGGCGGCCCGCTGATGCATGTGATTGCCGCCAAGGCCGTGGCCTTCAAGGAAGCCGCGTCGGACGAGTTCAAGACCTACGCCAAGCAAGTGAAGGTGAACGCCAGCGCCATGGCCGAAGAGCTGACCAAGCGTGGCCTGCGCATTGTGTCTGGCCGCACCGAAAGCCATGTGTTCCTGCTCGACCTGCGCGCCAAGCAGATCACCGGCAAGGACGCCGAAGCCGCCCTGGGCCGCGCCCACATCACCGTGAACAAGAACGCCATTCCGAACGACCCGGAAAAACCGTTTGTTACCTCCGGCATCCGCATCGGTGCCCCGGCGATGACCACCCGTGGCTTTGGCGAAACCGAAGCCCGTCAGCTGGCCAACCTGATTGCCGACGTGCTGGACCAGCCGGCAGACGACGCCAATCTGGCCAATGTGGCAGAACAGGTGAAAGCCCTGTGCGCCCGTTTCCCGGTATATGGCGAGTAAGCCTTAAGCTGACGCCTGGCGTGGCACGCTGTGTTGCGCCTGCGGCATCACTTGGCTGCAAGCAGAAAAAAGCCGCGCAATCGCGCGGCTTTTTTCTGCTTGCAGCTCAAACGGAGAATCGCGCCGCCAACTACAGAGGCAAGGTATTGCGCAAAATGGCCACCCAATCCTGGCGGGCAAAGTCTGGCCCCATCTGCAGGATGTAATAGCTGTCGCGGCCAAAGCGGATGTCCACTTCCACCAGCACATGCGTGGTCCGCCCATCGCTAAGGCAGGTCAGTTCAATTTCCTGCACCCGCCAGCTTCCTCCGTGCGGGCGCAGTTCGATTTCCTGATAACACCCCAGCGTGCTGATCGTGCTTCCCACATGGGCGGTGCCCACTTCCACATCCGAGCCGTATACATACCAGTCCAACCGGGCAAAAGCG
This sequence comes from Aquaspirillum sp. LM1, assembly GCF_002002905.1. Taxonomy (NCBI): domain Bacteria; kingdom Pseudomonadati; phylum Pseudomonadota; class Betaproteobacteria; order Neisseriales; family Aquaspirillaceae; genus Aquaspirillum; species Aquaspirillum sp. LM1. Next base: position 2,179,997 of record NZ_CP019509.1, on the reverse strand, counting down.
TCCAGCAGGGTTTGCAGCGGTGCCGGCGGCAACACCAGCAGACTGTCGCGATCATCGCTGTCCACCCCGGCAGCAATCGCCAGGTCGGTATGTACCCACACCAGCGGCGTGCGGCCACTGTGGGTGCGCAGCGCATTGACTGGGGTTTCCAGCGGCAAGGTCATCTGAAACGGAAAAACCCGGGTTTCTCCCGCGCCAATCACAAAACCGCCGCTGACCGGCAGCCGGCACAGCGGCCAGGCCACTTGCCGCTCGCTGTCGCCGCGTTCCTGCTCGGCCTGGGTCATCAGCACCAGTTCGATTTTTTCAATCGCCTGTTCGCTCTGCCCACCCTGCACCACCACCTGACCCTGCATCAACTGGCCAGGACTGAGCTCCGGCTGATGAATCTGGGTATCCACACTGGCGCTGCCCACGCCGATCGACGCCAATAGTTTTTTGAACATGCTTGCTCCTGAACGCGGCCCTTCTGCGCCGCCATGTCCGGTGAGGGGGGCGATTCTGGCATAAAGTTCCCAGGTGGCATCGGCTAACCTTGCCAAATGGCTGCGGCAGCAGCGTGGACAATTGATTCAGCATCCGCCAAGCTGAACAGGCATTCCCCAGGAGAACCTTAATGAAATTTGCCTATGCCATTGTTTATGTGGCCGATGTCAGCGATACGCTGGCGTTTTACCAGCGCGCCTTTGGTTTTGCGCTGCGTTTCTTGCATGACTCCGGCCAGTACGGCGAACTGGACACCGGTGCCACCACGCTGGCGTTTGCCAGCCACGCGCTGGGCGACAGCCATTTTGGCGCAGCGGGCTACCAGAAGCTCGACCCGGCCAGCCCGCCACCAGCCATTGAGCTGGCGTTTGTCTGCGACGATGTCACCGCCGCCTATACTCAGGCGGTGGCCGCCGGCGCCAGCGCGCTGGCCGAACCGGCGCTCAAGCCCTGGGGGCAGGTGGTGGCGTATGTGCGGGCGGCAGAAGGCACGCTGATTGAGCTGTGCTCGCCGATGGGAGGCAGTGGAGCTGAGGCATGAACGCACGCCGGATGAACATGCCAGCACATGCCCTGCGCGGCCAACGGGTACGCTTGCGCGGCTGGCAGGAAAGCGACCGGCCAGCCTTTGCTGCATTGAACGCCGACCCCGAAGTGATGGCCGAGTTTCCCGCCGCGCTTGACCGTGCCGGCAGCGACGCCCTGCTTGAACGCTTGGACACCGGCCTGAACCAGCGTGGCTGGGGAGTATGGGCAGTGGAACTGGCCGCCAGCGGCCAGCTGATTGGCTGTGTCGGGCTGAACCCGGCACCGGAGAACTTGCCGTTTGCCCCGGCAGTGGAACTGGTGTGGCGGCTGGTGCGCCCGGCCTGGGGCCATGGGCTGGCGCGGGAGGCCGCGCAACTGGCCATCGGCGTGGGATTTACCCAGCTGGAATTGCCGCAGCTGGTGGCGTTTACCGCGTGCAGCAATCTGCGCTCGCAGGCGCTGATGCAGCGGCTGGGCATGGTGTATCAGGGCGAATTTGACCACCCGGCGCTGGCACATAGCAGCCGCTTGTGCCGGCATGTCTGGTACCGGCTGGAGGCAGCTTAACCCCTCCCCCCAATCACCACGCCCCCGCTGGCGCAAGCCAGACGGGGGCGTGGTGTCGTGCATGGCCTATCGCCAACTGCAATTACAGGATGATCACATCCGGCAGCGGGAAGCCATTGAAGGTACTGGCGTAAGCCGTGGTGTAGGCTCCGGCGTTCTTGATGTAGATGAAGTCACCTTCCACCAGATCTTCCGGCAGCGCCTGGTCGCGGGTGCAGATGTCCAGCGAATCGCAGGTTGGGCCGGCCACGGTCCAGATGATTTCCGCACCGGTGCGGTCGGTTTCGATCGTGTACTTCAGGCCTTCGGTGGTTTCGATGATGCCGCCAAACATGCCAGCGTCGAAGTACACCCAGCGCTTGCCCTGGCGGGTGGCGGTGCCCACCACGCGGCAGACAAAATAACCAGCGTCGGACACCAGATAACGGCCCGGTTCGGCAATCACCTGCACCTCGTCGCCAAACGCGGCCAGGCCGGCGTTAACCACGGCACCGATTTCGCCAATCGACGGAATGGCCTTGGTGTGGGTTACCGGGTAACCGCCGCCGATATTCACCAGGCGCGGTTTCAGGCCGGCGGCCTGCATCTGGTCGAACACCTGGCGGGTGGCTTCCAGGCCCACTTTCCAGTTTTCCGGGTTCAGGCACTGCGAACCCACGTGGAAGGTCACCCCGGCCAGATCGGCCCCCAGGCGGGCGGCTTCGGCAATGATGTCGCGGATTTCGGCTTCATAAGCGCCAAACTTGCCCGACAGCGGCCAGTCGCTGCCCACATTGGTGGTGAAGATGCGCAGATAGGTCTTGGCGGTGGGCGAGACGCTGTGGATTTTTTGCAGTTCTTCGACCGAGTCAATCACAAACCACTCGACCCCTTTGGCCACGGCGTACTCCACGTAAGCGCGCGACTTCATCGGGTTGCTGTAGAAAATTTCGGCAGGGGCCACGCCGAGCGCCAGCAGCTGATCCAGCTCGGCGATCGAGGCGATTTCAAAACCGACGCCTTCTTCTTTCAGCACCTGCAGCACGCGGTTGTCCGGGTTGGACTTGACGGCAAAGTGCGGGCGCACGCGCGGCATGGCGGCAAAGAAGCGGCGGCATTTTTCACGGACAATCTGGGTATCCAGCACCAGGAAGGGCTTGTCGTAGCCCTTGGCCAGTTGGGCCTTGACGTGGGCAAAGTCGAGGGAAAGGTCAGGCAGTGCCGCGGCGAGCGCGTCGGCAGCGATTCGGTCCATTGATCGGGGTCTCCAGAAACCTAGGTCACAGGGATATGTTGCAAGAAAGAAGGTTGGTGCAATGCCAAAGAGGCAGTAAGTACACGGCTTGTCATGATGACCTCCATTAATGACACAGTAGCGCCAGCGGGCAGAATCTTGGCCACAGGCCGGCGGAATCGGTCTGGCAGGGCAACGGCGGCACACTGCGTTGCACTGCAAAACGGAAAACGGCAATGGGGGCGAATTATAAAACCCAGACAGAACGCGTCAATCAAAAATCGGTGAATTTCTGATAAAAAAATGGTGCAACCGCAAGGGGGGCGGTTGCACCATCCAGTTCATCGCTTCTTCACTCAGGAGATCCTGTTTGCAGAATAGTCCATTACCGGGAAATTGCCGGAAAATCCCTTGGCGCAAGCCGCCCCCTGAACCAGGCGCTGACGCCCGGTGTTCACTTGGCGGTGACGGCCAGGGTGTCGCTAAAATGAAACATGGCCCATCCGGGCCATGACAACACCTGCGCGGTACCGATCGACCCCGCTCAGGTTTTGGGCAGGGTCACGCCCACCTGGCCCTGATACTTGCCGCCGCGATCCTTGTAGCTGGTTTCGCACACTTCATCGCTTTCAAAGAACAGCACCTGCGCGCAGCCTTCGCCCGCGTAGATTTTGGCCGGCAGCGGCGTGGTGTTGGAAAACTCCAGCGTGACGTAGCCTTCCCATTCCGGCTCAAACGGCGTGACGTTGACGATGATGCCGCAGCGGGCGTAAGTGCTCTTGCCCAGGCAGATGGTCAGCACATTGCGCGGAATGCGGAAGTATTCCACCGTGCGCGCCAGGGCAAACGAATTGGGCGGAATGATGCACACGTCGCCGTTGAAATCGACAAAGTTGTTGTGGTCAAAGTCTTTCGGATCAACGATGGTGCTGTTGATATTGGTGAAAATCTTGAATTCGTTGGCGCAACGGATATCGTAGCCGTAGCTGGACGTGCCGTAAGAGACGATCTTGCGTCCGTCCACTTCCCGCACCTGTCCTGGTTCAAACGGCTCGATCATGCCGTGTGCTGCCGCCATGCGGCGAATCCATGTATCCGATTTGATGCTCATGTGCGCCGACGCTAATAAACAGATAAAGCCGGGATTATAGCTGATCCGCTGTCAAGGCGGACCGGCAACACGCCGGATGCAGAAATCATCGCCCCCGGTCTGGCGGCAGCGACGCGCTCCAGGCCAGAGGCGCACACTGTTCCGCCCTTTGACCCTCCCGGAACAAGCGGGTAAGGTTGCGGGGTGAATCTTTCTTCTGACTTTTTTTGCTGGCGGCACCGTGTCAGCGGCGCGCTGCTGGTCTGGCTGCTCAGCCCGGCGGGGCTGGCCGCGCCGCTGCCCGAGCTGGTGGTGGACGCGCCTGGCGCGGTGAGCACCCTGCTCAGCCAGCACCTGGCGCTGGCCAGGGCGCTGCGTGACAGCGTTCCCCCCGACCCTGGCCAGCTGGAAGCCCTGCAACTGGCGCTGGACGAAGACGCCCGCAGCCTGCTGGCCACCGAAGGCTACTTCTCCCCGCAGTTGCACCGGCATCACCAAAACCACACCCTGACCCTGCGCGTCGACCCCGGCCCACGCACCGACATCAGCGCGGTCACGCTGGCGCTGGCCGGCCCCGGTGCCACGGGCACTGACGGCGCACAGCGGCTGGCCATGCTGCGCGAACGCTGGAGCCTGCCTGTGGGCCAGCCTTTCCGCCAGGACGACTGGGACAACGCCAAGAACCAGGCACTGCGCAGTGTGCAGATCGACCGCTACCCCAGCGCGCGCTGGGCGCACGCCGAAGCCCGCATTGATCCGGCCAGCCAGCGCGCGGTGCTCAGCGCCACGCTGGACACCGGCCCGGCGTTCACCCTGGGCGAGATTCAGGTGCACGGCCTGCGCCGCTATCCGCTGCAGGCCGTTACCCGGCTGGCCACCTTCAGCCCTGGCTCGCCGTATCATCAGCGCAAACTGCTCGACTACCAGGCCGCCCTGCAGGCCACGCCCTACTTCACCAGCGTGCGGGTGGAGGCCGGACTGGACCCGACCCAGCCGCTACTCAGCCCGGTGCAGGTGTTTGTGCAGGAAGCCCAGGCACAAAAAATCAGCGTCGGTGCCGGTTATGGCAGCGACAGCGGCCCGCGTGGCTCGCTCAATTATCAGCATCACAATATTGCCGGGCTGGGCCTGCTACTGGCCAATACCCTGCAACTGGAACGCGAACAGCAAACCCTGGACAGCAGCCTGACCCTGCCGCGTGACGGCGACGGCTACCGCGACACCGCCGGGGTGAAGCTGGCGCGCAGCACGGTGCAACAGCTCAAGCTGCACCAGGAAACCGTTTACGCCAGCCGCCTGCGCGCACGCGGCGACGACGAATACGGCTACGGCATCACGTTTACCCGTGAACGCAGCACCCCGGACGGCGGCAGCACCAGCCGCACCCAGGCGCTGGTGGCCCGCTACGACTGGACCCGGCGGGCCGTGGACAACCCACTGAACCCGCAGCGCGGCCATATGCTGGCCGGCCAGGTGGTGGCAGCCAGCCGTCAGCTGGGCTCGGACACTGATTTTCTGCGCGGCTACGCCAGAGCGATTGGCTTTTATCCGGTAGGGCGCAGCGCACGGGTGATTGTGCGCGGTGAACTGGGCCAGGTGTGGGCGGCGCGCGGGGACGACGTGCCCACCGACTGGCGTTTTCGTACCGGTGGCGGGGGCAGCGTGCGTGGCTACGCCTACCAGAGCCTGGGCCCGCGTGAAGGCAGCTCGGTGGTAGGGGGGCGGGTGCAGGCGCTGTTCAGCGGTGAATACCAGCACCCGGTCTGGCCGGGCTGGCGGCTGGCGCTGTTTGCCGACGCCGGCAACGCCGCCGACCGCTGGCAGGACTGGCGGCCCCGGCTGGGCCTGGGCACGGGCATTCGCTGGGATAGCCCGATTGGTCCGGTGGGGATGGATATCGCCAGAGGGCAAAGCACCGGCCAATGGCAGTGGCATTTGTCGTTGGGTGCCAGCTTCTGAGCACTGCGTGTGTCACACCGTAGTGGGAGAATGTTTCAGCTCCTCGCCGGCTGGCCGATTGGCGTGGTGATGAATTCAATATCTCAATAGTTATTCGGTCATGAAAATAACCCCTGAGCGTAACTTGCCAGCGCTGAAAAATCTGTTAAAATTCACCAATGAATCATAATATTGTCATGAAGATGTTTGCTGCATTAGGCCAGGATTCACGCCTGAGCATATACCAGCTGGTGGTGGAAGCTGGAGCCGCCGGCCTGAGCGCCGGCAAAATTGGCGAACATCTGACCATCGCCCAAACAACCTTGTCATTTCACCTGAAAGAGCTGGTGCATAGCGGCCTGCTGCAATCCCGCCAGCACGGCAAGTTTGTCATCTATACCGCCAATCCGGCTGCACTGCAGACGGCCATTGCCTTTTTGTCCGGGCTGGGCACTGCTCCACCGGAAAAATAATCCTTTCAACTACAGTAACTTGGCGATTTTTTACCCGCAGGGCCGGCATTCCGGTACCTGCGTTTTTTGCGTGACCGACCTATTCATCATCAGTTTTTTGTCATGTTTGCTGATTAAGCTGAATTGAATCTCTCCCCTTCTTGCCACGTCGTGGCATTTCAGTGTTCTACCCATCGAAATCTATCGATATCTTAAAATAAATGCCAATGAACAGAATATTGACATTGGGCACGGTTTTTACTGCTCATGCCGGCATTTTTGGTCAACATCTATAAAAAATTAACACAACATCAGCATACTTGGCTTTGGCTCACTTCAAACAAGGTGCCACCATGAGCAAACACCTGCAGTCCCGCTCTCATGCCGACTCGATTCGCCGCGACCTGATGGACGCGTGTGCCCGGCTGAACGAGCACCAACAACGTCTGGACGATCTGCTGCAAGCCATGGGCTGCCAGGACCAGGACAGTGAAAACGCCGCTGACCACGAGGAAAGTGAATACCCATGACAATCCGGCTGAAACTGTACCTGTTCAGTAGCGTGGCCATGCTGTCGCTGGCTTGCCTGGGCGCACTGGGTCTGCTGGCCGGTTACCTGGCCGACCAGCAGATTGCCGCCCAGCAGCAGACACATGGACCGGCCCTGCAACGGCTGGCCGAACTGGCCACCGGCCTGGGTACGCTGGAGCCCCATCCCGGCCACACCCCAGCGGCAGGCCAGTGGGCCGCGCTGGAACAGCGGCTGCACGCCGGCAGCCAGGCCGCGTTGCCTGCACTGGCCGATGACTGGCGCACGCTGGATCAGCACTGGCAAAGCTGGCGCAACACCCCGGCGGATGACCTGGCCGGCCAGACTGGCGCGCATCAGCGCGTGGTCGCGGCGCTGGAGCTGCTGGCACAACACAGCCGTGAGGCAATCCAGCGCGAACAGCACAGCCAGGACCAGCGTCGCCAGCAGTTGTTTCAGCTGATTTTATGGGGTGGTGCAGCGCTGAGCGTGGGCATGCTGCTGCTGGCGCGCTATATCATCGGCTCGATTGTCCGCCCGCTGCGCATGCTGTGCGCCACCGCCAGCGACACCCGCCACGATCTGGACCTGACCCGGCGCTGCCAGTGGCAGGGCAACGACGAAGTCACCCGCAGCATTGAGGCATTCAATGCGCTGCTGGACGCCATTTGCCAGAGTTTTCACCGGGTCAACGCCGAAGGCAGCCAGGTGGACAATACCGCCGAAGAAGTGGCCGGCGCTGCGCAGCAGATTGCCGCTGCCGCCGAAGCGCAAAGCGAATCCACCCTGAGTATGGCGTTTGCCATCGAACGCCTGCAAATGGGCGTGCAGCAAAGCAGCGAGGAAGCCCGCTTTGCCCTGGATGCAGCGCAACTGGCCGAACGGCTGGCGGTGCAAAGCGATGGGGTGATTGTCAAGGCGGCGCGGGATATCCAGGGCATGGTCAATGCCATTCAGGGTTCGGCCCGCGATGTGTCGATGCTGGCCGAGCGCACCGATGAAATCAGCCGGGTGGTGCTGCTGATTGCCGATGTGGCCGAGCAGACCAATCTGCTGGCGCTGAACGCGGCGATTGAGGCCGCCCGCGCCGGCGAGCAGGGACGCGGCTTTGCCGTGGTGGCTGACGAAGTGCGCAAGCTGGCGGAAACCACCCGGCTGGCCACCCGCGATATCGGCAGCACCATCCAGTGGGTGCAGGAGCAAACCCGCCACGCGGCGGACAATTTGCTGCAGGGAGAAAAACTGGTCAGCTTTGGCGTGTCGCTGATGCAAGGCCTGAGCACGCCGCTGGAAGAAATGCGCAGTGGTGCCTGCGCTGCCCACGACAAGCTCAGCCACCTGATGGACACCCTGGCCCAGCAGCGCCAGGCCAGCGAGATTATTGGCAAGGATATTGAAAACCTGACGGTAATCAGCGAAGAAAACAGCGCTGCCGCCAGCCAGTCCGCCTCGGCGGCAATGAGCCTGCACCATTCGGTGCAGGGCATGCGTGGGCAATTGGCGCAGTTTACCTTTTAGCCGTGCGCTGGGAAGCGTGGGCTGGACGCGGGTGCATTGCCCCGCCGGGATGACACGCCAGCCACCCAGCCACCCAAGCTCAATCGGCCTTGCCCGCCATGCTGGCCAGCGATGCCAGCCGGCTGGCCAGCCAACCGGGGCGGCGTTGCTGGTCTTCGGCGGCTTCCACCCGGCGGATGGCCTGGCGCACCAGCATCGCCCCCGGCCAGCGCCATGGCTCGGGCGGAAACTGCGCCAGCGGCCCCTGCGCCAGGCCGCTGCGCGTCCAGGCGTTGTCCTCACCCAACAGCAGCGCACACAACAGCTCCCCGCCCAGCCGGCACTGCACCACGCCATTGCCGGAGTAACCCATGCCGTACAGCACCCGACGATAACCCGGCAGACGGCCAAAAAACGGCAGGCCGGTGGCCGAGCGGTCGGACGCGCCAGTCCAGCTGCTGTCCAGCGGGGTATCGGCCAGCGCCGGAAACAGCTGCGCCAGCGTGGCACCCAGCGCATCCTGGTAGGCGCTGGGCTGGTCAAAATAACCGTGCATCCGGTTGGCAAAGGCAATCCGGTTGCCGCCCTTGCCCAGCATCAGCCGGCCATCCGGCGTGCTGCGCCAGTAATGCACAAAGGTGCGCAGATCACACACCGCCTGGCCGCGATCCAGCCCCAGCTGGGCCATCAGCTCGGGGCGCGGCGCAGTCACCACCATATCAGACGACACCAGCAGCACGCTGTTGGCCAGCGCCGGAAACTGCCGGGCCATGTCGGCATTCAGCGCCAGCACCGCCTGCCGGGCGCGAACCCGGCCCGTAGCCGTACACACCATCACCTCGTCACCCTCCTGCAGCCGGTGCATGGCGCTGTGTTCGTACACCTGCACGCCAAGCTGGCGGGCCACCCGCAGCAGGCCGCGTACCAGCTTGCCCGGTTGCAGGCTGCCGGCGGCGTCGGTCCATGCGCCGTGCTGCATCTGGGCGCTGCCGGTCAGTGCCTGGGTGTCGGCGTTGGACAAGCGCTGCCAGCGGTTGGCCCCCATCTGGTCGAGTGCGGCCAGCACCCCATCCAGCCGCCCAATCTGCGCGGGCTGGCTGGCGGCGTACACCGCCCCGCCCAGCCGCAGCTCGGCGTCAATCTGGTGGGTATGGCAAAACTGGGCAATGTCCTGCACCGCCTGCTCCGAAGCCGCCACCAGCCGGCGCGCCTCGCTGTCGCCAAACCACTGGCGCAGCGACAGGTATTTGGTGGACCACGTCAGCATGCAGCCGCCATTGCGCCCGGACGCACCGGCCCCACAGCGGGATTTTTCCAGCACGATCACCCGCCAGTCGGGCCGGGCCTGCTGACACAGAATGGCTGTCCACAAGCCGGTAAAGCCGCCGCCGACAATGCACACATCGGCGCTGACCTCCCCCTGCAGGGGCGGCAGCGGCGGGGTGTTGTCGGCGGTCAGCGCCTGGGCAAACCAGAAGGGGACACTGGCCGCCGGCATCTCAGGGGCGCTCCCCGGCCTGCACGCGCCGCTCGATCTCGTCGAGCACGGCGGGCAGCTCAACCAGGGTGTCCAGCACATAATGCGCGCCAGCCTGGCGCAGTTGCGCCACCGCCGGAGCACGACGTTTGGCCTGCTCCGCCGGGTCAAGCGCCGCCCATTCTGCTGCCGTCAGCCCCACCGCATTGCCGCTGGCCGACAGGCCAACCGTCCACATGCCGGCGCGCAAGCCTTCGGCAATGCCTGGCGTGGTGTCGTCCACCTTGACGCAGTGGCGCACATCGCCCACCCGCAGCGCCAGCACATTGTCCAGCGCCATCCACGGGCCGGGGCGGCCGCCAGCGGCCAGATCGTCCGTGGCCACGCAGTGGTCCGGCGCGTAACCCGCCGCCGCCGCCAGCGGCAGCAGCTGGTCCATCACTACCCTGGGGTAGCCTGAACAGCTGCCGATTTTCAGCCCCCGGGCGCGCAGCAGATTCACCGTGTCCACCGCGCCGGGAATCGGCGCGGAATATGCGGCCACTTTGGCCACCTGCAGCGGCATGAACTGCTGATACAGGGCATCGACGTCGGCGTCGGTCATCGCCCGGCCAAAGCGGGCTTGCCAGCGTTCGGCCACGGCAGGCAGCCGGCCCAGCGCCTGGATATGGTCCCACTTGGCCAGCCCCATGGGCACGCGGGCTTCGGCCAGGCTGACCGGCACGCCAACCTGGGTGAACACTTCGATCAGCACCTGGGTGGGGGCAAACGAGCCGAAATCCACCACGGTGCCGGCCCAGTCAAAAATTACCGCTTCGAGTGTGGTATAGCGTTGCATGACAATCTCCTTGATTAAATCGTCCAGCCCAGCTGACTGACCGCCCGGCCAATGGCTGCGCAGGCTTGCTGGATTTCCGCCGCGTCAATTGCGCCAATGCAGCCCACCCGGAAGGTGTCCTGCTCGGTCAGCTTGCCGGGGTAAAGCACAAACCCTTGCGCGCGCACCGCTGCGTAGAATTCGGCAAACTGGTAAGCCGGGTGGCGGGGGGCGTGGAAGGTGACGATAATCGGTGCCTGCAGGGTGTCCGGCAGGAAGGGTTCAAACCCTGCTGCCCGCATGCTGCGCACCAACAGATCGGCATTGGCCTGGTAGCGCGCCAGCCGGGCCGGCTGACCGCCTTCGGCCAGATACTGGTCCAGCGCCGACCGCAAGGCGGCCAGCACATGGGTGGGTGGGGTAAACCGCCACTGGCCGGTGGCCTGCAGGTAGTCGTATTGCGCCAGCAGGTCCAGCGCCAGCGAATGGCTGTTGCCACGGCTGGCCAGCAGGCTGTCGCGGTTGACGATGACAAAGCCCATGCCCGGCACACCTTCCAGGCATTTATTGCTGCTGGCGATCAGCGCGTCGATATGCAGCGCCACCACATCGATCGGCAGCGCGGCAAAGCTGGACATCGCGTCCACCACCAGCCGGCGGCCAGCAGCGTGCACCACGGCGGCCAGCTCGGCCAGCGGGTTGAGAATGCCGGTGCTGGTTTCGCAGTGAATCAGCCCGACATGGCTGATGGCCGGGTCTTCCTCCAGCAACCGGGCCAGGGTGTCGGGCGACGGCGGCGTGTCGTCGGCGGTGTCGTACACGCAGCACGCACGGCCCAGATACTGGGCAATCTGCGCCATGCGCTTGCCGTATGCGCCATTGACCAGCACCAGCAGCTTGCCGGTTTTGGGTACCAGGTTGGCAATGGCTGCTTCCACGGCAAAGGTGCCCGAGCCTTGCAGCGGCACACAGACATGGCTGGCCTGGCCGCCGGCAATTGCCAGCAGGTCGCGGCAGACGCTGGCGGTCAGGGCGTTGAAACTGCTGTCCCACGATCCCCAGTCGGTCAGCATGGCGGTTTTGGTGGCCAGCGTGGTAGTCAGCGGGCCGGGGGTAAGCAGGATGGGTTCTCTCATGTGGACAGTCCAATCATCTCATCTAGATGTCTAAAACAAGCCAAATAAACCGGGCCTGAGCCCGGCAAAAAAATTCAGGATACCCGGCGTGCGGGCCAACCCCGCTCAGCGTCGCCCGCGTTGTGCGGCATGGCGATGCAGCACCTGCGACACCAGGGCAAACACGCCACACACCAGCGCCGAACTGAGCACAATCAGCGTGGCCATGGCCGCTGCGGCAGCGGTGTCGCCGGCGTCGTCCATATTCAGCACTGCCACGGAAGCCAGCACCGTGTCTGGGGTGTACAAAAAAATCACCGCCGACACCGTGGTCATCGCCGACACAAAAAAGTAGCGGGCAATTTCCAGCACCGCCGGCAGGCACGCCGGCAAAATCACCCGCCACAAGGTGCGCCACACCGACACCTTGAGCGAAGCCGCCACCGCTTCAAAATCGGCATCCAGCTGGCGCAGCGCGGTGACGGCGGTCAGGTGGGCGGTGGTGTAGAAATGCGCCACCGAGCAGAACACCAGCAAGGTCAGGCTGCCGTACAGGCTGTGCAGCGGATTGGCCGGCGCGTTGTAAAACAGAATGTAGCCCAGGCCCAGCACCAGGCCGGGTACGGCCATCGGCAGCATGGCCATGGCGTGCAGCATGGGGGCCACGCGGCGCGCCACCCGCAGCCGGGTGCTGCACCAGGCACCCAGAAACACCACCACCGTGCCCAATGCCGCAGTGCCCAGCGCCAGTTTCAGGCTGTTGGCAAACGCCAGCCAGCCGCCGCCGTCTACTTGGTCAAAGTTGAAATGCGCCAGGGTCAGTTGCAACTGATACGGCCACAGCTGAATCAGCGCCGCCAGCATGGCCGTGCCCAGCATCAACAGCAGCGCGCCGCCCACTAGGCTGCAATAGCCCAGGGCCAGTGCGCGCACCAGCGGGCTGCGGGTGGGCTGTAGCGGCTGCGCCCTGGCGCTGAGCGCGCTGCGCTGGGAACGCTGCAACAGGCGATCCAGCGCAAACGACAGCAGCGCTGGCAGCAGCAGCAGCAGGCCAATCACCGCTCCGCGTGGAAAGTTCTGCTGGCCAATCACCTGCTTGTAGGCTTCCACCGCCAGCACCGGATACTGGCCGCCAATCACCTTGGCCACGCCAAAGTCGGTGATGGTCAGGGTAAACACCACCAGCGCTGCCGAGATCAGCCCGTAGCGCGACGCCGGCAGGGTAATGGTGACAAACTGGCGCAGCCGGCCCGCGCCCAGCGAGCGGGCGGCTTCGTACAGCCGGGCATCGCCCACTGCCAGGGCGGTGAGCAAAATCATCAGCGCATGCGGAAAGGTATAAAACGCCTCGCCCAGCACAATGCCGATCAATCCATAAATGCTGCCGTCGGCCAGCCAGCTCTTGAGCAGGCCCTGATGGCCAAACAGATACACCAGCGAAATGCCCGGCAGCAGCGACGGTGCCAGCAGCGGCAACAAGGCCAGCAGGCGAAATAGCCCCCTGCCTGGCAAGGCCACCCGGGTCAGCGCGGCGGCGTAGGCATACGCCAGCGGCAGCACCAGCAGCACCGTGGCCAGCGCCACGCTCAGGCTATTGCCCACGGTCGTCGCCAGGCCCGGCTGGGCCAGGGTGTCGGCAATTCGCGCCAGCCCGACAAATTCGCCATGGTCGCCCGAAAACGCCTTGCCCAGCATGGCGGCCAGCGGCAGCCCCAGCCAGAACAGCAATAACGCCAGCCCGGCCCAGGCCAGCAGGCGGGCCAATTGTTCATCCAGCGGCACCATCAGGGTGCGCGTCTTCCATGGGGGCATCATGCGCAGGCCTCCCTGGCAGCAAATAGCCGCAGCCGGTTTGGGTCGAGCGATACCGGCACCCGCTGCTCAGGCGCAAGGCCCAGCGCGGCCAGCTGGTGGTGGGTGACATCGGCCTGCACGCGGGCCTGGCCCCAGGCCGCCACCGTCAACGACACCCGGTAAATCGGCCCGAGCAGCTCCAGCTTGGTGATATCGGCCAGTGCGGCGTCGGCGCTGGCCGGCCAATGTGCATGCAGAATCACGTCTTCCGGACGCACAAACAGGCTGGCGGCCTGCCCCGCCGCCAGCGCATGCGTCAACGCCAGCCGTTGCTGGCCCAGCAGCACGCTGTGTGTGTCGGGCAGTTGCACCGGAATGAAATTGCCCTGACCGACAAAGCTGGCCACAAAACGGCTGGCCGGCTGGTGGTACACCTCGAACGGGCTGCCGCTTTGCTCGATACGGCCCGCATTCATCACCACCACGCGGTCGGCCATGGTCAGCGCTTCTTCCTGGTCGTGGGTCACCATGATGGTGGTGATTCCCAGCTTTTGCTGCAGCGCGCGGATTTCCCGGCGCAGGTGTTCGCGCACCCGCGCGTCCAGCGCCGACAGTGGTTCGTCCAGCAGCAGCAGGCCGGGCGAGGTGGCCAGCGCCCGCGCCAGTGCCACCCGCTGCTGCTGGCCGCCAGACAATTGCGCCGGATAACTGTGTTCAATGCCATCCAGCCCGATCAGCGCCAGCAGCGCCTGCACCCGCTGGCGCTTGAAATCGCGCCGTCCGCTCAGGCCGTAGGCAATATTGTCGGCCACGCTCAGATTGGGAAACAGCGCATACGACTGGAACACAATGCCGTAATCGCGCTGGGCGGGCGGCAGCCGGGTGATGTCGCGGCCCGCCAGGCAAATCTGGCCGCGATCGGGGATGTCCAGCCCGGCAATCTGGCGCAGCAGGGTGGTTTTGCCGCAACCGGACGGGCCCAGCAGGCAGACAAACTCACCCTTGCCCACGCTCAGGTCCAGCTGGTCGAGCACGGTGTGCGCGCCAAACCGCTTGGCAATGCCAGCCAGCTGCAAATACGGCTCGGCGGCAACAGCCGCAGAGGCAGCCGGATCCAGACCACGCGCTGGATCGTGCTTCATGGCCGGGCTTTCTGCACCTGGGCGGCAATCGCCAGGTAGTGCGCCAGCGGTGGGGTAGGCAGGTTCACCACCTTGGCCAGGTCATCGTAGCGGCGCAAGGCCAGCGCCTCGTCGGCATAGGGACGCTGGGCAAAGCGGCGGGCTTCGCTGTCACCCATCGGCCCGCCCTGCAGCGCCAGCGACAGCTGCGATGCGGTGGACAAACTGTCAGCGTAACCGGGCTGAACGGCACACAGATAGCGCTTGGCCGCCACATGCAGGGCAATCGGCTGCAGCACGTCGTCGTCAAACAGCGCCGACAAGGCCTGCACGGCGATGGCTTCGTGGTGGTCGTTGACGCCATTGGCCAGGTCGTCATGGCCCTGTTCAGCCAGCACATGGCCAATGTCATGCAAGAACGCAGCGGTAATCAGCGCCGGGCTGGCGTGGTCCTGTTCGGCGGCCAGGCCGGACTGCAGGGCATGCGCCAGCTGGCTGATGGCCTCGCCGCCGTACAACTGTTCGCCCATGCCGGCCAGCAGGCTGGCCAGCTGGTCCAGATGGGAAAGATGCGGATAATTCACCAGAAAACTCCAGCGGCGGGGCATGCCCGCCGGATGATGCGATTGATCGGGCGGGGCTTACTTTGGCTCGGACTTGCCGTCGTAGCGCTTGCTCCATTCGGCCAGAATCCGCTCGCGCTGCGCAGCCGACCAGCGCAAATCCTGCTTGACCAGACGCTTTTCGTAATCTGCCGGAATATGCGGGTTGGGCTTGGCCACGCCCGGCATGGCGACAATGGCAAAGTTCTTTTCGTACTGCTCATTGGCCGACTGCGATGCCGACCAGTCGGCCAGCTTCTTGGCAGCGTCGAGGTTCTTGCTGCCCTTCATGATGGCGGTGGCCTCCACATCCCAGCCCAGGCCTTCTTTGGGAAAAATCACCTCGATGGGCGCGCCACTGTCTTTCAGCTTGGCGGCGCGATACTCAAACGAAATGCCCACCGGAAACTCGCCCGCTGCCGCCTGCTTGCACGGCTTGGAGCCAGAATGGGTGTACTGGGCAATGTTCTGGTGCAGCTTGTCCATATACGACCAGCCGTCTTTTTCGCCAAACAGCAGCAGCCAGGCGGTCACGTCAAAATAGCCGGTGCCAGAAGACGCCGGGTTGGGCATGACAATCCGGCCCTTGTATTCCGGCTTGAGCAGGTCTTTCCAGCTTTCCGGCTTTTTCAGGCCCAGCTTGGCGGCTTCAACCGTGTTGAAACAGATGGCCGACCCCCAGACATTCATCCCCACCCAGCTGGGCGGGGTGGCGTTGTCCACATACTGACGCGACAGACTGGCCAGGTTTTTGGGTGCATAGCCGTGCAGCATGCCTTCTTTTTCCAGCACCAGCAGCGAAGACGCCGCCACCCCCATCACCACATCGGCCTGCGGGTTGGCTTTTTCTGCCAGCAGCTTGGCGGTGATGATGCCGGTGGAGTCGCGCACCCAGCGCAGCTTGATCCCCGGCGTGTCCTGTTCAAATTTTTGCTGGTATGCCTTGAGCTGATCGGCTTCCAGCGCGGTGTACACCGTCAGCGTGGTGTCGGCCAGAACAGAAACGCTGGCCAGGGAAAGGGCCGCCGCGTAGAGAAGGGAAGTTGCCTGCATGTCAGTCGCCTTGCGTTGCGTTGGGATGCTGCGCACTCTACCCGGCCAAGATGACACGCTAATTACATCTAGACGTCTAGATGACTTTTTGCACAAAAAAAATACACGCGGGGAGATCAACCGGGGGTCGGCAGCGGCTGAACGGGTGCAGCCTCCAGCCCGCCTCACCCGGCTTATAAATTCTCCGGCGTGACTTCAATCTGCACGGTGTCCCCGCCAAAGCGGGTAATCCCGTACTCAATCGGCACACCATCGACGTCGGCGTAGACACTTTCCACATACAGCACCGGCTGATGCTTGCCTTGCTGCAGCGCCTGCGCCACTTCCGTGCGCGGCAGCCGTGCGCTGATGCGGCTGAGCACCCGGTTGAAGCGGGTAATTCCCAGTCGGCTGAAAGCTTCGCTGGTGCTTTTGCTGGTGCGATACACCTCAATCAGCCCGTCAAAGCGCGGCAGCGGAAAATACTGGGTGCACACGCTGACCACCTTGCCATCGGCCAGATCAAGCGATTCCACCCGCAACACCGGGCTGGCCGCCGCCACCGCCAGCAGAGTGGCCACCGGCGCGCTGGCCGGCTCAAAATGGCAGGACTGGATATCCACATCGCTGACCAGATGCTGCCCCGCCAGACTGTGCGAAAAGCGGCTGGTTTTGCCCAGCCGGTAGGCAATCATGTCTTCCTGTACAAACGTACCCCGCCCGCGCTCAATGCGCACCAGCCCCTTGTGCTGCAGACTCTGAATCGCCTGGCGCACAGTGTGCCGGTTCACCTGAAACCGTTCGGCCAGCGCCTGCTCGTTGGGCAGCCGGCCAGTCAGCTGGTGGCCAAGAATCTCCTGGCTGAGGGTGGCTTCAATTTGCAGCCACAGGGCGGTGCCCGCCGGGCGGGAAGTGCGTGCAGACATGGGGAGCAGGACAGGGTCAAAAGGGCAGAGGGACGCTGAACATAGCATATCCCGGCCAGAGACGGGGAGCAGACGGCTGGGGTTGCCTCACCACCAGTAGCGCGGATAGCTGCCGCGCTGGCGCAGATTGTTCATGACCCAGGCCACCGCCACAATGACCAGCGAGCCGGCCAGCACCGGGGTGAGCAAAAACGCCAGACTTGGCTGTACGCTCATCACCAGCAGCGGGTTGGCCCCGGCGGGCGCGTGCAGCGTGCGGGTATGCTGCATGGCCATCAGCGCCAACCCCACCGCCAGCGCCTGCGCCCACCAGTCATGGCCCAGTGTGTACCACACCAGCAGCCCCACCAGGGTGGTGACCATATGCCCGCCAATGATGCTGCGTGGCTGCGCCAGTGGCGAATCCGGCAGGCCAAATGCCAGCACGCAGCTGGCCCCAAAAGGCGCCATCAGCCAGACAGCCCCGGAAGCCTGCGACAGCCATGCGGTGATGGCAATGGCCAGCCCGGCACCACACAGCGACACCAGGGTAAAAGGTAGTGACGGTGCGGGTGGCGCACTGGATGCCAGCTTGAGTTTGATGCGCATGATGCAGCCCTTGCGGAATGGAAAACACCACAAGGATACTGATCGGTATACCATTATGTCAACAGATCGGTATACTGCTGGTTTTCCACCGCACTTCACCAACCCTTGCCATGACCACCGCAGACCAGATTATTGACGCCGCACTGACGGCGTTTTACCAGAATGGGTTTCACGCCAGCGGCGTAGACCAGCTCAGCGCCGCCGCCGGGGTGACCAAACGCACGCTGTATCGGCATTTTCAAAGCAAGGAAGGCTTGATTGAGGCGGTGTTGCAGTGGCGTGACCAGCAGTTCATGCAGGAGATGCAGGCGGCAGTGGAAGCCGAATCGCCCGCCCGGCGGCCACTGGCGTATCTGGAATTTCTCCAGCGCTGGGGACAGCGCTCACAGTTTAATGGCTGCCTGTTCATCAATGCCGCAGCAGAATACGCGCGCGCCAGCGATGGGCCGCATGGCCAGGCCAAAGCGCACAAGGCGCGGGTGCAGGCGTATTTGCTGCAGTTGTGCCGCCAGGCCGGTCTGGCCAACGCCAGTGTGCTGGCGGCCCAGTTGTTTGTGCTGGGAGAAGGGCTGATTGTCGCCAGCCAGGTCAGCGGGGCCGACGTCGGGCAAGCCGAAGCCGTATGCGCAGCGTGGCGCTGCCTGAGTGGCGACAATCACGGCTGACGCCTGGTGACGGCGCTGATTATGTCGTGGTTTCCGGCAAGAACACCTCAAGCAGATCATTCAAAAAGCGCTGGCCCAGCAGGGTGGGCCGCACCAGGCCCTGTTCCCGCGCCAGCCAGCCGCGCTGCTCGGCCTGTTCCAGCGCCGGCAGGATGGCACTGAGCGGCAGGCCAGTGCGCTCGTTGAACAGACTCAGGGCAAAACCGTCGGTCAGGCGCAGCGCGTTCATCATGAATTCAAACGCCAGATCAGCCTGCGCCACCGGCTGGCTGCTCTGCACCTGGCTGCCCTGCGCCACGCCGGCCAGATACGCCGCCGGCTGTTTGTGGCGCATGTCGCGCTGAATGCGGTCATGAAACGACAGCTTGCCATGCGCGCCGGCACCAATGCCCAGATAATCGCCAAATGTCCAGTAGTTGAGGTTGTGCTGCGCCTGGTGGCCAGGCAGGGCAAATGCCGAGGTTTCGTAATGGACAAACCCTGCCGCCGCCAGCCGCGCTTCGATGGCCTCCTGCATATCAGCCGCCAGGTCGTCGTCGGGCAGATTGGCCGGCGGGCGGGCGGCAAACAGGGTGTTGGGCTCCAGCGTCAGGTGATAGGCCGACAGGTGACGTGCCCCCAGTGCCAGTGCTTGTTCAACGTCGGCCAGCGCCTGGTCCAGCGTCTGACCGGGCAGGGCGTACATCAGATCCAGATTAAACGTGTCGAAATGGCGGCTGGCCTGCTCGGCGGCGCGGCGCGCTTCGGTGGCGCCATGAATGCGGCCCAGCGCGCTCAGGTGGCCAGAGTTAAAGCTCTGCACGCCAATCGACAGCCGGTTTACCCCGGCAGCGCGATAGCCGGCAAACTGGGCGATTTCCAGCGTGCCGGGGTTGGCTTCCAGAGTGATTTCCGCATCCGGATTGAGCTTGAGCCGGGCGTCCAGCGCGCGCAGCAGGCGGTCGATATGCGCCGGGCTGAACAGGCTGGGCGTGCCGCCGCCCATGAATACCGTCTGCACTCGCCGGCCCCAGATCAAGGGCAGGGCGCTTTCCAGGTCGGCAATCAGTGCGTCGATATAACCGTCTTGATCCAGCGCGCTGCGCGGTTCGTGCGAGTTGAAGTCGCAATACGGGCATTTGCGCACACACCAGGGAAAGTGAATGTACAGCGACAGCGGCGGCAGGCTGTCCAGCCGCCAGGCGGCGGCGCGCGGGTGAAATTGCAGCGGAATCATGCCGGCCCCAGTTCGGCCAGCTTGGCTGCCAGCGCGCGCATGGCCAGGCCACGATGGCTGACGGCGTTTTTGGCCGTGGCGTCCATTTGCGCTACCGACACACTTTCGCCCTGCGCCTGGAACAGCGGGTCGTAGCCAAAGCCGCCGTCGCCTTGCGCGGTGCTGAGCACCTGGCCGCGCCAGATGCCGTCGGCGATGATCGGCTGCGGGTCGTCGGCGTGGCGCACCAGCACCAGCACGCAGTAATAATGGCCGCTACGCGGGGTTTTTCCGTCCAGCGCGGCCAGCAGGGCGGCGTTGTTGCGCGCGTCGGATTTGGGTTCGCCAGCAAAGCGTGCGGACAGCACGCCAGGCGCGCCGCCCAGGGCATCGACGCACAGGCCGGAGTCGTCGGCCAGCGCCGGCAGGCCGGTGAGCCGGCTGGCGTGGCGGGCTTTGGCCAGGGCGTTTTCGATAAAGGTGTGGAAGGGTTCTTCGGCTTCTGGCACGTTCCGTTCGCCCTGGGCGATGACTTGGCAGCCCAGGGGGGCGAGCAGGGCGGAGAATTCGCGTAATTTGCCGGCGTTATTGCTGGCCAGCACCAGTTTTGTCAACATTTGGAATCCTGGAATTTTTTGGCATGCTAAATTCATGCTGATTTGGAGGCACCGCGCTGATGCGCGGTGTTGTATTTTTGCGCGGGAGTTCGTCCCGCAGCCGACCTTCTTTCTTTGCTTCGCCAAAGAAAGAAGGCAAAGAAAGGCGACCCGGGCGCGCGGTCAGCGCCTACGGCGCTGACTCCCCTGTGCTTCTCGAAAACCGGGGCCGCCCCGAACTTGCGCCGGCTACGCCGTCGCTTCGAACATGCGGGGCGGACATCCCCCCGGTTTTCTGCGATGCTCGGCGCGCTTTACGGGAGGAAAAGCGGCTAAGCACAACGCGCTCAGACCTGTCACCGTGTGGCCAGTCCTCGGGGGAATCACGGCCTGACTACGTCAGGTTAAGGTGCGCAGCAAACCGCCGCCAAGGCCGAAATCCCGCTCAAAATACCCGCGTGTCAGTACGGTTTCCTGTTCCCAGCGAGGTTCCCAACGGGCAGGCTTCCTGCAACAGCGCCACCCGTTTTTCCGCCAGCCGGCGGCTGTCGGACAGCAGTTGGCGGAAACGCCGCGCGCCCGGCTGGCCCTGATACAGGCCCAGAATATGACGGGTAAGGTTGTTCATCCGGTTGCCTTCGGCCAGCTCGCGGGCCACATAAGGCAATATCGCCTCAATCACCGCCTCGCGGCTGAGCACCGGGTGATCATCGCCATAATAGCGGGCGTCGAACGCCGCCATCAGATAGGGGTTGTGATACGCCTCGCGGCCAATCATCACGCCATCCACATGCTGCAAATGGCTGTCGATATCTTCCAGCGTGCGCACGCCGCCATTGATCAGGATTTCCAGCTCGGGGCGTTCTTGTTTCAGCCGGTACACATAATCGTACTTCAGCGGCGGGATTTCCCGGTTTTCCTTGGGCGACAGGCCCTTCAGGATGGCGTTGCGGGCATGGACGATAAAGGTGGTACAGCCAGCGGCGGCCACGGTGTCGACAAACTCGGCCAGATAGCCGTAATCCTCGACCTGGTCGATGCCGATGCGGTGCTTGACGGTGACCGGAATGCTCACCGCGTCGCGCATGGCCTTGACGCAATCCGCCACCAGTGGCGCTTCGTTCATCAGGCAGGCACCAAACGCGCCGCGCTGCACCCGCTCGGATGGGCAGCCAACGTTCAGGTTCACCTCATCATAGCCCCAGTTTTCCGCCAGCTTGGCGCAGTGCGCCAGGTCCGCCGGCTCGCTGCCGCCCAGTTGCAAGGCAATGGGCGATTCGATCGGGTCAAAGCGCAGGTGGCGCGGAATGTCGCCATGAATCAGCGCGCCGGTGGTGACCATTTCGGTGTACAGCCAGGTGTGGCGGGTGATGTGGCGGGCAAAGTAGCGGTAATGGCGGTCGGTCCAGTCCAGCATCGGTGCCACGGCCAGGCGGCGGGGCGGCAGGCCGGCACTGGCGCAGGCATGGTCTGAAACTTGATGGCTTGCTGTGTTTTCTACGGTCACACCCAATTTAACCCCGTTCCCTGACGTCTGCTGCGGCTCATGCCACGCCAGACGCCATGTGTCTGTGAAGGAAGCGCGCTTGCCGCCCCCGGCGCACGGCAGGCGGCAAGCCACCCTAAGTGCATGAAAAAGCCGGGAATTATCCTGCGCCATTTGGGGTGGGGTCAAGCTGGGGGTCATCGCAGAGTGCCATCCGGGCACTGGAGACAGCGCCACGCCGCTGGATGCGTGCGCAACAAACCCGGTGAGCATGGTGTGAGACCGCCTCACCGGCCATCTGTTGGGGCTTATTCGCCAATAAACACACTGTCTTCGGTTTTTACCATCGCCGGGTCATCCAGGCTGACCACCTGCAGGCGAATCGGCTGGGCCTGGCGCTGGCCCTGTGCCGGGTCGATCTGCACCCTGGCGTAAAAGCTCACCTGGCCCTGCGCCGGCAGCAGCGGCTGTGGCGGGTCGGTTTGCACCGTGGCTCCTGGCAGGCCGGCCACCTGCAGCTGCAGGCGGTGGGGGCGGGCATCGGCGTTGAACACTTTCAGCTGATAGGCGTTTTCCAGCTGGCCCTGATTGGTTTCCCGCACCAGAAACGCCCGGTCGCGCAACACATTCACATGCATCGGCGTGCGCTGCGCCAGGCCCAGCGCCATCAGGCCAAGCGTGGTGACAATCAGGCCGAGATAAATCAGCGGGCGCGGACGCAGCCAGCCCACCCGCGCCGGGCGCTGTTCGGCCTCGCTGCGCGGGGTGGTCAGCCGGATCAGCCCACGCGGGGCGTTCAGCTTGTCCATCACCGTGTCGCAGGCGTCGATGCATGCGCCACAGCCGATACAGGCGTATTGCAGGCCATCGCGGATATCAATGCCGGTGGGGCACACCTGCACGCACAGGCTGCAATCCACGCAATCGCCACGCGGCGCGCTGGCCTGGCCCTGGCGACGCAGCGCACCGCGCGGTTCACCGCGCCGGGCATCGTAGGCCACCAGCAGGGTGTCGTCGTCAAACATGGCGCTCTGAAAACGCGCATACGGACACATATGCAAGCACACCTGCTCGCGCAGCCGGCCCGCCAGCAAATAGGTAAACCCGGCATACGCCAGCAGCCAGAACAGCGTCCAGCCGCCCAGGCTGCCATCCAGCACGCTGGCCCACAACGCGGGTGCCGGTACAAAATACGCCACAAAGCCAAAACCAATCACCAGGCTGACCAGCAGCATCAGTGCATGGCTGGCCAGCTTGCGCGCCAGATGCGCCGGCTGCCAGGGCGCAGCGGCCTGCTTGAGCCGCGCCGGACGGTCGCCTTCAACCGCCCGTTCAATCCACAGCATGATTTCGGTATACACCGTTTGCGGGCAGCTATTGCCACACCACAGCCGCCCGGCCAGCGCCGTCCACCAGAACAGCGCCAGCGCGCAGACAATCAGCACCCCGGCCAGATACACCAGGTCCTGCGGCCAGAAGCTCCAGCCAAACAGAAAAATCCGCTGGTCCTCCAGGTCCAGCCACACCGCCTGGCGACCATCCCAGCGCAGCCAGGGCGTGCCCAGAAAAATCAGCTGGGTAAGCAGCACAAATGCCACCCGCACGGTATTGAATCGCCCACTCACCAGCTTGGGCACACAGGGGCCGCCCGCAACGGGGCGACGGGAAGGGGATGCAGCCATGACCGACTCCGGACAAACACAATGCCGCCCAGCGTAGCCGCCCTGTCTGTGCTCCTCAAGGCACAGAAAATAGCCATTGTCAGGAGCACAGCAAACCGGCATGCTGCGTGCCTCGCCCTTCTGGATGCCCCCATGACTGCCGAACTGTCCGCCCCTCGCCCGCTGCTACGCTATCAGCAGGTGCTGAGCCACTGGTGCGACGCCATTCGCCACGGCCAGCTGCCGGTGGGCGCGCGGCTGCCGTCGGTGCGCGAGCTGGCCCGCCAGCACGGTGTCAGCCTGACCACCGCCCGGCGCGTGGTGGAAGAACTGCAAGCCGGTGGCTGGATCGACACCCGACCCCGGCAAGGCCTGTTTGTGGCCGAGCCGCGCCTGCCGGCCCGCTCCGCCCCCGCCGACCAGCCGGCCACCGTCAGCATTGCCACCCTGGCGCTGCGCCTGTTTGCCAGTCTGCGCGACCCGGCGATCGCCCCGTTTGGCTCGCCGTTTATCGATCCGGCCTGGCTGGACATTGCCGGGGTAAACGACCACCTGTGCCGGGCGGCGCGGCGATTTTCACCCGAGCGCGGCCTGGCCGACCTGCCGCCCGGCCACGACGCCCTGCGCCAGCAGATTGTGCGCCGCAGCCTGCACCATGGCTTCCGGCTGGCGCGTGACGAGCTGCTGATCACCTGCGGTGCGATGGAGGCACTCAACCTGGCACTCAAGGCGGTGGCCCGCCCCGGTGCGGTGGTAGCAGTGGAATCCCCGGCATTTTACGGCCTGCTGCACGCCATCGAAACCAACGGCATGCAAGCGCTGGAAATCCGCACCGACCCAGACACGGGTATGGATCTGGACGACCTGGCCGCCGCCCTGGGCCGCCACCCGATTGCTGCCTGCATGCTGATGCCCTCGCTGCAAAACCCGCTGGGCAGCATCATGCCCGCCCCGGCCCGCCAGCGCCTGCTGCAGCTGGCAGTGCAGCACGACTTTGCCGTGATTGAAGACGACGCCTACCGCGAACTGCTCCACCCCGGCAGCCCGCCCCCGCTGAAACACAGCGACCCGGATGGCCGGGTGCTCTACTGCGGCACCTTTGCCAAAGCCTTCTCCCCCGGCCCGCGCATTGGCTGGCTGGCCGCTGGCCGCTACACCGAACGCGCGCTGCTGCACAAACTGATGAACACCCTGAGTACGCCCATCCCCAACCAGATGGCCGTGGCCAGCTACCTGCGCGACACCCGTCCAGAACGCCGGCTGGCGCGGCTGCGCGACAAACTGGCCAGCAACCTGGCCCGGCTCAGCGACACCGTGCGCCAGCACTTTCCCGAAGGCACCCGCCTGACCGCCCCGCCCGGCGGGTTTTTTCTGTGGGTGGCGCTGCCGGAACACTACGACACCCTGGCACTGTACCCACACGCCCTGAGCGCCGGCGTCAGCTTTGTGCCCGGCGCGCTGTTTTCCCCCAGCGGCCGCTTTGGCCATTGCCTGCGGCTGAACGCCGGCTTTGCGCTGGACGACGCCGTGCTGGCGCGGCTGGCCGGCGTGGGATGGACAATGGGCAACGGGTAAGTGCCTGGCAAGGCGGAACCCTTTTTTTGTGGGGACAGGAAGAGGATTGTAAAATCAATGACTTATGGAAAGCAGAGAAAAGAGGGTAAACTGGAGGTATTGCTGGGAAAACGCCGATGTGGCAAGGACTTGGCAGCGAGGTGGTCTAGTGAACTGCCGAATAGGCAGCTGAGAAAGCGTATTTATTGGACGCTATATGTCCATCTAAGTGAACTGCCGAATAGGCAGCTGAGAAACAGATCAAGCAGGAGCAACGCAATGCAACCGAGGTGAACTGCCGAATAGGCAGCTGAGAAAAAGGGGCTGGGGGCGAGCTGGACCCGGCGCAGGTGAACTGCCGAATAGGCAGCTGAGAAAATCATGTCGCTGCTGAAACGGTTTTCGTTGTCGTGAACTGCCGAATAGGCAGCTGAGAAAGATCAACCACCACGCCCAGGGGTAGCATTACCGTGAACTGCCGAATAGGCAGCTGAGAAACACGCCCGAGAGCTGCCCAACGATGGGCCTAGAGTGAACTGCCGAATAGGCAGCTGAGAAATAGGCGGGCCGCACGGCGATGGCTTTGTTATCGTGAACTGCCGAATAGGCAGCTGAGAAATGGTTCGGCGCTCGTCAGCGGCGACGCGGGCCGTGAACTGCCGAATAGGCAGCTGAGAAAGCAAAACGCGCACTTCAAATGGACGACGACACGTGAACTGCCGAATAGGCAGCTGAGAAAAGCCCCGCAGCAGCGCCCTGGGCCGTGATGGTGTGAACTGCCGAATAGGCAGCTGAGAAATGAGGGGCTGGGGGCGAGCGCAGCGCGCCCCGGTGAACTGCCGAATAGGCAGCTGAGAAAAGGTCAGCGTGGGTCATCGGTTGCTGGGCGCTGTGAACTGCCGAATAGGCAGCTGAGAAAAAAGAAACTTGGCGGCAAAGCTCAGCTCTTGGGTGAACTGCCGAATAGGCAGCTGAGAAAACACGGCATTCTCCGCGCTGTGGTGCCACTCGGTGAGCAGCTTGCACAGGCCCGCATAGTCCAGTTTCTTCTCTGCACGCTCGTAGCGCGCCTTCTGCAACGCCAGCGCCTTGTTGAACACGAAGCGGCACGAGCCAGCGAAGCGGCGCATGTCGCGCTGCTGTTGGCCGGTCGGCATCAGTTCATATTTGTAGGCTTGAAGGCGTTGCATACGGGTATTTTTACAGTCCATACCCATTGATGGCAAGGACGGCTACGCCGTCCGCGCTACCTTTCCCCGCCCTGAACGGCGGGACTTGCCGCGCACCACGTCAGAGGGCCGAGGCAGAACTGCCGCTGACCCTCTGTTCCCTGTGCATGCTGCATCCCAGATGGCTGTTGCGTGTGTGCGGCCCCCTAGCTGCGCAGTTCTTCCCGATCGCGGAAGTGCTCAAGCGCTTCCGGGTTGGCCAGCGCGCCCAGGTTGTTCACCGGCTCGTCGTGGATCACGTTCTTCACCGCCAGTTCGACAATCTTGCCGCTGAGGGTTTTCGGGATATCCGCCACCTGTACAATGCGCGCCGGCACATGGCGCGGGCTGGCCCCCTGACGGATCTGGCGGGCAATGCGTTCGCGCAGTGCGTCGTCCAGCGTGACGCCGGGGCGCAGTTTGACAAACAGCACCACCCGCTCGTCGCCGTCATGGCGCTGGCCGCAGGCCAGGCTTTCCAGCACTTCTTCCACCCGCTCCACCTGCCGGTAGATTTCCGCCGTGCCGATGCGCACGCCGCCGGGGTTGAGCACCGCGTCCGAGCGGCCATAGATCACCATGCCGTCGTGCGCAGTCAGCTCGGCAAAGTCGCCGTGGCACCAGACATTGGCAAAGCGGTTGAAGTAGGCGTTGTGGTATTTGCTGCCATCCGGGTCGTTCCAGAAACCGATTGGCATGCTCGGGAAGGGCGCGGTGCACACCAGCTCGCCTTTTTCCTCGCGCACCGGCTGGCCGGCTTCGTTCCAGATGTCCACCGCCATGCCCAGGCCCCGGCATTGCAGCTCGCCGCGATACACCGGCAGCACCGGGCTGCCCAGGGCAAAGCAGGAGACAATATCAGTGCCGCCGGAAATCGACGACAGCTGCACATCGGCCTTGATGTCGCGGTAGACGTAATCAAAGCCTTCTGCCACCAGCGGCGAACCGGTGGAGAAAATCGCCCGCAGTGCGCTCAGGTCATGGCTGCGCGCCGGTGCCAGCCCTTGTTTGGCGGCGGCGTCCAGGTATTTGGCCGAGGTGCCAAAGTGGGTGCCGCGCTCGCGGGCGAACCAGTCCCACAGCAGTTGGCCATCCTGGGCAAACGGGCTGCCGTCAAACAGCAAGAGCGTGGCTTCGCTGGCCAGGCCGCTGGCCAGCCAGTTCCACATCATCCAGCCGCAGGTGGTGAAATAGAAAAACCGGTCGCCCGCACGCACATCGGCGTGCAGCCGGTGTTCTTTCAGGTGCTGCAACAGCGTGCCACCGGCACCGTGGACAATGCACTTGGGTTTGCCGGTGGTGCCGCTGGAAAACAGGATGTACAGCGGGTGATTGAACGGCAGGCGGGCAAAGTGGATATTGCCGCCAGGCTGGCCAGCCAGCCAGTCGTCCCAGCGGATCACGCCCGGCAGCGCGGCCACGTCGTCACGACCGGTGTAGGCCACTACCACCACTTGCAGCGTGCCGGGCAGGCCAGCCGCAATGGCCGCCACTTTGTCGGCCATTGCCACGGTTTTACCGTTGTAGTAATAGCCATCTGGCACCAGCCACACTTTGGGCGCAATCTGGCCAAAGCGGTCGAGCGCGCCGTCAATGCCAAAATCTGGTGAACACGACGACCAGATCGCCCCCAGGCTGGCGCTGGCCAGCATGGCGATGACCGCTTCCGGCATGTTTGGCAACATGCCTGCCACCCGGTCGCCGGCCTCCACCCCGGCCTGGCGCAGTGCTTGCGCTGCGCGCGATACCTGCTGGTACAGCTCGGCCCAGCTCAGCCGCCGTTCAACCTGGCCTTCGCCGCAAAACACCAGCGCCTCACCGTCATCGCGGCGCCGCAGCAGGTTTTCGGCAAAATTCAGCTGGGCGTCGGGAAACCAGCGGGCGTTGCGCATCTCGGCTGCCGGGCACAAGGTGGCATCGCCGGGCTGGCCAATCACCTGGCTATCGTCCCACACCAGCCGCCAGAACGCCGCCGGCTCGGCTAGGCTCCAGGCGTGCAATGCGGCCTGATCCGGCAAATCCCGCCCGGCCAGTGCCGCCGCCCGCGCCCGAAACCGCGTCATCGCGCACTCGGCAACCCGCTGCGGGTTGGGGGTCCACAAAGGAGTGTGCATGGTGAAGCCTCCATAATCACCGCCCGGTCTTGCCGGACGGCATGATGTTGTGATGTCAAATGCAACAGATACTGTACAAAACGATTGAGCACCGTGCCAGAGTCGGTTATTGGCGTGACTGTGATGGAATTGATCTGTATTTTCACCAGGGGAAATGCCACTGCCTGAGATACTTCGCCACCATCATTGCGCCCCACTCCGTCATTCCCGCGCAGGCGGGAATCCAGAAACTCACCACGGCGTGGTACGGATGAATCCTCAACAAACAGCGGCCAAAGCAATGTCACCGTCAGCCCGCCGTGGAAATTTGCCTGGGTCCCCGCCTGCGCGGGGACGACGCGGCGGGGGGTGGAAAATCTGGCTGCGGTGCGCAACCGTTGCCTGACTGTAACCAAGCGAAATGCCACTGCCTGAGATACATCACTCCCCCGCAATTCAATCCACCGCCCATCACATCCCACCCCGTCATTCCCGCGCAGGCGGGAATCCAGAAACTCGCCACAGCGTGGTATGGATGAATCCTCAACAAGCAGTGGCCAAGATAATTTCACCATCGGCACGCCGTGGAAACTTGCCTGGGTCCCCGCCTGCACGGGGACGACGCGGCGGGGGGTGGAAAACCTGGCGGAGGCATGCAACCGTTGCCTGACTGTAACCAAGCGAAATGCCACTGCCTGAGATACGTCACTCCCCCGCAATTCAATTCACCGCCCATCGCATTCCACCCCGTCATTCCCGCGCAGGCGGGAATCCAGAAACTCGCCACAGCGTGGTATGGATGAATCCTCAACAAGCAGTGGCCAGGGTAATTTCACCGTCGGCATGCCGTGAAAACTTGCCTGGGTCCTCGCTTACACAGGGACGACGATTTTCTCCGGTTTCTCCGGCATTCCCCATGCTGATATAAAACTCAGCCGGTCGTGCCTCACCGCTGTACCCCCGTAAAGCCCGCCGAGCATCGCAGACAGTCAGGGGGCTGTCCGGCACGGTTGTTTGAGCGGCAGCGAGTTTCCGGGCCGGCCCTGACTGTCGAGAAGCGCAGGGCACCCGAAGGGCGGGTGTCCCGGGTCGCCTTTCTTTGCCTCCTTTCTTTGGCGAAGCAAAGAAAGGAGGGCGGGCACGGGGTGCAACCCCGTCTCAATTCAACCCCAGCCATCCCGCGTCAGCGCAGCTCAGCGCTCACTTCCCCGCTTGGCCAACAACGCCCTTGCCACCCGCGACGCCGGCGGCTTACCCAAAACCCCACTGATCAAGGCACTGGCGTCCAGCAAAGCCTCCAGCGACACCCCGCATTCCACCCCCAGCCCATTGAGCAGCCACACCACATCCTCGGTGGCCACATTGCCCGACGCCCCTTGTGCATACGGACATCCGCCCAGCCCGGCCACCGAGCTGTCAAACGTCGCCAGTCCGCACTCCATGGCGGTGACGATATTGGCAATCGCCATGCCGTAGGTGTCATGAAAATGCCCGGCCAGCTGGCTGACTGAAATCTGCGGCAACAGCACGTCCAGCAGTCGGCGCACCCCGGCTGGCGTGCCCACGCCGATGGTGTCGCCCAGCGAAATTTCCGTGCAGCCCATGTCCAGCAGACGCAGGCTGACCTCGGCCACTGCCTGCGGGGCGATGTCGCCTTCGTAGGGGCAGCCCAGCACGCACGACACATAGCCGCGCACCGTCACGCCGTGCTGGCGGGCGGCGGCCATGACCGGGGCAAAGCGCGCCAGGCTGTCGGCAATGCTGCACTGGATATTGCGCTGGGAAAAACTTTCGCTGGCGGCGGCAAATACCGCCACTTCACGCGCGCCGGCGGCCAGCGCGGCGTCAAAGCCTTGCAGATTGGGGGTGAGCACCGGGTAGTGTAGCGGGCTGGCGGCTGGGTTGAGCGCGCGCACGATGTCGGCGCTGTCAGCCATTTGTGGCACGCGCTTGGGCGAGACAAAACTGCCGGCTTCGATATGGGTGAGGCCGGCGGCGGCCAGGTGCCGGATCAGTTGCAGCTTGACGTCGGTTGGCACTGGCGTGGCTTCGTTCTGCAAGCCGTCGCGTGGGCCAACTTCCACCAGGGTGACATGAGAGGGATAGCGCATGGCGGGCATCCTGTGCAATGAGTGGCTGGGTTGGGTCAGGGCAGCACAAAGTCCAGCAGGTCGCTGCCTTCGCTCACCTGCTCGCCCACGGCAAAGTAAAATGCCGCCACATGGCCCGGCCCAGGCGCAACCAGCGTATGTTCCATCTTCATGGCTTCCAGAATCATCAGCGGTGCGCCTTTTTCCACTGGCTCACCCAGCGGGGCAAGCAAGGCCACCACCCGACCGGGCATCGGTGCTTTCAGGTGGGTGTCGCCATGCTGGGCATCGGCTTCAGCGGCATACGGATTGGGCAAGGTGAAGACGCTCAGGCCCTCGGGCAGGTAGATATGCAGGGCGTCGTTGTGCTGCAGGCAGTCGGCATGCAAACGCTGGCCAGCCAGATGCACGGTGAGCTGGCTGGCATGGCGTTCAGCGCTGAGCACATGCTGGCTGTTGTCGGGCAGGGTGAGGGTCCAGCGGCCATCGGCGTGGTGGGTGACCCGTACTGCCAGCGGGTGGCCGTGGTAGCCCAGATGCAGGGTGCGTTGCCATTCGGCGTTCAGCCGCCAGCCGGGGTGAGCGGTATGCCGGGCTTCGCCAGTCAGCTGCCAGCAGGCGGCGGCCAGCAGCGCCGGGAGGGCGGGCTGGGCGCTGGCCGGTGGCAGCAGTTCGGCGTGGTGGCGGGCAATCAGCCCGGTATCCAGATCGGCCTGGGCAAACGACGGATGCGCAGCCAGTCGGCGCAAGAAGGCAATATTGGTGGTGACCCCCAGCACGCGGTAGTCGGCCAGCGCGCTATCCAGCCGGGCCAGCGCCTGAGCGCGGTCCTGGCCCCAGACAATCAGCTTGGCGATCATCGGATCGTAGTAGGGGGTGATGGCGTCACCCTGCTGCACACCAGTGTCCACCCGCACGCTGTCGCTTTCTGCCGGCGGGCGCAAATACACCAGCTGGCCGGTGGCGGGCAGAAAGTCGCGGTCGGGATCTTCGGCATAAATCCGCGCTTCGATGGCGTGGCCATGAATGCCCAGCGCCTCCTGGCTGAGCGGCAATGGCTCACCTGCGGCTACGCGCAGCTGCCAGGCCACCAGGTCCTGGCCGGTGATCATTTCGGTGACCGGGTGTTCCACCTGCAGGCGGGTGTTCATTTCCATGAAGTAAAAGCGCCCGTCTGGCTCGGCGATGAATTCCACCGTGCCGGCACCCACATAGCCCACTGCGCGGGCAGCGGCACAGGCGGCTTCGCCCATGTCGCGGCGGCGCTCGGCGCTCATGCCAGGGGCTGGCGCTTCTTCCAGCACTTTCTGGTGGCGGCGCTGCACCGAGCAGTCGCGTTCAAACAGATACACCGTATGACCCTGGCTGTCGGCAAATACCTGAATTTCAATATGCCGGGGTTTTTGCAGATAGCGTTCAATCAGCACACGGTCGTCGCCAAAGCTGGCGCTGGCTTCGCGCCGGCACGAGGCCAGCGCGTCGGGAAAGTCGGCGCTGCGCTCGACAATGCGCATGCCCTTGCCACCGCCACCAGCCGAGGCCTTGATCAGCACCGGGTAGTCGATCTGGTCGGCTTGCCGGTGCAAAAAGTCGGCGTCCTGTTCGTCGCCGTGGTAGCCGGGCACCAGCGGCACCTGGGCGCGCTCCATCAGCTGTTTGGCAGCGGATTTGCTGCCCATGGCGGCAATGGCGCTGGGCGGCGGGCCGACAAACACCACGCCGGCGTCGGCGCAGGCCTGGGCAAATTCGGCGTTTTCCGACAGAAAACCATAACCGGGATGGATGGCTTCTGCGCCACTCTGGCGGGCAATGTCCAGAATCAGCTCGGCGCGCAGATAGCTGTCACGCGCCGGAGCCGGGCCCAGTCGCCAGGCTTCGTCGGCCAGGCGGACAAAGCGGGCGTTGGCGTCGGCATCGGAGTAAACGGCAATGGTGCGAATGCCCAGTTGGCGGGCGGTGCGGATGATCCGGCAGGCGATTTCGCCCCGGTTGGCAATCAGGAGTGAGCGGAACATGAAACGTCCTTGTCGCAATGGGCCGCCAGCGCCGGGGCTGGCGGCAAGATTGGGTCAGCCTGGGGTGCCGCGCCTGGCTGGCAGCCAGTTGGGCGGGCGCTTGTCCATAAAGGCGCTCAGGCCTTCGCGGGCTTCGGGCTGGGTGCGCACGCGGGCAATCTGCCAGGCGGTTTTTTCCAGCAGGGCATCGTCCAGCGGCGAGCCATCGCGCAGGTCGGCCAGCAGCAGTTTGGCCTCGGCCTGGGCGGCGGGGGCACCTTTGCACAGTTCCTGCACCAGCTTGCTGATACGGCTGTCCAGCTCGCTGGCCGGGCAGATGTCGTGTACCAGGCCCAGCTGGCGAGCCAGCGCGGCGTCGATGCGTTCGGCGGAGAGAAAATACCGGCGTGCCTGCCGCCAGCCGATGGCGTCGGCCACATAGGGGCCGATGGTGGCCGGAATCAGCCCCAGCCGCACTTCCGACAGGGCAAACATGGCGCTGTCGGCAGCCAGCGCCATATCGCAGGCGGCGGTCAGCCCGGTGCCGCCGCCATAAGCCGGGCCATGTACACGGGCGATGGTGGGCTTTTGCATGCGGTACAGGGTTTTCAGCATGCGCGCCAGCGCCAGCGCGTCGGCACGGTTTTTTTCTTCGCTGTAGTCCGCCGCACGGCGCATCCAGGTGAGGTCGGCTCCCGCAGAAAAACTCGGGCCGCGCCCGGCCAGGATGACCACGCGCACGCTATCGTCGCTGTCGAGCACGACAAAGGCACGGGTCAGCTCGGCAATCAGCGTTTCGTTGAAGGCGTTGTGCAGCTCGGGGCGGTTCATCCACACCGTGGCAATCGGGCCGTTTCGTTCCAGTTCGAGGGTTTCAAAGTACATGGTGGCGTCCTTGTGGCTACATGCGGAACACGCCAAAGCGTGTGGGCTCCACCGGCGCATTCATCGCCGCCGACAGGCCCAGGGCAAGCACGTCGCGGGTTTGCGCCGGATCAATGACGCCATCGTCCCATAAACGGGCGCTGGCATAGTAGGGGTGGCCCTGACGTTCGTACTGTTCGCGCACCGGGGCCTTGAGCTTTTCTTCGTCCTCGGCGCTGAATGCCTCGCCCAGCTGCTCGCGCTTGACCTGGGCCAGCACGCCAGCAGCCTGTTCGCCGCCCATCACCGAAATGCGGCTGTTGGGCCACATCCACAAAAAGCGCGGGCTGTAGGCGCGGCCACACATGCCGTAGTTGCCCGCGCCAAAGCTGCCGCCAATCAGCACGGTGAACTTGGGCACACTGGCGCAGGCCACGGCGGTGACCAGCTTGGCACCGTCACGGGCAATGCCGCCGTTTTCGTATTTTTTGCCCACCATGAAGCCGGTGATATTTTGCAGGAACACCAGCGGAATGCCGCGCTGGCAGCACAGCTCGACAAAATGCGCACCCTTGAGCGCCGACTCGGAAAACAAAATGCCATTGTTGGCAATGATGCCCACCGGCCAGCCATCCAGATGGGCAAAGCCGCACACCAGGGTGGTGCCGTAATTCTGCTTGAATTCGTCCAGCACCGAGTCGTCCACCAGCCGGGCGATGATCTCGCGCACGTCAAACGGCTTTTTGGCGTCCACCGGAATCACCCCGTACAGTTCTTCGGCAGCGTAGCGTGGCGGCAGGCTGTCGCGACGCAGCGGGCCGGGTGGCTTTTGTCGGTTCAGGTGGCTGACAATCTGCCGGGCCAGGCCCAGCGCGTGGGCGTCGTTCAGCGCGTAGTGGTCGGCCACGCCAGAGATGCGGGTATGCACATCGGCACCGCCCAGTTCTTCGGCGGTGACCACTTCGCCGGTGGCAGCGCGCACCAGCGGCGGGCCACCCAGAAAGATGGTGCCCTGATTGCGCACAATGATGGATTCGTCGGCCATGGCCGGTACATAAGCGCCGCCGGCGGTGCAACTGCCCATCACCACGGCAATTTGGGGAATCCCGACCGCGCTGAGGGTGGCCTGGTTATAGAAAATGCGGCCAAAGTGGTCACGATCGGGAAACACTTCGTCCTGCAGCGGCAGAAATGCCCCACCGGAGTCCACCAGATAGACACAGGGCAGCTGGTTTTCCCGGGCGATGTCCTGCGCGCGCAGGTGTTTTTTCACCGTCATCGGGTAGTAGGTGCCGCCCTTGACCGTGGCATCATTGGCCACAATCATGCATTCGGTGCCGGCAATCCGGCCAATGCCGCTGATCATGCCGGCACCGGGGGCATCGTTGTTGTACATGCCATACGCCGCCAGCTGGGACAGTTCCAGAAATGGCGAGCCAGGGTCAGTCAGCAGGTCGATGCGTTCACGCGGCAGCAGCTTGCCGCGCGCCACATGTTTGGCGCGCGGGCCTTCGCCGCCGCCCAGCGCATTGCGTGCCACGGTGTCGCGCAGGTCGGCCACCAGCCGCTGCATCTGCGCGGCATTGGCCTGAAAGTCCGCTGCGCGCGGGTTGAGCTTGGAATCAATAATCGGCATCTGGGCCTCCGTTGGACGATAAGGATGTCACTCAGCCTTGTTCGGCCATCAGTTCGCGGCCAATCAGCCAGCGGCGGATTTCGCTGGTGCCCGCGCCAATTTCATACAGCTTGGCGTCGCGCAGCAGACGACCTGCTGGGTAGTCGTTGATATAGCCATTGCCGCCCAGGCACTGGATGGTATCCAGCGCCATCTGGGTGGCGCGTTCGGCGGCGTACAGAATCACCCCGGCGGCGTCCTTGCGCACCTGACGGCCCCCTTCACCCCGGTCCAGTGCCTGACCTACCGCGTACACATAGGCGCGGCTGGCCGATAGGCTGACGTACATATCAGCCAGCTTGCCCTGCATCAGCTGGAAGTTGCCGATCGGTTCGCCAAACTGCTGGCGCTCTTTCAGATAAGGCACGGTGATGTCCATGCACGCCTGCATGATGCCCAGCGGGCCGGCGGCCAGCACCGCGCGTTCATAGTCCAGGCCACTCATCAGCACCTTTACTCCTTCCCCCACCTGGCCGAGCACGTTTTCTGCCGGCACTTCGCAATCGTCAAAAAACAGCGGGTAGGTGTTGGAGCCGCGCATGCCCAGTTTGTCCAGTTTGGCACCGGCTGAAAAACCCTTGAATGTCTTTTCAATGATGAAGGCGGTCATCCCGCGTGCGCCGGCGGCTGGGTCAGTCTTGGCGTACACCACCAGCGTATCGGCGTCGCCACCGTTGGTGATCCACATCTTGCTGCCATTGAGCACATAGCGGTCGCCGCGCAGTTCGGCGCGCAGCTTCATGCTGACCACATCTGAGCCAGCGTTGGGCTCGGACATGGCCAGCGCACCGACATGCTCGCCGGAAATCAGCTTGGGCAGGTATTGCTGCTTTTGCGCCGCTGTGCCGTTGCGGCGAATCTGGTTGACGCACAGATTGGAGTGCGCGCCATAAGACAGCGCCACCGATGCCGACGCCCGGCTGATTTCTTCCATGGCGATCATGTGTGCCAGATAACCCATATTGGCCCCGCCGTATTCTTCTTCCACGGTGATGCCCAGCAGGCCCATCTCGCCCAGCTTGCGCCATAGCGCCGGCGGAAACTGGTTACTTTGGTCAATCTCCGCCGCGTAGGGGGCAATCTCCTGTTCGGCAAAGTGGCGCACGCTGTCACGCAGCATGTCCAGTTCTTCACTCAGGGCAAAATGCAGGCTGGTATACGACATGGTGATGGTCTCCTCGGTGGTCGGGCTGGGCGACGACAAGTGTGCGTGGCGGACCCGGTTTAGTATGGGGTAAGTCAGTCGCTAGTGTATTACGCTTACGTAAACGTAAATCAAGCGGTACGGCGAAAAATTATCCACCATCGGCGCGCAGCCCCGGCGGCTGCAGCACGCTGTGGCAGTATTGTTCCAGCTGTTCGATATCGTGCATCACCTGCTCAATGTCTTCACGCTGTTGGATCAGCTGTTTCTTGCGGTCGGTCAGGCGGGCCAGTAGCTTGATGGCCTGGGATGATTCATCGCGAGCAACTTCATATAAATCAATAATTTCAGAGATTTCTGCCAGCGAAAGCCCCAGGCGCTTGCCGCGCAGAATCAGCTTGAGCCGCACCCGGTCGCGCGCCGCATACACCCGGTTGCGCCCCTGGCGTTGCGGCGACAGCATGCCCTGTTCTTCGTAAAAGCGGATGGTGCGCAAGGTGACCGTAAACTCGGCGGCCAATTCGGTAATGGTGTAGGTGTGGCGCATGGTGGTGATGTATTTATCTAACGTTTACGTAAGCGTAAAGTAACCTTGCCGGCTTGGCAAGCAGCAAATGGGCGGGATATCCGTGTTGGGGCGGGGTGGTGAGTGAGTGGATGAGGTGGGTTGGGGTGGGGTTGGTGTCTGAGTATGCCTAGGTCAAGCCGGGTAAACTGAGTCAAACATTTTTTACATATATAAGGAATAGCCAGGAATCCCCTGCTCAGCACCCATTGCAGCCCGCTTGCCGGCTTTTTTGCCTTGCCACTGCGTGCTGGCGGGGTCAGAACGGGCAATTTTTACCATTCTGCTCTGGCGTCGGGTGGTTTTTTGCGGCTTTTTTGCCATGTGTTCGCAGGGTGTGACAGCGATTTTGCGAGGGTGTGAAACTTTTTTGCGGTTTTTTGCAAAAAGTTTTCCGTGTTATTTCAGCGGTTTATCGTGTTTTTCACGGTTTTGCACAAAAAAGTGTGTTTTGGGGTGTTGACGGTTTTTCAGGTGGTGCGTATAGTTCGCCTCTCTGCTGCTGACGCAGAAAACGAAACGAAGCGAAACAAACCGCTGACGTTACCGGTTTCTGGGTTGGAAAGCAACTGCTCTTTAACAGAATGACAACCGATAAGTGTAGGCGCTTGTTCCGAGGAACAAGAGCTTGCACAAGAATGATCAAAGAATCGTTAGATTCTCTGAGAGTTTGCGTCAAGCGAAGTAATATTTGCAGAGATTGAACTGAAGAGTTTGATCCTGGCTCAGATTGAACGCTGGCGGCATGCTTTACACATGCAAGTCGAACGGCAGCACGGGTGCTTGCACCTGGTGGCGAGTGGCGAACGGGTGAGTAATGCATCGGAACGTACCTATCAGTGGGGGATAACACATCGAAAGATGTGCTAATACCGCATATTATCCGAGGATGAAAGCGGGGGACCTTAGGGCCTCGCGCTGATAGAGCGGCCGAT